>CAZLDQ010000220.1:0-9353 GCA_964558295.1 uncultured Planctomycetaceae bacterium | reverse complement strand
ACGGCCCCGAGATTCCAGATCATGGGCCGATGGCGACTACCTGCTCGACAGAACTCGAACTATCGCCATCTTACCCATACAGCTTTCTGTGTCAAGCTTTGCACCAAGAATTCTCGTCAACTTGCAAGGATTCTATGGCTGGGATGGCTCGTTTGGCAACTCAAAATCTGCAAAAACGCACTGGCTTCCTCAAGACCTGGGCAAGCGACCCGGTAGGACTCTCGCAGGAGGGGTGAAATAGCCCAAGGAGGAAGAACATCATTTATTATCTCTTATATATACACCACTTTATCTTATTTGGCAAGTTTGAAAGGTGGGAAGCGAATCTCGCTGGTAGGAAAAATCGGCAAATCCGTTGCCAGCCGTCAATTTTATCGTGGTTTTCTTCGGGGTGTTCCGATAACTAAACGGCGCAGGGACGCGGACTTTTTCGTTCTCATCATCCTGGGGCCAGGGCACGGACAATGTGGTTGAGAAATTGGTTGATCGGTGTGATGTTGGTAAGTTGGGCTCTCTTCTCGTCGGCGGTGGCCCAGCAACCGATTCATTGGCAGTGGAGTCTGGAGAGTGCCAAACAGGTGGCTGGCCAGACGAATCGCCTCGTGTTGGTCCACTTCTGGGCGGACTGGTGCAGCCCGTGCAAACGGATGGAGCAGGATGTCTTTAGTCGCCCGGATGTGGCCGCCGCGTTGGAGGCGGATTACGTGGCGGTTAAGCTTCACAAGGACCATTTTCCTGCCACGGCCAGAGAGTATGGGGTGACGGGAATCCCGGCCGATGTGATCCTCACGCCGCAGGGACAGGTGGTCGAGCGGTTTCAAGGCTACGCGGACGCTAGTCAGTATGTGGGACGCTTGAATCGTGTGGCGGCCAACTATCGAATGCAGAACGGACGGATGTTTGCTCAGATTCCGGGTCAGTCGGCGGCCGCAGCTGGTCCGGGGGTGGGAGTTGCACCGAATGGTGGGGCTGGGTATCAGCCCGCACAGGGGACGCAGGCGTTTGCCGACAATCGTGCCATGAATTCGCAGGGGGTTGTGCCTCAAGTGGGGGCTGTCGCGGCTGTTTCTCCCTATGCGGGAACGCCTCCGGCGGTTCAGGTCGATCCAGCACTGTCGCCTCAGGGGCGTAATATTCCCCCGACGCAGGAGAGACCGTCGATACCGCAGGGGATTCCGACAGCTCAGGCGGCGCCGGTCTTCTCACCACCGAATCGGCCCTATGGCGGTTCTATTGAGCAGTCTTCGGGACCAGCTATTCCAGGTCAGAATTTTGTGTCGCCTCAGAGTCCACCGCCGGCTCTGACGCAGAACGCTCCGCCGGTTTCTGCCGTGCCGTCATGGCAGGGAACGGTACCGGGCAACTCGCGATCAGCGGAGACGGCTGGCATCGAGGGGGCGACGTCGGCGGTGGTGGATGTTCCCCCAGGAAATCCACCCTTAGCGCTGGATGGGTACTGTCCAGTGCAGTTGACCGAGAAAGAACGCTGGGTTCGTGGTAATGTGAAGTGGGGTGTGCGACACGAAGGCCGGACCTATCTTTTTGCGGGTCCGGAGGAACAACGCCGCTTCTATGCCGAACCGGATCGTTTTGCCCCAGTGCTTGGTGGGGACGATGTGGTATTGATGATCGAACAGGGGCAACATGTTCCAGGGCGGCGAGAACATGGCGGATGGTTCCAGAATCGGGTCTACTTGTTCGCCAGCGAAGCGTCGTTTCAAAAGTTCTTGGCCGATCCGCATCGCTATGCGAATGCCGTTGCGCAGAGGAACGGCAGTGTGGCGAGCCGTCCGGGGACAAGGTTGCCTGATGGTCGAACTGAGTCGGCGCCGGCTTGGACGGCCCCAAATCCGGTGGGCGTTCCTGCCTCGCCCTACTACCGCTAGTCTCCGATATGTGGGGCTACCTGTCTTCAATCAGCTTGGTGAGGCGGGCGATCTGGGCCCGAACTCCTTCGAGATTGGGGTTCAGACGTAGCGCGCGACGGAAGGCTTCCAGGGCCGAGATAGGGTTATTCAGTCGCAAATAGGCATGGCCCATTCCTGCGGCGGCAGCGAAGTGGTAGGGGTTGATTTCCAAGGCTTCGTGGCAGTCGCGAATTGCATCGCCGTATTGTCCGCGGGCGAATCGGGCGATGGCTCGTTGATTCCACGCCTCAGCCAAGGCGGGGGTTTTCTCGATCAACTGGCTTGCCCGTTGGATGGCCTCCTCGTAATGCTGAGCGGCATTGAGCCGTGCGATGATCGTCAACTGTTGGCGATCGGCTTCGCTGCCTGCGCGGTTCCAGATGTTGCGGATGCCGTTTTCGGCCAGGAGTCGTACGGTGCGGTCGTCGTCCAAGAGGGCCCGGCCCATGACCGAATTGGCCTCGTAGTCGGCGAGGAAGCCGAGGGCCAAGACCGCGGCGCGGCGGATTTGGGGATAGGGGCTCTCGGTCAGGCGTTCGAGGGTACCTTGGGTATAGGTGTGAGCGACCTTGCTGATGAACCCCGCAGAGTCTTGGTTTTCCAGATACTGCTCGTAGAGAAGGACCAGGAACGGTTGACGTGGGGCTGGGCTGCTCACGGTGGACACTCCTCGAAGCTGTCGTATGCCAGCGCGGCCACGCGATCTCCGCATTGTCGCGGGCGGGCCGGTTATGTTCGATTGTAATCAGGTGGCAAGAAAAACCCAAGGAAAAAGATACCCCCCGTGTGGTGTTTCTGTTTTGCGTCTTGTTTACCGGAAGGGAGAATGAGGATTAGAGGCATGGTGGAGGCAGTGCGAACCCGGAAAAGCTTGCTCATTTAAGGGGTGATTGATGATTGGACGCGACCGCTATTTGTTCGCCGTGTCCAGGGGACTCTGGGGGATTGCGGTGGTGTTCGGTTTGGCGGGGGAAGTGCCGGCCGTGGCGGTCAGCGATTCGTCGACGGTATGGCTTACCGGGGGGGACCTAGCGGCCCGGTTGGCCGAGCCGGTAGGGGTTGATTGGGCGGGGCGTCCACTGCGCGAGGCCCTCAACGGGCTGGCACGAGCCAGACAGGTGGCGATCTTCCTGGACCGCCGAGTGGATCCGGATCAATTGCTAACGGTCAGTCTTCAGGACGTGTCCCTGGAGGCCGCCTTGGAGCGACTCGCCGAAAGCCGTGGCTTGGGAGTCTCGCGGTTTGGTTCGGTGATCTTCCTGGGGCCGGTTCGAGTGGCAGCCCGACTGCGTACCTTGGCCGCCTTGCGATCGGCAGAGGTGCGCAGACTGCCAGCGGAGGTGGGGCTACGGTTTGCCCGGACCCAGCGACTGGCCTGGGACGATTTGGCCGAACCTCGTGTGTTGTTGAAGCACCTGGCGGAAGAGAATGGTTTCGAGTTGTTGGGACTGGAGCAGGTGCCGCACGATCTGTGGGCCGCCGCCGATCTCCCTCCGTTGTCGTTGGTGGAGCGAGTGACCCTATTGGCCAGTCAGTTCGATCTGACCTTTGAAGTGGTTGCCGAGGGGAAGCAGTTGGCGTTGACGCCGATTGGCGACAAAGTGGGGCTCGTACGCAGCTATCCGGCTGGACGCCAAGCGGAACAACTGGTCGAGAAATGGCGGGCCTTGGCGCCGGAGTGCCAGATTGAACGCAGCGGCAGTCGAATCATCGTCGAAGGACTGGTGGAAGACCACGAGCGGCTCATGGCTTCCAGCCGGCCGATAAGCCGGACGACGCCGAAGTTGGTCGACGGGCCGAGCCCTACGAATAAGCGATTCACGGTGCGCGAGGCTCAAGGGCCGCTCAACGGGCTGCTCGATGAGTTGGCCCGCCGCCTGAACCTGGAATTGAAGATTGACCGCCAAGCTTTGGATCAGGCGGGGATTTCGCTGCAGCAGAATATCCGTTTCAGTGTGGAAGAGGCCACGCTCGACGAACTGCTCGGCGCGGTGTTGGCGCCAGCCGGTTGTACGTTTCGCCGGGAAGGCAGCGTCGTGGAGATTGGGGCGCGCGAGGAAAAAAGGAAGGACGAGGGAGTCGGGGCTCAGAATCCAACGGAGAGCAAGGCGCAGTGAAGGGGCGTGCTCTGTTTGGGAACAGGAGAGGAATGGGGTGAAGGGAGTGGACGCGGAGAGGATGCGCACAATTCCCATGACCCCGGCCCTCTCCTGAGTGGAGAGAGGCGTTTGGGGAACGCAGGACGACGGCACAGGGGAGGGCCGTTGTCCGTTCTTCGGTGTGTTGCATCTTCGCAGGCCCTTTTTTGGGGCCGAGCGCGCTCAATAGCCGTGTTTGACGAGCTTCTCGCGAAGGGTGTCGGCGGTAAAGGGCTTAATCAGATAGTCGGACACGCCGGCTTCAATGGCCTGCATGACACGGGCCTTTTCTGCCTCGGTGGTGACCATGATGATCGTCACCTTGGGGTCTTTGGCGCGGATCTCTTGGACGACTTCCAAGCCGGTCTTGCCGGGCATGTTCCAATCGGTGAGCACGAGATCGAATTCCCCTGGCTTGAAGAGCGTGACGGCTTCGGCGCCATCCGCGGCTTCCACAGCTTCGGGAACGCCTACGGCTTGTAGCGAACGCAGGATGATTTTCCGCATGGTGCTCGAATCGTCAGCGACGAGCGCTCTGGGACTCATGGCATATTCCTTTGTAGTGGAAACGAGACCGGCGCGACGCAAGACCGAATCAGGAGGAGCCTGCCGGTAGGGCTCCGCGATTCATACAAAGGTAGGTTACGCGCGGTGCGCGTCAAATCGCGTGTTTCATGAAACCGGGGGATGCCTTTAGGACCGACATCCCGGCGATGTCGGTCCACCAAAGGAGGTGAAAAAACGGGAATAGTTCCCCCTGGAAGGGGCGGCGGCGTGGGTTCAATCGGCATGTTCGTCGCGGCGACCGTTCTTTGATTTGGGGAGGACGTAGTTTGGATTTGCATCGCGTAAATGTGACCTATAGTTGGCTTGATTACGGGGGCTGTGGCAAAAGAGGCACAGTGCGACCGTAATGCAACAAGAGGTCAAACCAGAGATCGGATCACACGTACAAGAGAGGCGATATCTACCATGAGTCAAGACGTCTCCACCCAGGAATCCCATCGTACGGAAGGCACTGGAACGATGCAGTTGGTCAGCTTCCGCTTGGCCCAAGAGGAATACGGCATCGAGATTACCAAGGTCCAAGAGATTATTCTCATGGGCGAAATCACGCGGGTGCCGCAGACTCCCGACTACATTAAAGGGCTGATCAATCTTCGCAGTACGGTAATCCCGATCGTGGACCTGCGGCTGCGGTTTGGGCTGGCACAAGAAGAGGCGACCGACGAAACGCGGATCATGGTGGTCAACGTGGCCGGCAAGACGATCGGGATCATCGTCGACGCGGTGAGCGAAGTGTTGCGGATTTCCCAGGAGCAAATCGCTCCGCCGCCGCCGACTGTGGCCGGATTGGGTCGAGAATATCTCACTGGGTTGGTCAAACTGGAGCAGCGTCTGCTGATTCTCCTGGACATTGACAAGATTCTGGGAAGCGAAGACGTGGGAGTAGTGGACGCCTTGGCAGGAGTCTAATAGGGTCCGATGGAGAAGAAAGCCGAATCGTCCATGTCGATGTTCGAAGCTGTCAAACCGGTCGTGATTCCCTCGACGTTGGAGCAGGTGAGCGATGCCACCTTGTCGCGCTACGCAGAGTTGATCTACCAGAAGACGGGGATTCGCGTCTCGCCCCAGAAGAAGACGCTTCTGTCGAACCGGCTGAGGCGTCGTCTGCGGCAGACGGGGATTGCGGATTTTGACGAGTATTACAGCCATCTGAAGAAGCTGCCGCCGCGTGATGCGGAATGGGATGCCTTCTTGCAGGAGATCACCACGCACGAGACATACCTGTTTCGCGACGAGGCGCAGTGGCGATGGTTTCAAGAGTACTTGCGGGAACGCGGGGCCGGCGGCGAGAAGAGGTTGCGGATCTGGTCGGCGGCTTGCAGCACGGGGGATGAACCGGCAACGATCGCCTGTTGCATCGCCGGCTGCGTGCCCAACTTGCCACAGTGGAAGGTGACCATCTTAGGGACGGACATCGGCGCCGGCGCGTTGGAACAAGCGCGGAGTGGCGTGTTCGGGGAACGTTCGATGCGATTGGTCCCGGAAGAGTACCGCCGGCGGTTCTTCACCAAGGCCAAGGACGCGCAGATTTGGCAGGCCAAGCCGATCCTGACCTCGTTGATCACCTACCGACAACACAACTTGATGGAACCGCTGCGGGAGCAACCCTTTGACCTCGTGTTCCTCAAGAACGTGATGATCTACTTTGATACGGCATCCAAGAAGCAGGTTTTGAACAACATTCGATCCATGATTCGTCCAGGTGGTCTGCTCGTGGCGGGGGCAGCCGAAGGAGTGGCCGACCTGGTCAAGGATTACACTCGCGTACAGCCCTGGCTGTACCGGCGACCGGTGCAAGAAGGGAGTAGAGGATGAGCGATTCGGATGCTGCCACCCGGGATGAATTTTTTGACAGCCTCTTGGGCGATTTTCTCGATGAATCGGGCCAACTCTTGGACCGACTCAACGAGAACCTGCTCCAGTTGGACGAATGGGTTCGTTCCTTAGAGGACGACCATCATGAGCGGTGTGACGACGCGTTGATGAACGAGATGTTCCGCTCCGCCCATAGCCTCAAAGGGCTCTCGGCGATGCTCGGACTGACCGAAATCAACGGCCTGACGCACAAAATCGAAAACGTGTTCGACGCCGCACGCAAGGATCAGTTGGTCGTCAGCGGCGAGGTCGTGGAACTGATGTTTCAGGCCGTGGACCGGTTGGGAGGGCTGGTTGAAGCGTTGAAGAATCCCGGCGCCGATCCGGTGGAGTGTGAGTCGGTGATCGAGGGGATCAGCCAGATCCTTCGGGCTGCGGGGGCCGAACGCAAGCAGTCGACCCAGGCTGACGCCGAGCGGGCATTGAGCGCAGCGCCGGCTGAGGCGGCTCCTGCTTCTACCGCTAGTCCAGAAGCCTCGCCACCGCCGAGTTGCGCTGCCGAACCATCTTGTGTCAACGAACCGGCGGCGAAGGCGCCCGCAATGCCGGTCCCCACCGATCCGCCGGATCCATTTGCCGGTGTCAAAGACGAAGCGGAGATCTCCGACAAGTATCTGTCGATCTTTGTGGACGAAGCGGTTCTTTCCCTTGATGGGCTGACCGAGACGCTTCTGGCCATGGAACAGGAACAGACCCGCGAAGCGATCGGTAATCTGCTAATGATTTCACATCGCATCAAAGGGTCGGCGGCCTCCGTCGGATTGAATCGGGCCGCCAAACTGGCTCACCTGATGGAAGATCTCCTCCAGGAGAGGGTCAACAGCAGCACTCAACTCACGCCTGAGATGACCGACGCCTTGTTGAAGTGTACCGACGCCTTGCGGCAGTACGTGGAGAACCTGCGTACTGGCGATGGTCAGGCGGTACAGTTTGGCGAGTATGCCAAGGCATTGTTGGCAGCCCGGAATGCCGTTCCGGCGTCGAACGCATCGTCGGCGACGAAGTCGGAAACGGCTGTTGCGGCGAAGGCGGAACCGGTTGGACGGGTTGCGCCGGCTGGGCTTTCCGAGGAATTGCATCGGGAGGTGGCACGCGTGTCGCCTTCCACCGCGGGGGTGCTGGTCGGCGAGGTACGATTCCAAGCCGGTTTGGCGCTGGTTGGTCTCAAGGCACGCCTGGTCTATGAGAAGCTGGTTACGCTGGGCGAGGTCCACTATTTCCAGCCACCGGCCGAGCAACTCGACGATCTTGAAGAGATTGAGGCGGTCACTTTCGGGGTCAGTACGACCAAGACTCTTGAGGCGGTTCGCGCGAGTTTGCGCGTGGCGGGCGTTGAGCAGGTGACGGTCGAATGGTTGACAGTGAAGGCGGCATCGGCTGCGTCGAAGGCGACCCCGAGCGAGGCGGCGGCTGCGCCGGGGGCGATGGTGGCTTCGGGGGGCGTTGCCCGGCGTGAAAGCAGTGCTTCGGAGTCGAATGAGCGGAACGCTGCCGCGGCAACCAACAAAGCCCGGACGGCCGACAGTGGCAAGCCGAACGAAACGCTGCGGGTTGACATTGAGCGGTTGGACCAGCTGATGAATCTGGCCGGGCAATTGGTGATCAACAAGGCACATTTTTCGCAGATTGGCGATAGCCTGAAGAGCGTATTGAATACCAAGCAGTCGCTTGGCTTACTGGACCGCGCCTGCGGGATGTTGGATTCGATTGTTTCGCATAGGGAAGCCCGGGAGGGGCAAGGGACGGTTCAGGCGCAACTGGACAATCTCCGCACTCAAGCACGGCGGATTCAGGCGGACCTGGAGGCTGTGCGGCGCGAGGTGCAGGCGTTGGCGCATGTGCGGGGTTCGATCAACGAGCTGTTTGAAGCGATCCATCAACTCGATCGGGTAACGGATGGGATTCATCAAGCGGTGATGGATACGCGGATGGTTCCAATCGGGCCATTGTTCACCCGCTTCAAACGCGTCGTGCGCGACATTACTCGCAGTAACGGCAAAGAGGTGCAACTGATCATCCGTGGCGAGAAGACGGAGTTGGACAAGCGGATGATCGATGAGCTGGGGGACCCGTTGATCCATATGGTCCGCAACTCGGCCGACCATGGCATCGAGATTCCCGAGGTGCGTGTGAAGGCGGGGAAATCGCGGGAGGGCACGATCATTCTCGACGCCTTCCATCGTGGCAACAGCATCATCATCCAGGTGAGCGATGACGGCAAGGGTTTGGACCCGGACCGGATCCTCGCCAAGGCCTTGGAACGTGGGCTGGTGACGGCTGCCGACGCCGAGAAGATGACCCGCCAGCAGATCTATCAGTTGATTTGGGAACCTGGGTTGAGCACCGCCGAGAAGATCACGGAGGTTTCGGGACGCGGGATGGGGATGGACATTGTCAAATCGAAGATCGCCGATCTCAACGGTACGATCGAGTTGGACAGCACGCCGGGGCAGGGGACGACGATCACGATCAAGCTCCCCTTGACGTTGGCGATTCTTCCCAGCCTGATGGTTCAGATCGACGGCGACGTCTTTGCGATGCCGATGGAATCGGTGGCCGAGATCATCCGCATCAAGCGGCAGGATGTGGCCACGATCCACGGTCTGTGGACGGCTCGGGTTCGTGAAGAAGTGGTTTCGGTTGTCAAGCTCGACGAGGTGTTTGCCTGGGGGCGTGGCGGCAAGCGTCGTACGGCAATCGAAGACGACGACATCAGCCTGGTGATCGTCGGTCACACGGGCAAGCAGATCGGCATGGCGGTCGACCGGGTGTTGGGCGAGGAGGATATCGTGATCAAGTCGCTGGCCGAGAACTACCGGAATGTGCCGGGGGTGGCGGGGGCTAGCATTTTGGGGGACGGTCGCGT
>CAZLDQ010000219.1:0-9509 GCA_964558295.1 uncultured Planctomycetaceae bacterium | reverse complement strand
TCGCCCTTTGGACAACTCGTCTGGCCGAAAGTGACTTGTTCAACGGGCTGCTAAGCGCGGCAAAGCTTGTCATGCAACTGGGCCGCGGAACGCCGATTCTGCCGGGAACGTGCATTATTCAAGACTCCTTGGCGTGGCATGCGATCGCGATTCGAGGGACAAACAGAAGCCAAGAAAACCGACCGAGCGATCTCGCTACCGATCATTCACCCCGTACCTTAGCTAGAGGCCACAGAACGCGTCAAGGGGCGAACACTGAAAGATCGGACCTTTCAGCTATTCGCCCCCCCCAACCTTCCGGGATATTTTTTGGCTTGCAATTGGGCCAGCCAATCCGCTACGTTCAAGCATGGCCGCCCCACGCGTTGCCATTTCGCTGTTTGACAAATCGACAAGTCCCCAGTGGCCAAGCCCACGATTGGGTTCTGTTCGTCAGGCTCCATCAGGGGATGTCTAGTCCCTCGCGAAAAATGTTCCGCCAACGATTTCGCGAACGTGCTGACGAAAAGAGAAGCCACCCCCAAGCCCCTCAGGGAGCACTTGCCGGGCGGCGGCTGGAAGCGGCCCGTTGGTTGGCCGAGGCCGGCACGGCAATGTCTTGGATCGCCACGGCTTGGGGCAATTCGACCTCCAGCGTGTAGTCGGAAAACAGCGGCTTCCCGTCAGGCAACTCCGCTTGCGGCAACGGGTGGCCGTCGAAGCCACTGACCGCCACGATATGTGGGCCGCCAATCGTCCCACGCCCTTCGTTGCGCGTGTCGTACTTCCCGTCCTTGATCTTGGCAAAGCCGGTCGGGCCGCGGTTGTTCTTGGCCCCGTCAGGCATAAAGAGGACCACCCCCGCAGGAACCGGCTTCCCGTCGAACGTCACGCTCCCCGACACGTCGTAACGCATCGGGCCGTCAGCTCCCCCGCAGCCGGCGCACAATAGCGTTACCCAACCAAGCAGCCCCCAAGCAGGCCAGCAATTCCGGGTCATCCTTGCAGTCCTTTCGTCGGAGGCCCGTCAGTTGGCACTGATCGGCTCGCCGCCATCGCGACTGGCCGTGGCCAGATAAATGTCCTGATTGATCGTCTCGGAAACGAACCGCACCGAGCCGTCGGCCAAAGCGAACTGGCATCCGCCCGGGTGCTGGCTGCCAAAGGGGATGTCGTTGAACTGCGTGTTCGTCAGCCGGGAATTGATGGGGTAAAGGATATTGCGGGCACTCATGATCGCAATATCCGTCGACGACGCTGCAAAGAGCCTCCGCGACCACGACCGATAACGTCCCAGCCGGGTCCACGAGCATTCGCCGAGCAGATAGGTATTCGACGTGCCGTCGGTGATCGCCGCCAGCTTGACCGGCGTGGGATACCCCATGGTCCCTTGGGTACAGATGGCCCCGTAGTTCGCCCCCGAGCCGGTGCAGGTGTAGGCCACATTGGGCGTCACGTAGGTGTTCGTGCCGTCGGGCCCCGCAATCCCGAAGTAGTGCATCGAGTAGGGCGCCTCGCCGTTATAGAGGTTCGCGAAATTCCGCGTGTCGTCCTCGTTGGCCGTACTCGGACAGAGATAGGTGTTCACACGCTTCAGGCTCAATTGGATATTCGGGCTCGAATCGGTGTGCTTCGCGAAGTCGAACTGCTCGTAGAGCGGCCCTTGCTCCATAAAACCGAGAATGAAGACATGCCAGCTCAACTGATTCGTGGAAATGCTCGCCGGCGGGAGCGTCTTGTAGGTGCTCTCGTAGTTCAGCAGCGCCAAGCTGATCTGTTTTAGATGATTAGAACACTGCGACCGCCGGGCTGCCTCCCGCGCCGCCTGCACGGCAGGCAACAACAGCGCGATCAAGATCCCGATGATCGCAATCACCACCAACAATTCGACAAGGGTAAACCCTTTGCGCAACAGACGTGACATAGAGCACCTCCCCAGGTTCGAATGCGGCTTGCCGATTCTCAAGAGCAGTTAGTAAGGCGAAACCGGAGCCATGGGACCGTGAGCCTCGTTGGAGACCGCCAAGCACTACGCGCCAGTCTAAGCCTCTAGTGCGGGGAGTTCAAAGACACTGTGCTGTAAGATCCGCCACTTTTGCTATACCTTTCGTTCAGTCTTGCGGTATTCGGCGGGGGTTTGGCCGGTCGCTCGGCGAAAGACACGCATCATGTATTCGGGATAACTGAACCCGGCCTGATGAGCGATCTGCTTCAAGGGGGCATTGGTTGTCAGAAGAAGCTCCTTGACACATTCAATCTGGACGCGCTGGATCTCCTGGTAGATCGTCCGCCCGAGGACCTGCTTGATCCGCGGCTCCAGGGCCCCGCGCGACATGCGTACGTGTTTCAAGACGTCGCCCACCCGAATCCGATCGCAGGCATGGGCGCGGATGAACTTCACGGCCCGAATCACGGCCTGATCTTCCGTGGCCAAGACGTCGGTCGACATGCGAGTGACAATCCCCCGTGGCTCGATGAGCCGATGCGGCGCGGTTCGCGTTCCTAGGGTCATCATCTCGTCGAGCAGCCGGGCAGCCTCGAAACCGATCCGTTGCGGATTCAGGTCGATGCTCGTCAACGGAGGGAGCGAGAGGCTGCACAGGCAGTCGTCATTTCCCACCCCGATCACGGCCACTTCATCCGGTACGAGAATCCCGGCCCGGCGGCAGGCGTCGAGAAGCTGCAAGCCGCGGTCATCATTACAGGCCATTACGCCGACCGGCTTGGGGAGCGTCTGAAGCCAGCGAATCACCCGGTCCAATTCCTTTTCCCAGCCTTCTTGCGAGGCCCGGCGGCGCCGCACCGAAAGCTGGCTGCAGGAGAATCCCGCTTCCGCGACCAGCCGCACGAAATGATCCGCCCGGGCGTCCATGGAAGGATGTACCCCGCGCGGCGTTCCAAAGAAACCGAAGTGGTGAAAGCCGCGTTCGACCAGATGATCGACCGCCAGCCGGGCGACCGCCGCGTCATCCGGCCCGATGGTCGGCAAACCGAGATCAGGCACCGCGCGCCGGAGATCGATCACCGGCAACCCGGTCTTCAGCAGCGCGTCGGCCAGAGCCTGATTGTCGATCCGGGCAAGAATGCCATCACCGTTCCAGTCGTGCAACCAAGCCGGGGGCGGATCGTTCGGCCCCTGCGGCGTGAAATAGACCGACCACTGCTTATGTTCCCGATTGTAGCGAGCCACCCCCCGCACCAACCCCCGTGCATACGCCCGCGAGGCTTCGACAAACAACGCTACGCGACGTTGCGGCGGATTGGTTTGCACTGGAGACATCAAATTCTCTCGCAATTCCGACCAGGTTTGGTCCTCCGAGACGTGTGCCGGGAGTTGCCCCTCCAACTTGCTCCCGGTCTTTTGCAGTATACGTCCCACCCCTCCGGCGGCTACAGCCCGAAGCAAATAGTATAGCAAATATGGCATACTTTACAGAAGGCTTCAACTCCCGCCTGACGGCCGGCAGAGGTAAGATGGGCTTCAGCCGATCATCGCTCGATCGGTCGATGCGAGGTGTTGCTATTTCAGAGGAACACGAGACTATGTCGAACAACTACAAACTGGCGCCGCTTAAGTTGGACTACGATGTGCTCGAAGTCCAGAAGCGGTTTTTGCGACTTTATACGGGCTTGGTTTACGACGCCTGCGAGCATATCGGGCTCAAAGGCCGAGCGATGGACAGCGGGATCTATCCGTTGGTCCATACGATGAAACTCGCCGGGCCGGCGTTTACGGTCCATTGCATCGCCACCCCCAGCCTGGATGCCGACACGCACAATATCCGCCTCGGAATGCTCAAAAGCATGACCCCCGGCGTCATCCAGATCCGCGACTCCCAGAACTGCCGTAGTTGCGGACAGTTTGGCGAGATCAGCGCCACGGCCGCGAAGGCCGCCGGCTGCGTGGGCGCCGTGATCGACGGCAGCACGCGCGACAGCAATTATCTGATCAACATGGGGTTCCCCACCTTCTGCCGTTTCCGCAATCCTGTGGAAGCCTTCGGCCGCTTCATGGCCGTCGACTACCAGATCCCGATCTATGTCAACGGGATCGACGGGCAGTTGGCTGTCTATCCGGGCGACTACATCGTCGGCGACAACGACGGTGTTGTCATCGTCCCCAAGGAACACACGCTCACGGTCCTCAAACAAGCCGAAGAGTGGTTCGAATCGGAAAGCAAGAGCCGGGCTGACATGGCTGCCGGTATGGACCCCTTTGAAGTCTACGCAAAGCATGGCCGATTCTAAAGACACGCTGAAACCCGCCCTGAACGGACCCGCGCGGCTTCTGCCCTACCGTTGGGAGTTGATCGCGATCCTCTGGTGCGCCTACTTCTTCAATCAGGCCGACCGGCAGATCTTCGCCAACCTCCTCCCACTGATCGAGAAGGATCTCGAGTTGACGAAGCTGCAACTTGGACTGGTCGGGTCGGTGTTCACGTTTGTCTATGGAATCTTGGTCCCTCTGGGCGGCTACGCCGGTGATGTGCTTCGCCGCAAATGGGTGATTATCGTTGCCCTGCTGGTTTGGAGCACGGCGACGCTCTTAACGGGAATGAGCACCGGCCTATTCGCCCTGATTCTCTTCCGCGGCGTGGCCACCGGCGGCGGCGAGGCCTTTTACTACCCGCCGGCCAACTCGCTGATCGGCCAGTTCCACCACCGGACCCGGGCCCTGGCCATGGCGATCCACCAAACCTCGCTCTACGTGGGGATCATCACCAGCTTCCTGGCCGGCTACGTCGGCGAATCGTTCGGCTGGCGCAACGCCTTTTACCTGTTCGGCGGCTTTGGCATCCTCGTAGCGATCGTGATGGTCTTCCGCGTGGAAGACACGCCGCAAGAGACCGCCGGGAGCGACCAAACAGGGGACGAGACAGGCGCACCCATCGGTCTGGTCTTGCGGGAGATCTTCCGCCGCCCGACCGTCCTCTTGCTCAGCGCGGCCTTCGCCTCACAGGTGTTTGTGAACGTCGCCTATTTGATGTGGATGCCGACCTTCCTCCACGAGAAGTATGGGCTGTCGGTCACTGCGGCCAGCTTTTTGGCCCTCTTCTGCCACCATGCGGCGGCCTTCGTCGGCGTGGTGGCCGGGGGGCGGTTGTCGGACCGGATGGCTCGCACAAGCCGAACGGCCCGTATGAAGTTCGAATACATCGGGCTGCTGGGCGGTGCCCCGTGCATCGCCCTAATGGGCCTGGCCGACAACCTCTACGTCTGCCTGGCCGCCCTGGCCGCCTTCGGCCTCTTCCGCGGCGTATACGACTCGAACCTGTTTGCCGCCCCGTTTGATCTCGTTGCGCCGCAATTCCGCTCATCGTTGGTCGGCGTGATGCTCTCGTTCGCGTTCATTGTCGGCGCCAGTGCCCCGCTCCTCCTCGGTTGGGGGCAAGGGATCCTCGGCATGAACAACGCAATCGCCTTGTTGGGTGCGGTGTACGTGTTGGGCGGCATCTGCGTGCTCGTGGCCCTCTTTACCACCTTCAACCGCGATTACTACGTAAAACCTGCAACCGAGCAATAAGGAGACACCATGGGGATTCCCGCCGGCAAAATCGCCCTGGTCACCGGAGCGAGCCGAGGCATTGGCGCCGCGATTGCCGTCGAACTGGCCCGCGCCGGGGTCGATGTCGCGGTAAACTACTGCCGCAACGAAGCCAAGGCCCGCGAAGTGCTCGACCAGATCGAAAAGCACGGCCGCCGCGCGATGCTCGTCCAGGCCGACGTCGCCCGGAAAACCGAAATCGACCGGATGTTCGACCAGATCGAAGCGGCCTGGGGCAAGGTCGATATCCTGGTGAACAACGCCGGGATCGAAGAACGCTGGCCGACACGCGACTGTCAGGAGTCGAACTACGACGCGATCATGGACACCAACGTCAAGGGCTCCTTCTTCTGTGCCCAACGGGCGTTGGAAGGGATGAAAGAAAAAGGCTGGGGCCGGCTGATCAACATTTCTTCGGTCCACGAAGTGAAAGCCACCGGCTTTTGCAGTGTCTACGGGATCAGCAAGGGGGCCCTGCAACTTCTGGTACGGGAGCTGGCCTTGGAATACAGCCGCTTCGGGATCACCGTGAACAACATCGCGCCCGGCGCGATTCGCACCGACATCAACCGCAAGGTCCTCTCCGATCCCGCTTATGAAGCCAAAGTGATGGCCCGCATTCCGGCCGGTTTCATCGGCGTACCGGAGGATGTCGCCCACCTGGTCGCGTTTGTCGCCTCGGAAGAGGCCCGGTACATCACCGGCGCCACCCTCCTGATCGACGGCGGCTTGAGTCTCTAGAGTCGCAAGCCCGCCGGCCAAATGGTCCGCGTCATACCAACCACATCGCTATGGAACGAACCGTGCAATCCAAGGAGCTCCACATGATTTGTCGCACACTGCTCACGAAACTGGCTCTGGCGCTCGGCGTCGCAATGATCGCCGTGTCTGCCTTCTCAGTCGCGGCGTTCGCCGCCGCCCCCGAGTCCTATCGGAAGGCGTGGGATGACGTCTCCAAGCGAATCGACCAGGGGATTGAACAGAACCGCAAGGGCGATGCCGTGATCGAGATCATCGGCGCCGACGGACAGCCCGTCCCAGACGCCTCGGTCCAAGTCCAACAAAAGACCCACGAGTTCCTTTTCGGTTGCAACGCCTTTGTCCTCGGCCAAATGGGTGACAAGAACCAAAAGTATGAAGAGGCGTTCGTCAAGCTGTTCAACTTCGCCACCGTGCCGTTCTACTGGGCTGGAACCGAGCCGGTCGAGGGCGAGCTGCGTTACGACGAGGGAAGCCGTGACATCTGGCGGCGGCCGCCCCCCGAACGGTTCTTGGCCTTTGCCAAAAAGTACGGCGTGACACTCAAAGGCCACCCGCTCCTCTGGCATGCCCACAACCCGCCGTGGCTGCCGAAGGATCCCGACGTGCTCAAGCGGCTCTATCAAAAACGGTTCCGGGAGATCGCCGAGCGGTTTGGCAAACAGATCCCGATTTGGGACGTGGTCAACGAGTCGCTGGTCTGCCCGAAGGACTATCAACTCTATACGCCCGACCGCGCCTACGTGCGCTGGGCGTTCGGGGAGGCGGTGCCCCTCTTCCCGAAGACCAATGTGATGATGATCAACGAAGTGACGAACTTCAACTTCCAGCCCCAGTCGGACCGCTACTTCGACCAAATCAAGGCGCTCATGGCCGACGGCGCCCCGATTCGCGGAATCGGCTTCCAGTACCACTATTTCCGTCGCGCGGCGCTCGACCAATTCCTCACCAGCACCCACTGCAATCCGGCGATGATGCTCGACGTATACGAGAAGTTTGCCGGGCTCAAGCTCCCCTTGTACGTGACCGAGATCACCATTCCCTCGGCCGGCGAGAACGGCGAGGCCTTGCAGGCGGAAGTCGTACGCGACCATTACCGGCTCTGGTTCAGTGCCCCAAACATGGCCGGCATTACCTGGTGGAATCTTCCCGCCGGCTCCCAGCTCAAAGGCGAGAACGAAGCCCAAGGCGGCCTGATGGACGACAGCCTGAAGCCGAAAGCCGCCTACCAGGTTTTGGATCAACTGATCAACCATGACTGGAAGACTAACCTCACGGTGAAAAGCGACTCGACCGGAAAGGCGTCGTTCCGCGGATTTTTTGGGAAATACACCGTGAAGATCACCGCGGGTAACGTCACCAAGCAGTTCGAGATCGACCTGGCCAAGACCGGAAAGAAAGAGCACAAGCTGGTGCTCGGCGGGGAGTCGAAATAGGAGTCGCCCCGCGCAGGAAGCCAATCGATGCTTGGGTAGAACGATCGATTGGAAAGACCACGAAAAGGCCAAAGCACGACAAGGAGGAGACTTCGCGGAACGCCATGGAGGGCGTTCCCATAGAGTGAATCGGTTCCCTCCCAGAATCATGCAAGGTCATTTGTCGAATTTCACGTTTGAACGGGAGAAGAATACAAGATGAATCGCCGAATTAGGTTGCGGTTGCTCCTGGGCGTGATCCTGGCGGTCGCCTGCGGGTTGATCGTTGGACGGGGCACTTCGGCGCGTGCCGGAGTCCCTGAGACGTTTCGCCAGATCTGGGACAGAGCCTTCCCGCAGATCGACGCGAACATCGAGCGTTACCGCAAAGCTGATGCGACGCTCCAGGTGGTTGGCACCGATGGCCAGCCCATCAAAGGTGCTACGCTCCAGATCCAGCACACGACCCACGAGTTCCTTTTCGGCTGCAACCTGTTCGTGCTCGGCCAGCTCGACACGGCGGAACTGAACCGCAAGTATGAAGAGGCGTTTGTCAAGGTCTTCAACTGCGCCACGGTGCCGTTCTACTGGCGTGACTTCGAGCCGCAGGAGGGCAAACCGCGTTTCGTGGACGACGGACCGCGTGTCTGGCGACGCCCACCGACCGACCCGTTGGTCGCCTGGTGCAAGGCCCATGGGATCGTGCCCAAAGGCCATGCCCTGATGTATTCGAAGACGATGTTCATGCCTGACTGGATTGACCGCAATGATCCGAAGCGTCTGGCGAGCCTGGCGAAGAAGCACATGGCCGAGCTTGCCGAGCATTATGGGAGCGAGATTCCGCTCTGGGACGTGGTCAACGAAGAGATTCCCCGCCTCGCGAATCCGCAAGAGTGGCACGCCGTCCCGGACGATTACCTGGCCTGGTGTTTCCAGGAGGCGGGCCGCGTGTTTCCCAAGGACGTGCGGCTGTTGATCAACGACGGCACGTCGCAAACCCATGTCACGACTTCGCTCTACGAGGGAATGATCAAAGGGCTTCTGGAGCGGGGCGTGCGCGTCGAAGGGATCGGGCTCCAGTTCCATGCCTACAACCGCAGCGCCATGCTGGCCGGCAAGGAGTATACACCAAGCCAGTTGACCGCCGTCTATGAGCGGCTTGGACGTTTAGGACTGCCCCTCTATATTACCGAGATCACGATCCCCGGCACCGGCGATAACGGCCCGGAACTCCAGGGGGCCGTAGTGGCCAACCTCTACCGGCTCTGGTTTAGCACGCCCGCCATGGCCGGCGTCACTTGGTGGAACCTCGGCGATGGCACCGCCTTTGGCAATGAAAATAACGCCCTTGGCGGTTTGCTCGACAAGGACATGAACCCCAAGCCGGCCTATCAAGCCCTCGACCGGCTGATCAACCACGACTGGAAGACCAACCTGACGGCCAAAACCGACGCCCACGGCAAAGCCCACTTCCGCGGCTTCCATGGCAAATACACGGTCCAAGTCACCGCCGGCAATCAGACCCGCCAGTTCGAGATCACTTTGTCCCGAACCGGTCAGGATCAGCACACACTCACCTGGAGGGATTAGAGGCTTGGGATTTGGGATTTAAGATTGGGTGGCCACGTGTGAAAAACCAGGGCTTGAGCCCCACGCATCCAACTCGATCATCTTCACTGCCCACTGCGTACTGTGTGCCGCGTACTGCCTACCGCGCACTTTCCATCACCTTCTCGTTTCCAAGGAAACTCAACCATGAAAATCGTTGACATGCGTGTCCGCACGGTGGCCATTCCCACCCAGGGCATGCT
>CAZLDQ010000218.1:0-9561 GCA_964558295.1 uncultured Planctomycetaceae bacterium | reverse complement strand
TCGGATCGTTCACCACCAACCGCTACTACAACCCGTGCTGGGACCTGACGCCGTATCAGGGGCCGGGCCAGGCCCCGCCGGGTTCGTACTGGCGGCTGATCGAGATCGGTATGTGCTATCCCTACAGCTATCCGTGGTACGGAGCGGGGTGTGTCAACAGTGAAGGTCGGCTGGTGGGTCTGCCGAGCCAGTTCTGCTCGAACTACTACTACGACGGCTACATGGAACTCCAGATCGGCTGCTACGACCCGACGGACAATCGCATCCATTGGCCGGGGACCTGCCAGCCTCTTTCCACGAGGTACTCATGCTGAACGAGCTTCACGAAACCGGTTTGATGACCCACATGCCGTTCCTGACGCCCGATGAGAACGGCAAGCCCGTGCTGCTGTTCTGCCAAGCCGACGCTTCCCGAATCTGGAAGCTGTATGCCCAGTTACCCGATGGCAGCATCCTTCGCTTGGCGACCGGATTACCGGAGGATGTGTGCGAATGCTCGCCCACTGCCTGGCGTGATGAAGTAGGCTGGCATGTGAGCTTTATCGCCGGCGGCGGCAAGCCCAATCCGCTCCACCGTCTCTATCGCATGGATGGCCCGGCGCTGGATCGACTCAGCACGCCCGTAGCGCTGCGGGCCACACGGGCGGGGTTCGTCTTCCGCAACCGGGTCGTCCACGCTGACATGGACAACCTGATCCACGTGCGCGACTTGGCCGGCGACTTCGACATCGAATTGCCTGGGGCATTCATCTATCGTGTGGCCTACCGGGCAGACCAGCCGAACATGCTGTTGATCAGCGGCCAGTGGCAGACCGAGGACGACGTCTTCACCCTTGAATACGACCTGACAAGCGGCGAGCAGAGCATGATCGAATGCGACGGCCAGCCGGCCTACAAGTGCACCATCCTGGGCGACCAGATGCTCTACGCCCAGCGAATCGGCGAACAATTCGAACATCGTCGCGTCACTGCCGCCAGGTCCATCGCCCGGCGCAGTGTCGCCAGCGCCATCCGCCGCCAGGCGGGCCAGGTCCAACCCCTCGCCACTCAGCCCATGGGCAACTGCGGCTGCCGTGGGCGCTCCGGTCTGGGTGGCCCGATGGTGACACGCGCATCGTGCGTCGAATGCGTGGAAAAGCATCTCGGTGCTGCCTACGTCCTGCTGACCGAAACCCGCGACGGTTATGCCCACCGGCTCCGCGCTATCGGCCACCTCCACGAGGCCGAGGATGAAAGCCAGCAGTGGCCGGCGTTGCACGAAGCGGTTCGTGTGGCGCGGAAGGCATACCAGACACAAGGGGTGATGCCCGACTGGCAGAAGCTCCAGACCCAACTGGCGGAGGCCCGTAGAGCTGCTCAATGAGAACGTGCGCATCGGGCGGTCGACGAGCACAGCGTCTCCAGATTGGTCGTGCGGCCAGGGCGAAATGTCAGGTGTCCATATCCAGCCCTTGCCGCAGATCATGGACGTCATGGCGTTCACGCCCACCACACGCGGTGTGGCAGCCGAGCTTGATCCCCCTCGGAACTCCACACCACTGATGGGCCCGCCGGATCAATTAAGTCCTGTGATCTGCGATTGCGGAACATCTCGTAAGTTCCAGTATTTCAAGTTGTTACACTACAATACGCCGTCCGAGGTATGTGCCCACTCCCCATCGCTATGATGCTGTCGCGTGATTTCTGTTGACGCCGATATAACATGTGCTATGCTTTCCTGCGTTCGGAATCGAGGGAAGCATGGGTTACGATTCGACATCCTCGCCCCTTCCGGCTGACTACGCCGCCCGGATTAAGCAATACCGCGCCCGCCTCGGACTGACACAGGCGGAACTGGCCGCCCGCCTGGGGGTTTCCTTTGCCACCGTAAATCGATGGGAAAACGGCCAGACCAAGCCGTCTCCGCTCTCTTGGCAGCAGCTAACGCGGCTCGACGAGGGTGAGCCCAAGCCCGAAACAGTTGAACCAGCTTCTGCGGAGCCCGTGCTGGACTTCACGGCGTCACCTCATGTCATACGCGCCTTGGTTGAAGGTGAACGGCTGAGCTTCGGCCACATGTTCAACCCAGCCTTCGCCACTGAGATATCACAAATCGATCCGCTGCCGCACCAGCGCATCGCCGTCTACGAGCACATGCTCAAACAGTTTCCGTTGCGGTTCCTTCTCGCTGACGACGCCGGTGCTGGCAAGACCATCATGTCGGGCCTGTACATCCGCGAGATGAAGGCTCGTCGTTTGATCAAGCGCATTTTGATCGTCGCGCCGGCGGGGCTGATTGGCAACTGGGAGCGCGAGATGGCCACGCTCTTCAGCCTTCAGTTTCGCATCGTAACCGGCACGGATGCGCGCAATAGTAATCCGTTTATCGGGAGCGGTAGCGATTGCCTGATCGTCAGTGTCGACACGCTCACCAGTCCGCGGATGTTTGCACGGCTGCGTGAACCGGGGGTTCAACCCTACGACCTCGTCATCTTCGATGAGGCCCATAAGCTCTCTGCCGATCGCAACAATGACCTGCGCGTGCGGAAGACCGAGCGTTACAAACTCGCCGAGGCGCTGTGCGGCGTCGTAGACGTCGATGATGCTTGGCGGTTACCGTGGTCGGCTCACCACGTGCTGCTGCTGACCGCCACGCCGCACCAGGGCAAGGACTATCCCTACTATGCTCTCTGGCGTCTGCTGGAACCCGAGGCTCTTGCCACGCCGGAGGCCTTCAACGAATACCCGGCCGAACGCCGCCAGGCACACTTCATCCGCCGCACCAAAGAGGAGATGGTCCATCTCAACGGCCAACCCCTCTATCCCAAGCGCATCTCCGACACGTTGGGCTATGAGCTGACTCAGGGACCGATCAGCGAACAAACGCTGTACGATGAAACCACCGAGTACATGCGGCACGTCTATAACCGCGCCAAGCTGCTGAATCGCTCGGCAGCACGGTTGGCCATGAGCGTGCTCCAACGCCGCCTGGCCAGTTCCACCTACGCGCTGCTGCGATCTTTTGAACGCCGGATTGAGAAGCTCACCGATCTGATTCGCCAGGTCCAGGAGGGCAAACTTACCGAAGAGCAGTTGGTGATGCTCCAGCGCCGACTGGCCGAGGAAGATGATGTTCTGGACACCAAGACCGCCGACGAAGAAAGCATTCAGGATGGTCGTGAGGAAGGCGAAGTCTCCGAAGAGCGCCTGCTGGCCGGCGTGATTGCCGCGTCGCTCACTGATCTCGTCGTGGAACGCGACCAGGTGATCGCCCTGCGAGACCTGGCTCGGAAGGTATATGAGCAAGGGGCCGAGTCTAAGTTTGACAAGCTCCGCGAGGTGCTCACTGACCCGCGATATGCGGGCGAAAAGTTCATCGTCTTTACCGAGCACCGCGACACGCTTGATTATCTGGTTCAGCGCCTTGGAGGGATGGGCTACACCGGCCAGATCGCCCAGATTCACGGCGGAATGCACTACACCGAACGTCAGGAGCAGGTAGAACGCTTCCGCCGGCCCCATGACGATGGCGGCGCGCGTTTCATGATCTGCACCGACGCAGCGGCAGAAGGTATCAACCTCCAGTTCTGCTGGATCATGATCAACTTTGACGTGCCGTGGAACCCGGCCCGTCTTGAGCAGCGCATGGGCCGCATTCATCGTTACGGCCAGAAGCACGATCCTGTGCAGATCGTCAACCTTGTCGCTCCCAAGACCCGCGAAGGCAAGGTGATCGAAACGTTGCTGAACAAGCTCGAAGCTATCCGCGACAGCCTTGGCAGCGAGAAGGTCTTCGATTCGATCGGTCGGCTGTTTGAGGGCGTGTCGCTCAAGACCTACATGGAGCAGGCCATCGTCGAAGGCGCAGATGCGGTCGCCCAGACCCTCGAAGGTCGCCTCACGAACGAGCAGGTCGAGGCGCTGGCCGCGAAGGAAAAGATGCTCTACGGCGATGGTGGAGATGTGAAGCGCCAGCTCCCGCGCCTGCGTGACGACCTGCAACAGGAAGCCTATTGCCGGCTCCTGCCGGGCTATGTCCGCCAGTACATCGAAAGCGCTGCGCCGTTGATCGGTATCGAAATCGACGGTGACATGGACGACTGCTTTGCTATGCGGGCAGCCCGCAAGGGAGCGGTTGACCCGCTGCTGCACGCGTTGGAGGTATACCCGGCCCAGCAGCGCGACTGTCTGAGTGTGGTCCGGCCGACACCCGACCAGAAGAACACCCGCATCTGGGTCCACCCCGGCGAGCCGGTTTTCGAGCGGTTCCGCGCCCTGGTTAGCGACCGCCTTGGCGACCAAGCCTTGCGCGGCGCGGTCTTCGTCGATCCGACGACCGAAAAGCCATACCTCTTCCATCTTGCCCTGGTCAGCGTTGTTCGCCAGGCGGACCCCGAACTGCCTGACCTGGCCCATGAGGAGGTGCTCGACTGCCAACTGGTCGGCGTGAAGCAGTACGAAGGGGCCGAAGTTGAACTCTGTCCGGTCGAACACCTTTTGCTGCTCAAGGGCGGCCAGGGCCTTCCCGCACCCGCGCAACGGCTGGCCGTCACCGCCACAAAGCTCAAGGATCACGCCGAGGCGTTCATGACGGAGCGCGTCGCCCGCGAGATGGCGATTCAGCGCCGCAAGGCGCTACTGGACACGCTGCCCGAGCGTGAGCAGTTCATCCGGCGCGGGTTTGACTTCCAGGAGGCCGAGTTGGCCGTCGCTCGCGTGAAGCAATCGGAGAAGGCACGTTCCGGTAATGCCGCCGCCGTCAAGGCCCTCAAGGAGATCAAAGAGCAGCAGCGCTCACTTGCGCGGCGGCGAGACACCGCTCTGGCGACCCTCCGCCGCGAACCAGAGCTCATCGCCCCCGGGCATCTCACCTTCCTGGCCCACGCCATCGTCGTGCCTTCTTCCGATCCGGCCGATCTGGAACGCCATGATGCCGAGGTGGAGAAGGTCGCGATGGACCTCGCCCGCGCGTTCGAGGAAGCGGCCGGGGCGACGGTCAAGGATGTCTCGACGCCGCCGCTGGCCCGAGCAGCAGGGCTGACCGACAACCCCGGCTTCGACCTGCTGTCGATTTACCCCGACGGACGAAGACGCGCCATAGAAGTGAAAGGCCGTGCGAACACCGGCGACGTGGAGATAACCAACAACGAGTGGGCCCGTGCCGCCAATCTTCGTGACGGCTACTGGCTCTACGTCGTCTACGACTGCGCAACGCCCGCGCCGCGCCTGGTGCGCGTGCAGGACCCGTTCGGCAACCTGCTGGCCAGGGCGAAAGGCAGCGTGCTAATCAGCGCAAGGCAAGTCGTCCAGGCTTCTTCAGGAGACACGATATGAGGCAGTTCGACTTCTACGAGTTCGCGGGTGTAATCGCCCCCGGCGTCGTCGTTCTGCTCGCCGCTGGCCTGATCTGGCCGGATTGCCTGGACAGTGTTCAGAAGCTGGACGTCACGCTTGGCGGGTTCGGGCTGGCCCTGCTTATCGCCTATATTGCTGGTCATCTTCTCCAAGGGGTGGGCAATCTCTTTGAGTCATTGTGGTGGAAGGTCATGGGCGGGTGGCCGTCCGACTGGCTTCGCACAGGCAAGGGCGATTTGTTGTCATCATCGCAGATCGCCAGGCTTCAGGATCGCATCCGTGCAGACTTGGGTTATGCTGATTTCACTTTCGGTCCCAATCTCACCGCCAAAGCATGGCACCCGATCTTCAGGCAGATTTATGCCGCTGTTCGTGTGGCCGGCCGCGATGATCGCGCTCATACGTTCAACGGTAATTACGGCATGTTCCGTGGCATCGTTGCCGCTGCGATCGTCTCGATTGCTGCAATTCTAGTCGTTCGTGGTTGGGAAGCGTGGTCCCTGTGTGTGGCATTCTGCGCAGTGGCAATCCTCGCCGCATTGCGTATGCATCGTTTCGCCAAACACTATGTGCGAGAGACGCTGGTGCAGTTTCTTGCGATTCCTGCTCGCCCTGTCTCGAACGGGAAAGGAGACGCGTGATGCCCACTGTCCATTTCCTCAACGTCTGCAACGGCGATTGCTCTATCATCCAGCACGGCAGCGGGCGCGTCTCGGTCATCGACATTTGCAATGGCAAGCCATCAACTCAGCATCTCCTCGCCGAGGCGCTGCGCAGCTTGCAGATCAACCGGTATTCCGCGAAGGCAGCGTCGATGTCCGGCAACCACGGGATGCGCGACCATCCGACCGAGCCCATCTCCTACATCAAGAAGCTCGGGATCACAAGCGTCTTCAGGTTCATCCTGACTCACCCTGACATGGACCATATGGACGGGCTGAAGGCGTTGTGCGATGAGATCGGCATTCTCAACTTCTGGGATTCCGGCGTGCGGCGGGACAAGCCCGGCTTCGGTGATAACTGCCCCTATCGGGAGGAAGACTGGGACCAGTATGAGGCGCTGCGTGACGGCAATGTCCCCGGCGTCACCGTCGTGCGGCCGCGAGCCGGCAGCCAATTTCAGTTTGCCAACAAGGGCGATTCCAGCGACTGTGGGGACTACCTGAGCATCGTGGCCCCGAACGCCAAACTCGTACAAGGCGCAACCGACGGCGAAGACCCGAATGACGGGTCGTACGTGCTGGTCTACCGCACATGCGGCGGCAAGATCGTCTTCGGCGGCGATGCGCACGATGATACATGGGAGTACATCCTAGCGAATCACAAGACTGCGGTTGAGAATTGCGCGGTCTTGATCGCACCGCATCACGGCCGTGATTCGGGCCGCTGCTACGACTTCCTGGACACGCTGAAGCCAGCCCTCACCCTGTTTGGCTGTGCAGATTCTGAACACCTCGGCTACGACGCATGGAACAGCCGCAACCTGCTGCACATCACTAACAATCAGGCTGGCAATATCGTTCTGGATGCGAGCAATGGAGGCATCAACGTCTATGTCGAAAACATGACGTTCGCCCAGCGCTTCACGTACCACGATCTAACTAAGACTCTCAATGGCAACTATTACATCGGCATGGTGACGAAACCCGTTCCCACGGCGATCTGACGTAAGGATGACAATGATCGACTTCCCCCGACTCATTGAACACGCGTTTCCGCTTAAGCAGGCGTCGTTGGACTCCGTGCACGAGAAGAACGTGCGCCACGGGCACATCTCGACGCTGCATATCTGGCCGGCGCGGCGGCCGTTGGCTGCCTGCCGGGCGGCGCTGATCGCGACGCTGTTGCCTGATCCCGGTGATCCGGAGAAGCGGCGGGAGCTGTGTGAAAAGATCGGCGGCAAGGTCGTTCAGAAGATCGAAAAGAAAAAGATGCCCAACGGCCAGACCGTTGAGCGCATCAAGGAAGAGACTGAGGGCGGCATTCTGCACTGGGGGCGGGAAACGGAGAACGCGGAGACGCTGGAATGGTTCCGCCAGGAAATCCGCAAGGCGTATGGCGGACGCGCCCCCAAGGTGCTCGATCCGTTCGCCGGGGGCGGGGCCATCCCGCTGGAGGCGATGCGGTTGGGGTGCGAAGCGACGGCCGTGGACATCAACCCCGTCGCCTGGTTCATCCTCAAGTGCACGCTGGAGTACCCGCAGAAGCTGGCCGGGCAGACCCGGCCGCTACCGGCGTTCATCCTGAAAAATAAGGAGTTCATGACGGCCTTCTTGAAGGCCAAGGGTCTGACGGCCGCCCAGATCGACCGCAAGCTGTCGGACCTCGGGCACAAGGAACAGGGCCAGGGCGGGCTGGACTTCCGCTATGACAACGATGACCAGATACTTCAGGCCGATCTGGCCTGGCACGTCCGCGCCTGGGGCCAATGGGTGCTGGACCGCGCTCGCCGGGAGCTGGCGCAGTACTACCCCACCTACGCCGAATTCGAGCCGCTCAAGAAGGATCACATCGCCTACGAGCATCAGCCAATGCGCCTCGTGCCGCTCAAGGAGGATGGCACACCAGACATTGACTCGCTGAACGCTGAATTCACGAAGGAGTATCTCGAAGATAAGCGCAATCCACGCTGGGTCGCCAAGCCCACTGTCGCCTATCTCTGGGCAAGAACGGTGACGTGCAAGAACTGCCGGGCGATTGTGCCACTGCTCAAGACGCGCTGGCTGTGCAAGAAAGCAAACAAGCGTGTCTTGTTGACGATGGAACCCAACGCCGACCGCACAGGCGTCGTGTTCGGCGTGGAAACCAACGTTCCGGTCAAGGGCGGCAATGCGGCACAGAGAAGAGAGCACGACAAGCGACTTGGCGCGGGCACGATGAGCCGCGCGGGGGCCAAGTGCCCGTGCTGCCCGGCGATCATGACGATGGAGGACATTCGTGTCGAGGGCAAATCCGGGCGGCTGGGTAGCACAATGACGGCCGTCGTGGTCGATGGGTCCAATGGCAAAGAGTACCGCCTGCCCACCGGGCATGAGCTGGCCGTTGCCGCGGTAAGTAACGAGCAGGTCCAGGAGGCGTTCCGGGACATTCCCTTCGGCGTACCGGAGGAACCGACGCCCGCCGGTGGCGGCACTGGCGCGGGGAGGGCATTCAGCGTGCAGGGTTATGGCTTGATGCGTTGGCGTGACCTGTTCACGCCACGCCAGCTCACTGCATTGGGAACGTTCGTCAGAGCGATACGCGAAACGCGTGGTGCCATGCCGGATCACGCGCTCCCCGTTGAGTGGAGGGAAGCGATCGGCGCATACTTAACGTGTGGCTTCGACCGCATGCTCGACTTCAATTCCGCGATGTTGTCCTGGATCACCAGTGTTGAGGCGATCCGCAATACGTTTGGACGTTTTGCGCTACCAATGAACTGGGACTACTGCGAAGCAGCGCAAATCAACCTCGTGCGAGGTGGATGGGACATGTGTCTCGGTGCTGTGATGGAAAGTCAGCCAACGTTGGGTGGTGCGGCAGCGTCAGCCTCGATCCCACCCCGGGTGCTTAAGCAGAGCGCTGCTCAAGTACTCGGAGCAGAGAGCTTTGATGCCATTGTGACCGACCCGCCGTATTACGACGCAATCCCCTACTCCGACTTGATGGATTACTTTTACATCTGGCAGCGTCGCACACTGGCCGGCCTCAGCCCGGCCATCGATGACGCCCATGCGGAGGAACTGTCGTCAAAGTGGGATCATGAGGCCGACGATGGCGAACTGATTGATGACTCAAGTCGCCACGGGAACGATGCGGCTAAGAGCAAGCAGATTTACGAAGACGGCATGGCGCGGGTGTTCATGCAGTGTGCGGCCGCGCTGAAGCCCGAAGGTCGTTTAGTCATTGTGTTTGCCAATAAGCAGCCTGATGCATGGGAGACGCTGGTAGCTGCAATCATTCGTGCTGGTTTCGTGGTTGACGGCAGTTGGCCCATCCAGACAGAACAGGCAGCTCGCATGAGAGCACAGTCATCAGCAGCGTTGGCGTCGTCCGTTTGGCTGGTTGGCAAGAAGCGATCTGCGACGGCTCGACCCGGTTGGGACAACAATGTGCTGGACGAGATGAGGGCAAACATTGCGGTCCAACTGCGAGAGTTTTGGGATGCCGGCATTCGCGGTCCCGACTTCGTGTGGGCGGCGACGGGACCGGCGCTGGAGGCGTACAGCAAGCACCCCGTGGTGCGCA
>CAZLDQ010000217.1:0-9589 GCA_964558295.1 uncultured Planctomycetaceae bacterium | reverse complement strand
CCTTGCCCCGGATCTCAGCCGCGCGCCTGGGGCGTGGGCGCGGCGGGGGTTGTGTGTTACCGTTTCCTTATCCCCCGCCCCATCCGCGGCCTTGTCGTGCTGCCAAGAATCACAGCATCGAGCTCTTGCCGATCAATTAGGATCTTGCCCCTGACCGGCCGGAGCGCCGTCAGGTCTCCACGTTCCAGCATGCGGCGGATACTGTCCGGGGACAGGTCCGTGTATGCGGCCGCGCTCTGGACGGACATGTAGCGGGCCTGGGGCGCTGCATGGGAACGCTCGACGAGTAGGTCGAGCCGCTCGGCTATGACTTGCAAGGGATCGGCGACAGCGGGAATCACTGGGGAACTCATAGCGACGCCCCCCGTTCTTCGGCGATCCGGCGCAGCTCGGACGCAATGAACTGGACGTCCGAATCAGAAAATACCCGAGCGTTGCCAGCTCGGCTAATAGGCACGATCCCCCTAGCGCGGATAACGTACTCGATGCGATGTAACGGCTCATTTAGCCGCTCAGCAATCGCGCCAACCGTGTTGGCTGACGGAATTTCGGGGCTCATACCGCGATCCTCCTAAAGGCGGTCCTCAGTCTCGTGCGGCGTGCAACGTATCCAGCACACACGCGTCTACTAGTTTCTGGGTGTTCCAAAAGAGACCAAGAAAAGGAAACAGGCTCAGAGCGATAAACGCTTGAGCCTGCTAGGGTTGCGGTCGTTGGAAGATTTTTCGCCTGTTTCACAAACGGGTGTTTCATTTGAAACACCCGACGAACACAACAGGCATCAGTCGCTACTCGTCGCCGTCCAGAGTCACTCTCACTCGACGTAGGTCGTCGGGAGAGATGTCGCCATTCAAGAGCTTCAGGCGAGACAGAATCCCGTTCGACTGACAAAGAGCCTCGTACTTGGCATGTCCATTAAACCTTTTCTCGAAGTAGCGTTTCACGCTGGCGGGACTGCATCCCGGAAGAGGGTCGCCGGATTTGCCGACTAGGGTGCGGGCTAACTCCCGCACGCCGATAGGCATATGCACCATGATTGAATTGCCGTTGTACTGGTGGTGTTTCAGCAAGGCCGCAAGAATAGCTTTGTCTCCTGTCATTCTTGGCTCTACCACGTCGCCCTTTTCCTTTTTCCGACGCGTGCTTGTGTTGGACTGGGTAGGTTTGGTTGCCTCGCTGGGCGTCTTCCCGGCATCGACAGATTGTCGAATCAACCCCGCCACCTTCCGGCAGATGAACTCTTGATGCTGGTCGATAACCCAACCTTGCTCCATTACTTCTCTTGCGACCCTGTCGAAGGCCCCCAATCCCCAGTTAGGCTTTGCGGAGCCATAGCGGTGAGCATGAATCCGCTTCCGGATGTCCCGCCATGCTTCATCAGGAAGAGTTTTCAGCGCGCCCAGGTCGACAGCCTCAGCAAACAGATGTCCGGCGTAGTTCTCTTGAGTGAAGTCGTCGGGGCCGAAGGCGAAGTAGATACCTTCAAGCTCCTCGGCGATTTCCAACAAGCGGCGCTGCGTTTCGCGATCTGACATAGAATCTCACCTTTCCGCCGGGCCGCCGGCCGGGTCTCGTGGAAAGGTGAGGGACCACGAAACGCCAGCCGGCCGATTAGGACCTGCCGCTTGCAATCGGCAGCCCCACCCAGCAACTAGATTATAACGGTCTGCGCGTGACACACTACGCGAAAAACTTTGTGACCATTTTGTGACCAAACGGACCCCAAAACAGCCCAAAACAGCGTATTTGGTCACAATATGACAGCACTACCAGAAATTAGATAACCCGTTACTGCCAAAGGGTTTAAGTGTTCTCTGAAGCTCTGCTAGCGGCCGTTTTTGGAGAATCCTAAGTCCAGCGCGTCTGCCAATTCCGCCACTCTCGCGCAAGCCCACCCCGCCAGTAGAGGGAATCGAAGATACATAGAGCCGGCAGTCAGCTCCTTTGCGAAAAGATTCTACCACATGGGCCGGGATTTGAACATTGGGTCAAGAAAGCCGCTGGATACGGGGGCAGACCCAAGCGGCATGCAATCGAGCGCATCCTGTCGCAGGTGCTTCAAAGACAAACCAGTCGCACCCATAGTTCGGTCTGCGGAAAGTACGCCGGTTGCCCGGCAGAGAACGCGTGCTGGACGTTTGCTTGCGATGCCGGATGCTCGCGTCGTAGCTGCTGCTCGGGCAACCGCGTTTCGCTTAAGCCAAGCCCGGGAGGCGTGCCGATGGGCTTAGCGGGGGCAACATCGGGCAGTAAGTTTCCAACGTAAAGATTCTCACCAATCCCCGGGAATAAACCCCGGAGACAAAGGATCTGTCACAGAGAAGAGCACGTGCGGAGGCAGGATGGTCCTGCCACGCTCACGCGTCCTGTCAACCGATCGAGAGGTGCTTCGATGAAGAAGTTCGGATTGTTTGCCGTTTTGCTCGGCGTCGCTTTGTTCGTGGGGTGTGCGCAGAAGGCAGAAGAGAAGCCCAAGACGCCCGCCCAAGAACCCGGCGTTGAAGCCCCGGCTGGTGGCGAGAAGGCAGCGGCTCCTGCGGGCGAAAAGGCAGGCGAAAAGGCCGCCGAAGAGAAGCCTGCCGACAAGAAGGAGTAACACTCAACTCCCTGCGGCGCCCATGTACGGCCAAACCGAACGGGTTATGACTCGCAGGAGTGTTAAAAATAGCATCGGTTCACCCCATGCAGAAAGGGCGACATTCCACATGCCGCCCTTTTTCCTTGCGCCAAGCCAGAGGGCAACGCCGGTTCCCAGGCTATCCCCCCCATCTTGAATAGATCTCAGCGTCTCTTGGGCATCACGATTCGGATGGCAATACTCGGGTCCGACTGCGGTGAAGGTTCTGTTCCAATGTGATCCAATCCTCCTGGGCACAGCGGAAACTCCGGGCTGGGCAATGCGAACAGTCCCCTCGTCCCCCACCCTCTTCGGGCCGCACCACGTGGAGCCGGCGGACTTCCACGGTGCTCTCTGCGCCAGCCGCATCGTGCGCAACGGATTGAGCCACCGGTTCGTTTTCAACAGCAATAATCACGTACCACAACATGTCGGCGTAGGCCATCCCTTGAGAGTTCAGCCCACGGACAATCGCCAATGCTTGGGGATAGGTTAACCGCTGATCCGCTACATCCCCACGGCTCTTCCAGACACAATTCGGCACATCGAGGGGGGAATCGGGTTCCCAACCGCTTGGCCACCAAATCGAGGTGACACTGTAGCTCAGCGGGGTACACAACCGGGCGTTGCGCCACTTTTTGCCCCTAGATCCAGGCTCAACCACCACTGCCCAACGGGAACGATCGCTCTGCTGCGTCTTTTCGTTAAACTCAATCGCCTGACGAACCGCCGTGAAGAGATCATCATCACTGGTCAGTGTTTCCAGCAGCCTGCTCGACTCGGCCGGCACATCATCCAGCGTTGTGGGGGCCCAGCCGGCTGGTCGGTCGACAATCGAAACCTGATAACTGGGCATCTTGTCGCTCCCCGCACTTATAGTCTCCTCTTGTCGCAATGGTAGCACCCGCTCGTGGAAGCGGCAAGCAACTCATGCAACAGGTACGGCCATTCCCAGAACCAATGAGCCCCCCCGAAGCGTGAAGAGAGGGGGCGTCCCGTCGGCAAGACGTCGTCCCAAACGAGGCGTGACAGATTCTTCTAACCTGGGCAATCCTTGATGATAAGTACAGCTTATGATAAGATATCCTTATGAATATCGAAACCCTGCGCATCTTCTGCGACGTGGTCCAGCATCAGAGCTTCTCGCGCGGTGCGGCGGCCAACGAGGTGAGCCAGTCGGCGGCCACGCAATCCGTCCATCGGATGGAACAGCATTTCGGCGTGCAACTGGTCGACCGCAGCAAACGCCCCTTTGTGCTGACGCCGGAGGGACAAGCCTGTTACGAGGGATTCCGCGAGGTCTTGGAGGTCTACGACGCAGTGGAGGCGCGTGTCCGCTCGCTTCGCAAGGAGATCACCGGTTTGGTCCGGGTGGCGGCGATCTACTCGGTCGGCTTGCACGATATGAGTCGTTGCATGCAGGATTTCATGCGCCGTTTTCCGAAGGCCAAAGTTCGCCTGGAGTTCCTGCGGCCCAATAAGGTCTATGATGCTGTGATCAACTCGGAGGTGGACCTGGGGATCGTCTCGTATCCAATCGCCTCGCCCGACATTGCCGTCATTCCGTTGCGTTCGGAACGGATGGTATTGGTCTGCCACCCACAACATGCGCTGGCCAGTCGCAAGGCGGTGACGGCCGAACATCTGCGCGACGAGGATTTTATCACGTTTGATCGGGATCTGTTCATCCGCAAGGAGATCGACCGCTACTTGCGGCAACGATCGGTTTCGGTGCGGGTTGTGATGGAGTTCGATAACATCGAGACGATCAAACAGGCTATCGGGATTGGCGCGGGAATCAGCATCCTGCCCGAGCCGACGGTGCGTCGCGAGGTGGAGACCGGCACGCTGACCGCCATCCGGCTGATCGCGCCGCAGTTGCAACGTCCAATCGGCATCATCCACCGACAGCGCAAAGTCTTTACGCCAACGGCCTCTAAGTTTGTCGAGCTTCTCCAAGAGGTCCAACGCAACGAGCAAGCCCTGGAAGACAGTACCGCATCGAAGGAGGCATAAATGCCCGATTCCGCCCACTCGGTCACCTTCGAGCCTCTGGGGCGAACCGTCCGCGCGCATCCCGGAACCCGCGTGATCGAGGCGGCATTGGAGGCTGGACTGGCGTTGGAGGTACCCTGTGGCGGCGACGGGGTTTGCCAGAAGTGCCGTATTATCATCCGACAGGGGGCGGCCGCGCCGGGGGCAGCTGAAGAACGCGCCTTCCGGCCCGAGGAACTCGCCCAAGGCTTCCGCTTGGCCTGCCAGACGGTTGTCCATGGGCCGATGACGGTCGAGATCCCCGAGAGTTCCGTGCAAGCCTCCAGCCATCAGATTCTTACCCACACGGCAGACGCCGGGTCGCCGATCCCCGATCCAGTGATCCGCAAGCAGTACCTGGCGTTGCCCCCCCCCGACCGCGAGAACGATCAGCCCGACCGCAACCGGCTTCACGAAGCGTTGGGGCCGGTGACCATGGATCTTGCCGTGCTTCGCCAATTGCCCGGGCGTTTGCGCCAGAACGGTTTCCGTGGAACTGCCGTTCTTGCCGGCGAGCACTTTCTCGATTTTGAGCCGGGAGATACGCGATCGACCAGCTATGCGGTCGCCTTGGATGTGGGTACCACGACACTCGTGGCAATGCTTGTGGACCTCAATTCGGGCCAAGAATTGGCCGTCACTTCCCGACTCAATCCGCAAACGTCGTTTGGCGATGACGTGTTGTCGCGGATCGTGCATATCCAACGCTACCCGCAGCGAGGGCTCCAGGAGTTGCACGGAGCCGTGACCACGGCGATTGATGAGATGGTCGGCGTGCTGGCCCAGCAAGCAGGCATCGACCGGCACCAGATCTACGAGATGACTGTATCGGGCAACACCACGATGCAACAGATCCTCTGCCAGATCGATCCTACGCCGCTGGGCGAAGTTCCGTTTGTCCCGGCCACGGGTGACAGCCTCTGGTCGTACGCTGCTGAGTTTGGCGTTCGGATTCATCCGCGTGGTCGCATCTTCGTGATGCCGGTCATTGGCGGATTCGTGGGGGGGGATACAGTCGCAGGCATTCTCGCCACTGCGTTGGCCGAGGCCACGAGCCCAACCGTACTCGTCGATATCGGCACCAACGGCGAGATCGTGCTGTGTGCCGAGGGCCAACTCTGGGCGGCCTCCACCGCCGCTGGTCCGGCCTTCGAAGGAGCGAGAATCTCGCACGGGATGCGGGCCAGCATGGGAGCAATCGAACGTGTTCATGTCGATGGCCGCCTGCACACCCAGATGATCGGCAATGCACCGCCCATCGGTCTGTGCGGCTCGGCCTTGATCGATTTGACCGCCGAGTTGCTCCAGCACGGTGTCCTGTCGCCCGAAGGACGGCTCCGCATGCCAGAGGACTTGCCCGCCAACCTCCTCCCTGATCTGCGCCACCGGATCGTTCCATATGGCGGCCAAGCGGCCTTCCTCTTGGCATCGGAGAAGGAGACCGCCACAGGGAGGCCGATCGTGGTTACCCAACGCGATTTCCGGGAACTGCAATTGGCCGCTGGGGCCATCCGGGCAGGGCTTCGCATTCTTTTGAAACGCACAGGACTCAGGCCAGACGACTTGGACCGGGTGCTGATCGCCGGCGGTTTTGGCAACTTCATCCGCCGGACCAACGCCCAGCGAATCGGCTTGCTCCCGCCGGAAATCCCCGGCGAGCGAATACGTTACCAAGGCAACACCTCGCTGGCGGGGGCCCGCCTGGTGGCCGTTTCTCGCCAAGCAAGGGAACAAGCCGAAGCCTTGGCCCGCCGTACCACCCATCTCGATCTCTCCCGGGATCCCGAGTTCAGCCTCGCGTTTGCCGAGGCAATGATCTTCCCAGCCGCACCCCGCTAGCGGTGGATCCGTCCGCCCCGAGCGATTTTGACCTAAGCTTGATATGGCCCATGGTGCAGCCAGCCGTCTGGAGATCGCCCCCCCATCAGGACAATTTCTCTATGTCAACAATCGCTCAGGACTCCGCGTGCAGCCCACTTCTAGCCGCAATTCTCTCAGACGAATGCTTTCATCCAGCTCCACCGCGAACCCTGGAAGAAACCGGGCTGCCCACGTCGATGATCGAATCGTCGGTGCTCAAATACCTTTCCGTGGTCGGTCATGCCTGTGGGCGAGCCATCGCCGAACAGATTTGCTTGCCGTTTGGAATCCTCGAAGGTCTGCTTCAGTCGCTTCGTACGCGTCAGATCCTCGTTCATACGGCGTCTGCTCCAGTGAACGACTATTACTACATGCTCACCGAGCAAGGCCGAGAGCGAGCCCAGGCAGCGATGAGCACCTGCGGCTATGTCGGTCCTGCGCCCGTGCCGCTGGCCGACTACGTGGTCTCCGTCGACGCCCAAACCATCCGGGCCGAGGCGCCCAAGCGGCATCAGTTGGAGAATGCGTTCGCCGATATTTCGGTCGACCCCAACTTGTTTGAAAGTCTTGGACCGGCCGTAAACTCGGGGGCCGGGCTGTTCCTCTATGGTTCGCCGGGCAACGGCAAGTCGACGCTCGCCCGGCGGATTACGGCTTGCTTCGGCCAGGAGATCTGGCTTCCCCATGCGATCACCGAGGACGGGCAACTGATCAAGATCTACGACCAGGCCTATCACCAAGCCGTCAAGACGCAGGAACATAGCCTGCTGAAAGCCACAGAGCACGATCACCGCTGGATACGGGTCCGCCGGCCGACGGTCGTAGTTGGCGGCGAGATGACCATGGAAAACCTGGAAATCCGCCACGATCCCCGCGCCAATGTCAGCGAAGCCCCGTTGCAAGTCAAAAGCAACTGCGGCTGCCTGCTGATCGACGACTTCGGGCGCCAACGCGTCGAGCCGGAGGAACTGCTCAACCGCTGGATCATCCCGTTGGAAAACCGGATGGACTTTCTGACACTCTCCACAGGCAAGAAGATTCAAGTCCCCTTTGAACAGTTGATCATCTTCTCGACAAACCTTGAGCCGAGCGACCTGGTCGACGAAGCCTTCTTGCGGCGCATTCCCTACAAAATCGAGATCGGCGACCCGAGCGTCGACGAGTATCACCGCATCTTCAAGCTCTACGCCGCCTCGTTCCAGTGTGACTACCGCAAGGAAGTGGTCGACTACCTGATCGAAAAGCACTACCGGCCGTATGGCCGTGCCCTGCGCCGCTGCCATCCCCGCGACCTGCTCAATCAGGTCCACAACTACTGCGTCTACAACGAGTTGGCCACGGAAATGCGTCCCGAATATTTCGACCGCGTCGTCCCCAGCTACTTTACGGTCGTTTCGGGCATGGCAAACGGGAACAATCACGAAAGCTCGACAACACGAAAGTAAGGCAGAACCGGGGCGGGCAGCCGAACGCATGGCGGCCGACAACCGACCATGTTTCAGGCTCTCGTGCTTTCGTAATCTTCTCGCTTCGTGCGGGCAAGCCCCATCACCAACTCCTTGCGTTGCGCTAGCCACCCCCATGAGGGCGCGAGTGTTTTTCATCAACAAAGCCTCAGAGACACCAGGGGAAATTTCCTCCCGGGGGGCTGGGAGATCGGGCGGGGCAGGGCGTGCATTCAGAGAAGGGCTCGCGCAATGCCACCAAGACACCCGCGGGGAAACCGGGCGCGGAGAACGCCGCTTGCCCTGCTCCAGAGCGATTCGTTCTTGCGAGGGATGTTTCATGGGGCTTCTGTCTTCTTACGTATGAATCCGCCGATTCAGATCCTTCCTGGAGCCTAGCAGATCCGTGGGCCGGATACGAGCAAAGTTTTTGGCCAGGAGGTACCCGAACGCCTCCTTGTTGTTCTCGTAAACCCAACGACAACCCCATCAATCCGGGGGGCTTGTCTGGCACTCCTAATACGCGCTAGATTGGTGGTGTTGGATAGCACGGTAGTGCAGTAAACGCAAGGAAGCTGGAGCATGTGTTTTGACAAGGAATATTACCGTGAGTATATCATTGCTATGCCGCATTGTGGTTTTGGTGGCATTTGTGCTTGGTGGATGCCATGCTGCTTTGCCGCAACAGGTGTCCAATCAAGCGGCGATCCCTGACGATTTGACAATCCAGAAGTCCAATGCACTTGTTGCTGAGGTGTACGGAGCCGAGATAAAGGCTGCCAAAACGCCCGCGCAGAGGTCCGCTTTGGCGGAAAAGCTGATCCAAATCGCAGCAAATTCTCGGAATGATACGGCTTCAAGGTTTGTCCTGCTAAAGACGGCCCAAGATTTAGCGTCGCAGGCTGGCGATCTTGAGTTGGCGCTTAGGGTTGTTGACCAACTGGCTGGTTCGTACAAGATTGACGGACGAGAATTGCGAGCAAGCATCATTCTCAAGGCATCAAAGTCGGCGGGCCGCCAAACCGCTTCCGTTATCAATAGCATCTTGACGCTGGCTGACGAGTCAATCAGGGCCGACGACCTGGATACAGCACAAGAACTAGTCGATGTTGCCCTGCGATTCGCCAGGAGGCTGGGCGATACCGAATTGATTCGCAGGGCCGTGGCATGCAGAGAGAAAATTGCGGGCATTTTGCAAGAGTACGCACAAGCTAAAGCCTCCATTGAAAAACTGAAGCAATCACCCGACGACCCATCAGCAAACCTAAACGCAGGCAAGTACCTATGCTTCGTAAAAGGCGAGTGGGAAAAAGGCTTGCCATTACTGGCCAAGTGCGGTGACGCATGGATTCAGGACGCGGCCAAGTTGGAGATCCAAGGGGCAAAGACCGCCGAACAGCAAGCCGCAATCGGTGACGCCTGGTGGGATCTGGCCGCGAAACGCGAAGGACGCGACAAAGCTGACATGCAACAACGGGCGGCACACTGGTACGCGGCTGCAATGCCTGGACTGATCGGCTTGCCAAGAGAGCTCGTCAAGAAACGTATCGAAACAATCCAAGAGAATCAAAGCAGGGAGGTTGTAGTGTTTCAGCCCAAATGGCACAGCGGCTAAGGTAGGTGACGGCCTCCT
>CAZLDQ010000216.1:6430-9622 GCA_964558295.1 uncultured Planctomycetaceae bacterium | reverse complement strand
ACCGTCGCTTCACGCGACGCCACCAGTTTAGCGCCAGCCTCCTACGTTGGGAAGGGCGGCTTAGCGGACTTTTTCAACGGGCTGCTAGGGGCACACAATTTGGCCGGCCGAAAGTGGATTCTTCAACGGGCTGTGAGGCGGGGGGAGACTGGCTTACGGAGTCACCGAGGTTACCGCCGTGGTTGGGGAGGGTTCTGTGTGAGGGGTGAAGACAAAGCGTGTGATCGAGAAATCGACCGGCTGGCCTCCAGGTACCGACGTGATCACGACTTCTTTGATCCCAGTCAAGCCGGGCATGGCCGGCAGAGGAATTTTGAGTTCTTCTTCGCGACCGTCCGTGTCAGCGAATCGTGCAAAGACCTCTTTGGGAATCAATCCGACCTCGGCCGGGGTATCTCCCGTCGGCTTGAAGCAGAGAATAGCACGATCGACAGGTTCCGTGGAGCGATAGTGGATGCTCAGCACTCCCCCGGAGAGACTCAGACCGCTGGGCCGTTTCGAGACAAAGGCCACGCCCAACTGGTTGGCCCGGTCGCCTCTCACGTGAAAGGCACTCTTCTCTCGCACTGATTTGACCACGGAGTCTTTGTCAGTCCAGGCGAAGACCTGGTTCTCGTCGGACAAGAAGTCATACTTTTCGCCTGGCTTGTAGAGCTCCGCCAGCTGCGGGCTGAGCCGCTTGAACTCCAGATAGCGTTTCATATTCTCCGAACCGGTGCCGATGAGGCCCAGGATGAGCGATAGGGTATGTGCAGAAGTCTGGACTTTGATCGGCTCCTGCTTGGCGATGTTGTAGCCTTCCCAAGGACCGTGACTGGTAAGGAGGGTCGAAATAACCGGCCAGTGGGCCGCCAGGAACTGTTCGACCTTAGCGGGGGTGACCATGTAGGCAACCCCGAGGGTGTAGAGTGATGCGGCATCAGTAATCCGTGGCATGGCCGTGACGGCAATTTCGGGAATACCGACGTCGCCCGTATAGTGGGCACCCTCGCCTATGTAGGATTCGGAGAGGAAACCGGGAAGATTCTTGCGCGTGGCGTAGTCGATCTCGATGTCGACCAGGTTTTCAAGGAGGTTGCGCCAACTCGGATCGCTGAGTTCCGCCATGGAGAGTCCCAATCCGAGCGCTTGAAAGGCGGAACCTTCCCAAGGCGCCAAAGTGTAGACTTCCCTGCCATCCTGCATCCGATACGGCTTCATCTTGAAGCCCAGGTTTCGGATGGCACTGGCCGACAGTCCAAAGCGCAGGACGACAAACTTGGTCGGGCCGCGGAATTCATTGACCAGATAGTCCATGTAGCCGGCTTGCCAGTTACCCTGGCCATCCGCCCAACCGAAGAGTCGGTCTTTCGTGGCGTCCCAACCGAAGTGGAATAATCCTACATGCGCGTTATAGAGATATGTGTAGCCCTCCTGCTGATCGTCGAGGAACTGTTCCATTTCATGACGCAGTTGCTCAATTTTCGGGTTGTCACGGACCGCAGGATGCAGCAAGGAACCGATCGTCTTAGCGACCGAGGTAGAAAGATTCGCATTATCACCGAACACCACCATGACCACACGATGGTCGAGAAGCGTCATGATCTTCTCTTTGGTGGCATGATCACCATAGGGTACCAATGGACCATCGAAGTGGTTCCAGCCGTAGGCAGTGCCCCGCTGAATAGTCGCCGCGCGGTCGCCTTGCTGGGGGATGAGCCAGCCTTTGGTTTTCAATGCCTGCCAAATGGCTTCTCCTCTGTCGGGCCCAAAGGCTTCGAGGAATTTCGTCTTTTCGACATCCGATGCTAAGAGTCCCCGTCGTTTGCCGGATGCCATATCAAGGAAATTTCCCAGCAACCCTTTCGCGCTGATCTGTGGATCCTTCTGATCGTGGCGCAAGCTGGTAACCACATGAGACAGGCGCGCCAGGGCCTCCTCTCTCGAAAGATAGGGTGTATCGGCATAGCCCGCAATGATATCAGCGAGAACCTCCATCCATTGCCCGATAGCGGTCAACTGGGTGAAGGATCGCAGGCAGAACGCCTTTTCCGGATCATCATTCCAACCCTCGACGAGGTAGCCGGACGTTGCGTCGATCGTGTGGCTTTCGGGTGCAAAGTAGCGCATCGCGTTTTCCAACAATGCGCGAGCATGCTTATGCTCTGTGGGGATTGTTGGAAAATGGATCTGCGGTCTTCCGGGGCCGGCGGTCAGTTCAGGCGTTGCTACTGTGTTCATGCCACTTCCGATTATCACCAAAGTCAGGAACAAAGCCACAATACAGGCGGTTCGTGCACATTGCCAAGCGTTGGTTCGACGTGCTTTCATCCCGATACGGTTGAACTGGCTCCACATGAGTTGCATAGGATCCATCCTCACTTTCTAGAATTCCCCCGCCAGCCTAGCGGAGGTGTCTACTGTAGGGCTCCCGAATGCTGTTTGCGTCGTTTCCGATATGTAGGACCTCTTGCCCCACTGCCTCGAACTCCTGTGTGCAAAGGACTTGCTGACAGATTCCTCACGACACGTGCGACACCAAGTTCTTTGATTGGAGCGGCAAGATCGCATGGGGGGACTGCCTTGTTTCGTACCAACCGCATTCCCAGCACCGCTTCCAAGGCTTGTCTGAAGAGCCAGGCGGCCGCACCCGTGTATCCGTGCCAGATCATACGACCGGGATCGAAAGTGGTGAGCATATCCGCAGCCTGCTTGTTGGGCTGGCCTCCGTATGTTTCGATCTCCGTTGGCGTAACGTGAACAAGCGGCGAGATTTTCAACCACAACCGATATGCCGTCTCGTGATACTGGCGAGCTGCGTCACGGAATCCTTTTTGTTCACACTGTCCGGCCAGGATCCTAGCCGCACCGACCAGCCATTGGACACCGTGTGAATACATCCCATTTTCACGTACCCCTTCCGGATACCAACTGCTTCGGCCCAGATAGGGCTTGGTGTCTTCCCGTAGGGCGGGCCATCCCAAGAGAATCGTGTTATCCCGTTCAAGAATGCGCAGAGCAGTGTCGAACACCGTCCGCCCCCGCTCCGGATTGATCCCGGACATCACAGCCCAAGCCGCCGTAAGAGCATCGATCTCCCAGACCCCGCTGCCGTCTACGCCGATCTCTGTGCCATCGTCGTGAATCGCCCTGAGGTAACGATCGCCTCGCCAAGTTCGTTCCAATGCGTCTTTGAGTTCCCGGAGACGCCGG
>CAZLDQ010000216.1:0-6420 GCA_964558295.1 uncultured Planctomycetaceae bacterium | reverse complement strand
CGCCGGCAATAGTAGGTATACCTTCTGGGTAGTTCTCTGCTGTGGAGTATTGGCACCATTCGGTCGAGAATGTAGTAGAGGAAAAAGCCGAGCCATATGCTTTCCCCTTTGCCCTTACTGCCAATTTCATCCAAGCCGTCGTTCCAGTCGCCGGTGCCGATCAACGGCAAACCATGGGAGCCCATTCGTTTGTCAAGCACGAGATCGATCGCTTTCAGGCAGTGTCGATACACGGTGTCTGTCTGCGATGAACGGAGTGGTTCGAACCCCATTCCGTGTTTTCCGCTCGGCAGAGGTTCAAAGGGCTTGTCTGCTTCGAGGTAGGGCGTTCGCTCGTCCAGGATTGAGACGTCGCCGGTTGCTCCGACATACTCCGCTACCGCCCAAGCCAGCCACAGAAGATTGTCGGAGGCGTGCGTACGAGCCGCGAACCCCGTACGCCCATCCTGCAAGCAGTGGAACCAGTGAACCACGTCTCCTTCGGTGAACTGTTGGGCTGCGTGAAGGAGGATCTGCCGGCGAGCCAAGATTGGGTCCATCCAGATCAGGTTCACGGAATCTTGGAGCTGGTCGCGGAATCCGTAAGCGCCACTGGCTTGGTAGAACCCTCGCCGTGCCCAGATTCGCTCTGCGAGGGCCTGATACTTCAGCCAGTCGAGGTAGTGATCGAAGGCTGGGTTGGCACTCTCAACCCGTACGGTGTCCATCAGGCTCAGCCACCAGTTCCTGGTCTGTTCGAGACTCCGCCGGGCGGCGGCTAGATCTTGATACTTGCGAATGATAGCCTCGGCCTGCTTTCGATCATCGGCTTGCCCCAGAACGACCACAACCGTGCACTCCCCGTGCGCAGGAATCTCCAGCGTCGTCAACAGTCCTGCAATAGGGCGGTCGTCGCTGGTTTCTTCGGCGTGCGGCAGGCCGCATTCTACAAGGTAGGGATGGGCAACGCTCCGGCCTTCGCCGAAGAATCGGCCACGCTTTGTTTCCACACGATCCGCCATATGCGACATAGCAACAAAGGCTGGGCCCGTACGGAAACTGTTGCGCGGATTCTCGTAAAACAGGGCGTTGAGTGTCTTCTCGTGATGCACTTTGAGCGGCCCGGAATGCTCCGGCTGACTGGCCAACACCATTTGGAAATACGGTGCCAAGCGAATCCGTCGCACAACATCCCCTTGATTCTTCACGGTCAGCAGGTAGACGCCCGTCGGCTCTTCTGGGGGCACGAATACGGTCATCTCTGTGGCCAGCGTTCCCCGCATCATCCGATAGGTGGCCGACCCCGCCACGCTGAACTCCACATCATGGGTCGCCCGGGCATCATTCAGGGGATGATAGGTTGGCGAGTACCATTCGAGCCTATCGAGGTCGTAGAGGTAGAACGCCTCAGCCGGAAGTTCCCGCGTGACAATGTCCGGCCAGTCGGGGGTCAGACGGTTCTGCTGCGAGTTGCCGTTCGAACTGGTTTGCAATCCACGGTTGGTGACCACCATGACATGCCCCAAGCGGTTGGACATCGTATGATCATACGGGCGAGGAGTGAAGGGGGTGCGAACCAGGAGTGTTCGCCCGTCGTGCGAATACTCGGAATAGGGCTGTGGTGTTCCGGATGGGATCTCGCCATGTGCAATCGAGTGAATGCTTTTTCGCTTTCGTGTGGCTGATACGGCCTTGGCGCCCGGAATCTTGAGATGCCGTGCGACCAGATCAATCGCTTGCCGCTTGTTCTTCGTCAACCCAATCAGAAGGCGGATCTGAGTGGATCCGCGTGGTTCCAGGGTCAGTCCCAGGAGCAGACTTCCAATCGGATCAAAGGTCGGATGTGCGTCGGTGTCCTCGGCCTTGGAAAACTCCAGGGTTTCCAAGACCCGTGGTTTCCAAATGCTCCGTGCGCGGCCGATGAAGTCGATCCGCGAGGTCAAATAGCCCTCGGGCAACACGTCGGCAGCGAGAATTCCCATGGCCTTGGAATGCTTGTCCCAGGCTAGTGTGGCCTGCAATCCGCTGACATACTCCATCTCGGCAAATAGCCGGTTATACTGGGTGTGTCCCCGATCGGCATGCGGCCGATTCAGAACCCATTCGAGATATGGCACGATTTTCAGCTCGCGATCGGTATCGGAGAGGTTTTCCACAGTGATCGTCCAGAGTTCCGCTGGGTCGTTCTTGCCGGGCAAGGAGATCTCGATCGTCGTACGAATGCCGTTGCATGTATTGGAGATTGTCAACGACTCTTCGTTTTCTTCGATCTGCGACTTCTCGGCAATTTCTCCTGGGTAGTTGCCTATCACCGGCCACATGCGGGCGGAATCGCCGATCTGTACGGTCGTATCTACGAGAAACAGCGTTCTTCCGGCGGGATCCAAGAGGTCGTAGGAACGACGACTGACGTCATAGCCCCGTTCCGGAAGCCGGCTGAAGACCTCTCCATTGTCTCGGAGAACGACCTCATATTCTGTGTTACTGAGTGACCAATGCATTGTAGGGTTCGCCGCGTGTCGATTCCGGAGCCAGCGGATCGTGGCGAACACTGTCGTGCTCACACCGATTGCGAGAACTGCAAGAAGGACTTGCTGAGGTATGGGAAGCGAGACGAGTGTCTGCACGACTCCTTCCTCCCACGAGGCGTGCTGAATCGCCTGTGCCTGATTCCAAGCAGAATCCCAGTCTTGTCCGCGGGGAATGTAAAAGGGGATGAGCAGTGGAGCCCAGGTAGTGAAGCGTTTCACGCCTTCGGGAATGCAACGGGCCGTGGCTGCCGGGCCAAGAAAACGCGCCAACCGTTGTTCCAGGCGATCCATTCCAAGGAAGCTCAGGTTGACGAGGGTGGCCACCCGCAATCCCATGTGATCCACCCAGATCAGGATTCGCACAAGATCATACGCCAGCAGATAGATGAAGACCTGGAGACTCCAGGCGCGGAAGGCCTCCGGGCTCATCGTGGCATTTTGGAAAATGGCGACGATCGTACGAATCGCGCCGTCTTGATTGTACCAAGTTGGTTCTCCCATCGGGCGAAGGAAAGAGTTGATGATTGGCGACATCCACAGTCCCCATCGGAGGACTTCAAGCATGTTCTGAGTCAAGTGAACCATGCCGTCTTTGGTGAAGAGCGACCTGATTGGTGCTGATTCCTTCTGGAAATAGGCGGCCATCATGGTCCGATTGATGGCGAAGAGCCAAGCTGGCACAGCCCAACTTATGACTCCCGCCAGCGCCTCAGCAAACAACAAGCTCACGCCACCGGTGACATAGCCCAAATCAATGAAGCCCCATTTGCTCAGTAGCGGATAAACGCCGTATGCCTCCGGGGGCTGACCGGCGCTAAGGTAGCGATGGAATTTGTCGACCACCACCGTCACTTGGGTTGCATCGAGGTAGAAGCCGACGGACGCCCCGATGAAACCTCCCAACAGGGCGTCGATCAGATAAGGCCGCCAGGACAACGTGCGTCCTCGGCCCTGCAGTCCGTAGAGTCCATCTCTCGCGAGATTCACTCCAGCAAACGCCACCACGCCAACCGCGAACCCGAACCAGACGCGGGATGCCATGTCCTGGCCAGCCAGCGCCAAGTTGATCGCATAGCCCACCCCCAGACCAACCACCACACCACGGACGTAAAGAATTGGGTTCTGGTAGCTCTTGCGGACTCGCTGGAAGAACCGCTGGCTGCCATCAAAGGTCTCAATGACCGTCTTTGCCAAGGGAAAGACGAACGCTCCGGTCAGCATGGCGAGAAGCAGGGGGCTGCTTTGGGCCAATGAGCGGATCACTGGAACAGCTGCCAACAGGTTAAGTCCGTAAAGGATCGTCATGAAGGTGCCGCTATAGATCATTCCCTTCGTGGCGCCCTTGAGAGGATGTTCATGGGTCGAACCCCGCGAAGGCGCTTTTCCATGGAGCGCATCCATGACCATGCCCGTAACCAAGTACACCTCCGCCCAAAGTCCGGCTTGCGAGAGGACGGTTGCCAAGACAGTGCTAATCAGCCGAAGCGCAGGAGGGAGCGACGCGACCGTCGTGTTCGATCCCCACGCGGCAATCCAGGGGGCGATGACGACGGTGATCGCCACAGCCAAAAGAGCCAAATGTGCCGAGAAAGAGCGAAGTAGAGTACGTTTCGTAGCCAAGCCAAGTCCGTTGGCGACCAGTTCGTTGAAACTGAAGACCACAAGCACACGGCCAAGCATCGTTAGCAGACGCGGCTCGCCGACCGCGTTTCCCGCCGTCAAACCCAGGCCAAGGGCCGCAAGCAACTGGTTCGAGCCCAGCAAGAGCAAGAGGCCGACGGCATAAGGCGTTCCCACGATCAACAAGGCGGCCATGGGACCTAGATGTCGCCTGGATGAAGCCAGACGATAGGCGTTAAGCGCATGGTAGAAGAATAATGTACTTGCCGCTACCGGGCTGCTCAGCAAGAACACTTCCGACCAGGAGACTGGAACCTGCAGGATTTGCAGTGAACTAGCGGAGGCTGCCAGCAGGCCGGTGGCGACTAGGTTTTGGAATACCTCGCCCGGGGTCAAATGCTTTCCAATGAGACCATACTTGAGCCATTCACCAAGGCCCAGTCCGACAACGGCAATTCCCAGTGCGCTCCACCCGACCGCTAATGAACTCATGCCACCTATCGCGTAGACGCCCATCACAAGAACGGTGATGAAGACGATGGCGGTGCCGTACACGAAATCTCGCTGCAAATTGCGGAGCAAGCCTGTCCCCTGCGTTCGTGTTGAATGATCAGTTGTTGGGCGAAGGCCGGAGAACGCCCGGGGCATCGCGGTCACCAATGCTCCCAGAAGACCGATCATCAGAACACCGGCGATTCTGGCCGCGAACAATGAACCGAGTTTTCGCACTAAGGGCAGTCGATCGAATGCAATATCCAGGTAGACTGTCCCCATGGCCGGTGCAGTGGTGTTCGTTGGACTCACTACCACGACGACTTCGCTTAGTGTTCCGATTGCGACCCAATTCAGGGGTATTTCCGTCACCTCCCAGTCGGACACGAGCCGCAAAGGAATCCGTTGGGTTCCTGCATTCCCCTTAAGCTCGACAGCCATTGCCGTCTGACAACCGTGTTCGGGAATGGCGGCCTTTATACCCAGACGTAACACATCGGCGTTCGTGAGAGCGTCGCGATTGGGAAAAGCCCTTGCCCAGAGGCCTGCGGTGGTTCCTTCGGGAGTGGTGTAGTCAAGACGCAGGGCATTACAGCCTGTGCCTGGCACCACTGCGCGGCTGACAGTGGCTTGTGCTTTGCCGACGTTGAACGTGCCCTGTTCGGTGGCATCCGAAAGCGAGATGCGGGAAGTCTCGGCGTATACACTGGTCCCCTGATCGAGTGCAATGACAGCAGTCATCAACATGATGGAGAAGAGTGCTGCAATATAGGGAAGACGGCACGATAGCATCAGTTGTTCCTTGATGAACATCGAATTCCTCCTAAGGAATTCTCCTATCTCTGCTTTCAGGGATTTTCCTGTTTTCCGCAATGACAAGGCAACCCCTCCGTCTGCAATCGACACGGTGGTGTGGCAGCACGAACCGAGTAGCCGCCCGAGAGTCAGACTAGATGTCTTCTCAAGCTTCCAGCAACCGAAGGAAGCTACGACTTCCTTTTCATGTGATTGGCACGGACATTGGAGAGACGCTGTCGATGGTTGCTTTGCCTGAAGGCGATGTAACGGGCTGTTGCCGTAGTCGATCGCCTGGGGGGTAAGCCCTCATACTGCTTGTCCGACGAAGATGCTATTCATTGCATGCAGTGCCAGTCACTATCACATTGGCAAGAGCAACGTGCACACTATTATCCATTTGTTCTACGCAGCCAACAGCCTGAACGTTTCAGTGTCGACTGTGGCAAATCCACAAGTGTTCAAAGGTAAACGATGCGAGGTGACTGAGGAAGCCCAGTTTTCGCTAGAAGCCTTAGAACGATCGACGCCACTCACCCTGAGGACTGGTACGCGATAGCGTCTGGCCATTCCGTCCCGTGAAAGCCTTTCGGACACTGATGGAGTGACCCAGCTAGCCTTGAGAGTCTCCCCTTTCGTGTCCTTTCGGCAGGCGTGCATGAACTGGTTGGAGGGGTGTGGTATCGTTGGCTGTTGGATCACGATGGGGAGGAGAACAGCTGATGAAGACTCGCAAGACTGGAGGCTTTCCCGCCAAGTTGGAGGCCGTTCGACGGCAGTCTGATCGCTGGCGAAAGACGCACCGGCCGCGCTCGCGCATCACCGACACGCTGTGGTGACGTCGCGGTGAGGATGGCCGGTAAGCATGGCATCCATCGTACCGCCCGGGCGCTGCGGTTGGATTACTACTCCCTCAAGGAACGGGTCGAGCGGCACGCCGCGGCGGAGGCGGAGTCGGCGGAAGGGAGCACGGCGGGGGCGTTTCTGGAGTTGGCCGGTCCTG
>CAZLDQ010000215.1:0-9699 GCA_964558295.1 uncultured Planctomycetaceae bacterium | reverse complement strand
CGACAACCTGATCCACCAGATCGACGAGTGCTGCTGGCTGATGGACTCCTGGCCCATCTCCTGCCACGGCATGGGTGGACGCGAAGTCGGTAGCGACGACCACGGCCAGAATCTCGATACCTACTCGATGGAATTCACCTTCCCCAACGGCAAAAAGGCCTTCTGCGGTTTCCGCCGGGCACTGAACGGACACAACGAGTTCGCCACGTTTGTTCATTGCAGCAAGAAGGCCGGGCAGTTTTCCGGCAACGTCCACCAGGCTACGGTCCATATGTTCAAGGACCATCGCATCGACAAGGACAACATCGCCTGGTCGCCGACGCCCGCCGCCTACAACCCCTGGGACTACGAATGGATCCACTTCATCAATGCGATCCGCCAGGACAAGCCCTACAATGAAGGGAAACGGGCCGTCTATGCCGACTACGCCTCGCTGATGGGCCGCGCCGCCGTCCATGGCAACCGGATCGTCACCTGGGACGAGATCATCAACTCCAAGTTCCAGTTCTGCAACAGTCTTGACACACTGACGCCAGAGAGCCCGGTGTGGGTCAAGGCCAACGCCGATGGTTACTTCCCCGCCCCCGTGGCCGGCGAGTGGAACGAACTGTAGACAAGAGTAGGCAGGAAACCGCAAGGCGGGCCTCGCAATCTCGGCCCGCCTTGCAGACTCAACACCTCACAACCGGCAAAGGATTTCGTTGGCTTTGCTTTCGAAGACCTGTTGCCACTGCGGGGCCAACAGACACTCGGTGACTTCATAGCCTCCCTTGTCATACTCGCTGGCCGGAGGACCGTAGTGCATGTAACCATTGGAAAAGCCTGCCACAAAGGTGTACTTGTGCGGCGACGCCTTCTTGACATTCAACCCGATTTCGACGAGTAGCTCGATGGGAGCCGTAATCAGCCGGCAGTCGCCAATCCGGATGCCCTGCACCTCGGCCGGGATGGTCGGCGTGCCGGCTTCCTGGTTCAGCGCTTGATGCTTCTGGAACGTCGCAATTTTGTCCTGAATTCGAGCCAGTCTCTCCATCGCTTGGACATTTCGGAGATACTTGGCAATGTGCCCTCGGTTGAAAGCATCCATCGCCACATGCGCATCACGGCCCATCGCAGCATCCTGCAAATAGCGATAAGAATCGTTGGCGGGGTGGTCGGGCTGAACCGTGTATTTCAGATACAACGGCAAAAAGGTCTTGAAGCTCAAGGTGGTGAACCGGAGCGACTGGAGCAGGGCCGCCTGTTCTTGTTCAAGGGCTTCGATTCGCCGTGGGATATCGGTCCGGCGGGGAAGCTCGATCGTCTCCGAAATGACACCGAGAGTCGCCTCAGCCGTTGCAATGCCCTGGTAGGCCTTCAGAATACTCACGCCGAGCATCGTCCCCAGCGGTTCGATGTCGCGGGGCCGGTTGAAGTCTTTGAAGAGGATGTCAATGATATCCCCGCCCGCTCCCTGCAAGAACAACGCCATCGCGTCATGGCCCAGGCTCTCTTCGATGACCTTCGAAGCTACGCCGGGAAAATCGGCCGTAATCGCTCCCCGCAATGCACCGAACAGCGGATGACAGGCGAAATTGTAGACCACGGCCAGCGGCCGGCCGTCAAGGCGGTCGATACGCAGAATGCCGATCTCCGGATCGATCGGCCCCACCCCGGCGACCTCGTCGTCGGGCGGCGAGGGATTCGTATGGCGGATCGTCCAACACTGGCCGTTTTTCAACCGCAACGTCCGGTTGATCGTGATCCGATCTTCGTACCCAATCCCTGTGCCGACCTTAACCGGGGTCAGATTCTTCACAGCCCGGCGCACCGCGTCCAACGTTCGCTCGATCTGGCCGGCGTCGTCGCAGAGCATTGGGTACGGCGGGTGGGTGTGCGACGCGATGACCACCACGTGGCCGCCCGGAATGCCCAGCTCTGGCGCGCTCCGGCCTCGGAGTCTCGGCAAGAAGTCTTCTCCCACATCGGCAAGTGCCCCTCGGCTGATCCGTCGCCCGCCAATCGCCGTAGTGTCCATGGTAACGATCGCCACGCGGGTCTTGCCATCGTCGAGCACCAGGACCTTGGCATACAACGGGTCATGGATCACGGCCCCTTTCCGCTCGGTCGTGATGTCACTCTTGGCCACACCTGCCCGCAATGTGCCGCTCGCAGGGGCCGCGCCCATCGCGGCAAGGCTGCCGGTTGCCGCCATCGTACCCGTCCCAAGAAACTGCCGTCGGTTGATTTCGCCCATGATGGGTACCTCCGTTGTCTGGTTACCACTATACGAGGCTCGCGGGCAAGGGGCAACGTTAAGGGGCTTTCTACGATGAAAGCAGAAACGTGGCCTGGAATCTTGCCCACTGAATCGCTGGAGCGAATGGACACGGCAAGTTTGAGAGACCGGCTACTTTTCACGCCCGGTGAACTGGCGGATGAGCGTGATTTCCGCGAAATCATAGGGGGTTGGTTCGGGCGAGCCGGGCTTGCTTCCCCAGTGGGAAAAGATCCGCACCGTGTTGAAGCCAAGGCTTTCAGCCCAGCCGAGTTCCCGGTCGATCGTCTCCGGATCAAAACACTCCGCCTGCCAGGTCTCGATCTGATTGATGGCCGTCGACGGGACATAGTTGCATCCCACAAGCCACGGCAACTGGGCATACCACTGGTTGGCCTTTTGTGCCGACCCACGCGGGACCGGTTCCTCGACAGCCACCACGCTCTGGGCGGTTGTGACCATCACAAGAGTCAGGAGAAAACACGAGTACGGCCGCGAGTTTTGAATCGTTGAAGCTCCTTCGCAAGAGAACGGGCCATGATGTCCGCATTCTTTCCTGGGACGTCGCGCAGTGGAAAGGTGTTTTTCAACCGTTCTTTGTAGGATTTCCGTCTCGTCGCCTACGGCCCGACCAACTCGTACATACCGCCGCCAACCTTCTTGAGCTTGCCTTGGCGGGCCAGTTCTTCCCAAACGGCCGGACGAAACTGGTCGGGCGGGGTGATCGCCACGATGCCCGAGGATCGGCCACTCGACAAGGGGCCCACGCCGATCCGCGATTGATCGTCCAGCCGAGTGAGTTTCAGCCGTTTACGAAAGGCTTTCATCGCCGACTTGAGTTCCTGCGGCGTCGGAGGCTCGGGCTGCGAAGCGTCGAAAGAGGACATCGTCAATTCTCTCCAAGAAGCAAGAAAAATGCGAAATGTTGACTCTCTTTCAGTGTACTCGCTCTAAGGAGACGGAACAGGGTGTAAGGAGAAGGAAAAACGGGGAAGGAGAAAGGCGGTCATGAGGAGTTGTCCCAGACGATCTACCCTTTGGCTGCTTCATTCGTCCGTTCTTTTTTTCCCTTCCGTTTCCCCCCTTCCCTCCTCTTCCACCATTCTCCTCACCGCGCAAGCCGAAGCGCCCCTTCACCCGGTTCCAGGGTGATCTTCTCCTGGTTGTAGGTGAACGTAACCGGCTCGTCATGGATGCAGGCGAACAACGTGCCAAGGCGCCCGTCGGGCAATTTCCAGACAGCGTGGAGGACAGCGGGAACGGTCAACGGGCGACGAGTCTTACCGTCTTTCTCCATGAAGACCAGTTCCCGCAGCGGCACGTCAAGCGGCGGCGAGGCGACTCGCTGGCCGAAGTTCAAGAAGTCGCGAGCAGGCCCTCGCCATAGATCCAGATGGGCACAAAGCAGCCGGCGCTGCGTCGGATCGACCTTTTCCGGATCACAGTGACGGCCCCAGAGGGCCACGGCCGGAATCTTGCCGCAGACCAGGTTCATGCCGATCTGATAGAGGGCCAGCGAGCTGGGACGTTCGGAAACATAACAGCCTTCGCTGCCGTAGCCAGCCAGATAGTCATGGTAGACGTGGGTAAACAGCGGTACACCCAGCACCCCCGCCCCGGAACGCGGCCAGCGGCCCTGATGCAAATCCCGGGCATGGTAGGTGTCGAGCAGGGGCAGGTAGAACTCGCCCGGCTCCTCGATCGAAAAGGCGAATTTCGGATCGCGGGCGCGGCCTTGCTGGCGGATCTCGGCAAACAGTCGGTAAAGAGCCTCGCTACACCAGGTGCCGCCGCCGGCCGGATGGGCATGCTCCGGATGTTCGCAGGCCTTCATCCCGCCCCCCACGATCTGGTCGACCTGCACGCAGTCGATCCCCAACTCCTGGCAGCGTTCGGACGTACCCACGAGGATTTCCCGGGCGATAGCCGTCGTGGGGCAGATCGTGGCCGACTGGCCGACACCCTGCTCCGGCTTCCCGCTGATCACTGCTTGACCCTTCGCATTGCTGATCGCCGACGCCCGGCCGCGACGATTGAACTCAGACTCTTGATCCACATGGACAAGCCCCTGGTCCTTGTGCAAAGTCCAATGTAGGCCGGAGAGAAAAACCATCGTGTGATGCCCCCCGGCATGAAGCTGGCGGGTCATTTCGGCAAACGGGCCCGCGCCGCCGTTAGGCGGGAAGTAGTCGGGCGTCGTCCAGGTGTCAAGCTTCTCCCACGAGATGATCAAGTAGGTGATCGGGGCACCGACCAGCTTACTCCAACGCTCCACCTGATCGACGGCCAACGGGAGCCGGTTGCCAACGCTCTTGTCGGCCATCTGTCCGCGGAGCGAGTAGGTCAAGAGCATCGTCGGCTCGGTGAGCCAGGCGGGAATGTCGCCTTCAGCCACGCGTTGGGCCATTGTCTTCCGACACCATGGCTGCTGGATTGCCCAGCGGCGATACAGATCGGCTGCCGCTTCCCAAGTAATCTCACCGAGACCCTCGGAAGGACGCAGTCCGGCCAAGGCCACGTCGTACTCCAATTCCCATTGCTTCACAGCCGTGTGCGGCAAGAGATGGGCAATGCTCAATTCGAGGGCCTTGCCCGTCCGGCGACTCGAAAACGTCTTCGTGTGAGCCTCACGGTCGCGACTGGTCAGACAGAGGCCAGCCGCTGGATCAAACGCGGCCATCAACTGCAACGAGGCCGAACCTGGGTAGCGGAACTGCCGATCAGGCCGATTCACACTCGGATTGCGAAGCACCGTGCCGTCGCACTCCGGCCAGAGCAGTTGGTCCGTTTCGCCCGAGCCTGCGAACGGCATGCGAAGCGTCACCAGCGGAAAGCAGACTTCCGCGATACGGCACGGCTCCGTCGAGCGAACAGCGATCCGGCCCAATATGTGCGGTGAATCCTTTTCCAGCCGGAAGCGGCAGGTCACCGTCATCGCGGCCGGCTGGGCGTGCGTCGCTTCGAGGATCACTTCGTCCCCCTCACGCCGCACCTTGATGGCCATGGCACGGTCCGACGCGATCGGCGGCTTCTGATCGACCCGCGTGATCCGGTAAACCGGCGTCACAACGGCCGAGTCGAGCCACTGCCGGCCCGTGGCCTTGTCTCTGAGCGAGACAAGCGTCCCTCGCCCAACATCCCACTCAGCTTGAAGCGACGCATTCTCCAGCGACACGACCTGGCCGGCCGCCACGTCCCCGACAGCCAGAAGCATAAGCAGCAGGCAAGCAGACAATCGCATCGAGCGGTCTCCCACATGGCGGTGATTGGCAGGAAGTCTTCCAATGCCGATCTTCGTCCGCCGCGTAGCAATTGTCAACCCGTGGTGTACCCGGCTAACCGCTTCTGTACAACGAGTCGGACGGCAATGGCCTTTTCGTCTGCCCCGCGTCTCCCTCTGAAATCATCCAGCAGTACAACGCTACTTCCCACTTCCGATCCGAAACACAGTCAGCGAGTGGGGCGGGAACGTGTGGGAGAACTCCGGACCCGGAAGCGGCAGCGTCTGCTCTACAGGCACGATTTTCCGTGGCTCAGCCAATGAGTTTTCGACGTTCGCATCGTCGTGGGCAAGAACCACAACCGTGGCCTGTGGGGTCACGCTCCGGACGCCGGTCAGGCTGACTTGCGTGGCCTGTGATTGCGACGAGACGTTGACAACCTTGAGGACGATCTCGCCGGTCGCATTCTTCCGCCCGGCTAGGGCATAGAGCGAGGGGAGCGTGGAGCGGCTGACGTCGTGGATCAGGTGGCCGTCAAGATAGCAACGAATACGCGAGCCTTGAAGCTCCACGCGAATGTCGTACCACCGCCCCGTTTCAATCTTCCCCGGCACGTGCGGCGCAGCGATCCCGGGCACCTCCAAGCCATGCTCGCGGTTACCCCAGCCGCCCAGGTTCCACCAGCACTTTTCGTCGTCGTGCGTCGTCTGGAAGGAGATCAGAAAACCCTCGGCACCGCCGAGCTTGCGAGCTTTGAGCGAGAGGGTATAGTCTTGCCACGATTTGTCGCCGGCGGTAACGCGGGCTGGTCGATCGGAACTACTTTGACGCAACACGCCGTCAACTGTGGTCCACTTGCCCGCCGCGATCTTCCAACCCTTCAGACCGTGGGAGAAATCGCTAGCCAAGAGCGTCTGCCCGTCATGGGTCACGCGGATCTCCTTGAACTCGGCCTGGGTGGCCCAAGTGCCGACGCCGATCGCACCGGCCTGAGGGGAAGCTTCCAGCGGTGGCGAGGTCGACTGGCAGGCCAGATTCACGTCGGGCTGGTGGTCGGCAAACATCTTCTGCACATAGTAACTCGTGCGTCCAAAGCTCGTGGCATTGTCAAACCCGATCAGGTTCACCGGCCATTTGCGGTCGTTGACGTGGAAGAACAAGGGAGCGTAGCTAGCCATGACAACATAGTCGCTGTTGCGTTCCATACCCATCATGAACACGGCCTCGGCCAAAGCCGCACGGAGGTTGCCCGCCCCCACGTTGCGATTGACCGCATACTCGCCCACATAAACCTTGGGCGGCTCGCCCGGGCTGGGCCGCCTGTCATAACGGTGGAAGTTCTCCAGGAAGAACTCAGGAGCCACATAGAAGTGCTGGTCGTGGATCTCCGCCTTCGTAAATCCCGTATTGCAGATCAACGTGACCTGCGGCCAAGCCTTTCGAAGTGCAGCAGCGAACCGTTCGTAACGGGCTTCGTAGATCGGCCCATGATTTTCGTTGCCAATCTCTACATACTTGAGCGGAAACGGGGCGGGATGCCCATGACGGGCCCGCAAAGCGCCCCACGTCGTATTCGTGTCCCCCAAGGCGTATTCGACCGCGTCGAGAGTATCTTGGATGGACTCGTCGAGCCGCTCGTCAGGCCAGAAGTCGCCGTTGCGATACTCGCACGACAAACCGCAATTGCACACATACATGCCCGCACAGCCCAAGTCCTCGCAAAGCTGGAGAAACTCGAAGTAGCCCAAGCCGTCGGTGGTGCGGTAGTTCCACAGACTCCAGTGACCCGGCCGGGTAGCCACGTCACCGATCGTCTCCTTCCACCGGTAACGGTTAGCCATCGTAGCCCCTTCGACCACGCATCCGCCCGGGAACCGCAAAAAGGCCGGCTTCAAGTCGGCCAGCTTCTCGGCCAGGTCGGCCCGGCAACCGTTCGCACGGCCTTTAAACGTATGGCGTGGAAAGAGCGATACGACATCCAAGTCGACCGTACCCGTGGAAAGCGGCCGGAGAAAGAACCGGGCCTTCGTGTCGGTGCCGGAGGCGACAAGCGACGCGGCATACTTCTTCCATGCGCCCGGACCAATGCCCTGGATCGTCTCGGCGGCCAGAAGTCTGCCATCCTGCCCGATCAGGCCGACTTCGATCGCTCCTCGGAAACCATCGTGAGCCCGGGCATAGCAAGAGAACTCGTACGGCTCGCCCTGCTTTACGGCAACGCCCCAGTAACCTTCGTTGATCAGCCGCACCGAACCGCCAAGCGTAAGGCCCGCGACACCAAGCCGGAGATAACGCACGTTGCATGGATGAACCGGCTCGCTGGCCTCCAGGGTCATCGACGCCTCGGCCTTCTCGGTCTCCAACGTCCAGCCAGGCCAGGGGGACGAAAACTGCCAGGAGACGTGCCACTTTTTCGTTTGTCCGGTAACATAGCTGGGCAAAGCGGGGGCCCGGCAAACATTGCCGTCAAGCGTGCAGCCCTCGACGGGCAGGGTCTCTTCGAACGAGCGATTCTGGAGCATCTCGGCATACAGCCCGCCGTCACCCGCATGATTGATTTCTTCAAAAAACAGCCCGTAGAGCGTGGGACTAACCTTCGCCCCCAGCCGGTCGGCCTGGACCGTGATCCGCGCCGGCCCGCCAATCTCCGCGGCCACGCCTCGATCAGGAGACATCGCTTCGGTCAGAAGAATGACGAACAGAACTCCCAGAACGGCGACGGCCCCGCGCGTTAGCGTGTTCATGGCTTGTATCTCGGTTTAACGGAAATTGGGATTCCTCAGCAGGTCCATTCTGGGACATTGCAGAGATCGATTCCAGTCAATCTTGCGCAGAAAACTTCCAACTTTGCGCAATACGAGAGCGAGACTCATGACGACGGCAAAATGCATGAAGGCTTCTGGCCGTCGGACACATGCCAGACGCCGCGCCGTTTAGCTGGCGAAATTGTCCGCCGGCAAAATGGGGTCCGCCTCCTCCGAAAACAGACGGCGACGAGTTGTGCCGAGGAACACGGAGAGTCCGAGCAAGAGGACGCCGCTAGAGGGCTCAGGAACCACGGGTACGGCGTCGGCCCAGGTCTCGCCCATGCGGGCTTCGTCATAGCCGACCACGGTACCATCGCCCACAGAGAAGCTCTTCAGTACCAGCGTGTCAACGAGATAGCTCGGATTGCGGGGCACCCAGACCAAAGCGTTTCGTTGCCAGGCAGGAGTACCGGCGGCCGTTTCGGAGGATAGGTCGGCCGGGTCCAGCCAGATTGATACCCGGTCGTTAATGCCTGTCACATCCGGCTCCACTTTGACCACGAACAGATGGGTGCCGGGAGCAACGTCTTTGAGCACCACGTAATCATTCATCGTCGAGCCGCCCACATAATCTCGGACACGGACCACGGCATCGACGCCGCCGTTGCCATTGCCCCGAAAGCCCCACTGCACGCCAAACACCTCGTTCTCACCCGTGGAACTAAGGAATCCCATCCGTGCGTAGCTGTTGGCATCGGTGGCGAAGCTGGCCGAGAACGACATCAAGCCCGACAGATAATAGACGCTGCTTTCTTCGTAAGGGCTCAGTGCCCGGTAGGCATACGGGACATACCCGTTCAAATCAGAGACCCATGTGAATTGGGCAGTCTGATCCTTCGTGTAAAGCCCGGGGTAGTTCAGCCCAGCGGCAGCGACGCCAATCGTGGCCGTGTTGGTGGCCCAGGCTCCGGTCAACCCGGTCGCGGCGACGTTCTGTCCGGCGATATTGCCCGCCGTGTAGGCGGCGTCGAAGCCCTCGTAGACAATCAACTCGGCGAAGGCTGAAGCGCCTCCGGTCGCGAGCAACAGCAGCAGGCTTGCCAAGATCGTCGTTGCGCGTCGCATCGTCGGCCTCCGTGATCGTCCCATCGGGGAGAGTCACTCGCCCCTTACTCGCATCCCAGTATTGTTGCGGAAGAGGCCGAGTGTCAAAGGGAAAGTCGCGTAGAAATTGTGGACATTTTTATCCGGGAGAGGCTTGCCACACGATGAGCGAGAAGACTCAGCAATTGACGGGCGTTGGCGGCAAAGCCCTGTCATCCGTCCTACACCCATGCAGTCTTCCGGGGTTGGTACAACGCCAACCGAGTGATTGCTGCCAGTCGGCGACAAAGAAAAGATCCTGGCTAGGTTCAACGGGAGCAGCCCGCGTCTGGTGCCCAATGCCCGGATGCAAGCCTTCCGCCCCCGCCCG
>CAZLDQ010000214.1:0-9751 GCA_964558295.1 uncultured Planctomycetaceae bacterium | reverse complement strand
ATAGCAACAAGCAAACCAAGCGGGCTCGACTGCTATGCTAGCTTCAAAGGGGTGGCGTCTTGCTTGAAACGTACTTCGCGGAAGGAGCCAGGGAGGTGGTATGGTTTTCGGGACACAAGCAGGATGCTTATGCTACGTGGACACAAGCAGGATGCATGGTTTTCAGGACACAAGCAGGATGCTTGTGCTACGGATCGGCAGGACGCGGGATTACAGAACACAAGCAAGATGCTTGTGCTACGGACTGGCACGATGCGGGGGAGATGTGCGTCTTCCGGTGGGAGTGCTGGTTGAAGGGCGGGGCGGAAGTATAGTAGATTAGACGAAGCGTCTCCGCCGGACACGGAGGGGCCGGCTGAACAAGCAGACCTAACGCCCCCCTCAGCGACGCCAAGGCTCCCCTCCCCAAGTATCTGCCCAGCGAGGACCTCGAATGACACGCATCGGATGCCTGGTCGATACGACGCGATGTGTGGGCTGTCGCAGTTGCCAAGCGGCCTGCAAGCAGGCCAACGGTTTGAAGAGCGAGGAGAACAAAGCGTTTGCCAAGGCCGGTGGGTATCAGAATCCGCGGAGGTTTTCGCCGCAGACCTTCACCTACATCAGCGACCATGAACTGACCGACGACGCCGGGCATCCGCGGTGGGTCTTCGTCAAACACCAGTGCCTGCATTGCACGGAGATGTACTGTGCCTACGTCTGCGCGCCGGGCGTCTACTATCGAACGACGACGGGGGTGGTCGACGCACTGTCCCAGCAATGCATCGGCTGTGCAGCGTGCGTCGATGCTTGCCCGTTCGGCGTGCCGACGATTGACTACTGGGACCAGGTCACGCCACTGATCGCGAAATGTGTCTTCTGCCTGCAACGGCTCCAGGCCCCCGTGCCCGAGACGCTCAACGGCCGGCCGTTGGAAGGCGAACAAAAGGCACGCTATGGGGCCAGCCTGCACACGCCGGCCTGTGCCAAGACCTGTCCGAACGGGGCACTGCGGTTTGGCGAACGTGACGCACTGCTGGCCGAAGCGCGCCGGCGGATCGCCGCGGAGCCGGAGCGGTACGTGGACCACATCTATGGCGAGACAGAGGCGGGCGGAACGGCTTGGCTTTACCTGGCCAGCGTCCCGTTTGAGCGGCTGGGGTTTCCCACGACGTTTCCGAAGCCGGAAACGCTGGAGAGCATACCGCGGCTAGGTTCGACCGAGACGTCCCGCCCCTGGACATCGCTCGGCGACGGCTTGGCGACGCTGGCCGCGGGGCTGTGCTGGTTGTTCAAGCGCCGGGACGAGGTGCGTGATTCGTCGAACGAATCGTAGGGCCCCTTACGGTTCGACAAGCACTTCATCGGTCGACGGCAAGGGGTGCACGCGCGCGGATGGAACACTGCCTGGGGGGAGAGGGGCCATCGTCGGTCCCTGGAATTGCAGCCCCTGCCCTGCACCTTGGAATGCCGGCGGCATCGGGGCGTCTTCCAGCCGTTTCGGAGACGGCGGAGCTTCGCTGGTTTGCGGTACGGGCGGAAGCCGTCGGGCTTCGGAAGACGCACGTGAATAGGTGGGAGACGGCGTAGGGAGAGGATACCTTGGCGCCGACGTGCTGGGAGGAACGGTGAGATCCTGCCCCGGCTTCATGGGCAAGACCGATTCCGGAAGCGGCGCGGTCGGCATGTCTCTCGTGACGACGGGGGGCATGGGCCGATTCGGCATGCTCTGCGGAGGCTGCGTGGCTGCCACGCCCGTCGCTTCGCGAGGAGTGGTGTCCGAAGGGGAACCGCTTCCGGAAGCAACTCGGGGCGGCGGCTGGCCGCCCAAGGCCTCCAACCATGTGCGCGCATCGTCCATCGACGGGTCTTTTTCGAGGGCTTTGGCGAAGAGCACGGCGGCGGCTTTGGACTCGCCTTTCTTCTGCATCAGGTAACCGAGGTTGTAGTAGGCTACCGCTTCGCCATGGACTGCAACAAAGTGCTGGAAAGCCCGATCCACATCGCCCATTTCGACAAGAAGCGTGGCCAGATTGTTACGATAGAGTATTTCCTTGGGCTTCAATTGGACGGCCCGCTCCAACTGGGGCCGGGCCTCCTGGAGCCGCCGATTGCGGGCATAGCAGAGGCCGAGGTCATTGCAGATAACGGCTTCGTTTGGGTGGGCTTGGAGCGCCTGTTGGTAGAGTTGGACCGCCTCGGCAAACTGGTTTTGACGATCCTTGAGCCGTGCGTAGGCCAACAGGGCACCAAGGTGATTAGGTTGCAGCTTGAGCGCGGCTTGATAGCGTCGTTCGGCTTCGGGGAAGTTCCCCTTCTGTTCAGCCAACAATCCGAGGGAGATGTACAACTCGGGGCTTGGTTTGGATTTGCTATGCAACGAGACGGGATCCTCGGCCGGTTTGACGACTGGGTCGGGGGTGACCGCGTCGGAGAGCTTCTTCACCCCGCTCTTGAAACCATTGGAAATTGATTGGCCAAATGAGGAGATGGCGTTGGGCGCGGCCTGGGCGGTTGAGGTTCGCTCGGAACCCCATGGACCGTTCCCGCTAGCCAGCAGTACGGCGGTCGCGAGGAGCCAACGAAAGCCTTTGCGCACAGGAAACCTCCCTGTCTTGAGAATTCCGGAGGATCGCACTCGAGGGGGCCCGAGTACATCCCTGTCGACCCAACTCGTCCGGAACTTCAATCTCTTGATCGACCGCTGATCTGTCGGTTCTGCAACCGAAATGGCATCTTGAAGCGATTTCGCAGACTTTACCGGTTAGGGTAAGATTCACTGCGCGCTGGAATTGCTTTGGACTTCGGGGAGGCGTGGCTTCGGAGCGGTCTTTTCATAGAAGTCGCGGGTGACGCGGTCGATCTTGTCGGCCGACCAGCCCGCTTCATTGAGGTGGGTGGCCACGACCTCGGGAAGCTCATTGGCAGGCGCCAGTTGTGCGGCAAGCTGCTGAACGGCGTCGATCCGTGCAGCGGTCTCCTCCGCGTTCTGTGCCTGGTGGACGAAGATGATGCGATGCTGTTTCGGGGCCTGGGTGAGGATCCACTGGATCTTCAGCTTGCCAGCCTCGGTCAACTCGCCGTTGTCAGGGCTGAAGTGATACTCCCCCAAGATGTTCTGACGGCGCCAGCCATTGTGAACCATAACCACAAACGGGGCACGCACAGCTTGCCGATCGGGGGCCATAAAGGGGGACGGCCAGCAGTTGTTGCGTTTGAAATCCCGTACCATGGTTTCCAGGAGTTGGCCGTGAGCGGGGACCGCGTTGCAAAGCCCACCGAAAGCGATCAGAAGCATTGCGAATCGACGAATCGACATACTGATTTCCCCCGCTTGGATCATCCTTTGACGACTGCTTGCCACGGGCTTCTCGGTCGATCGTGGGGTATCGGGTCGTACGACGCGGTCCAGATTGGCCTGCCGAGAAGCGTGGGAATGGCCTGTCCAAGGTTATCGGCATTCGCCCGCCGCCCGCCGAGGAGTTGTTTGGCTGAACGGAAGATATTCTCCAGACTACCCAGATTTCGAGCTAACGCTGAGAGGATGGAGATTTGGGGATTTTAGAGACTTAGAAATTTAGAGATTTGGGGATTTGGGGGGTACGCGAACCGATTCTTCGGCACCGTGGCGAGGCCTCCGGAAGACACTGGCAAGGCAACAGCGGGTCAACCCGCCCGCTACGCGGCCAAGCTGCGTTTCCACTCCCAAATCCCCAAATCCACAAATCCTTACCCCCCGAACGTCTGTTGGGGGAATTCGAGGGGGGGGCGTATAATCGGCGTGGGTTATGAGCCGGCACGCGCGCGGCTTGCACGGATAGTCTCTTGTCGCTCCCCATGGAGGTCGCTGCCATGTCGTTGGATTCCGCTCCTCGGATCCTTATCGTTCGGCTCAGTGCGATTGGCGATGTGATTCACGGTCTGCCCGTTCTGAACGCCTTGCGGGAGGCGTTTCCCAAGGCTTTTTTGGGGTGGGTCGTGGAAGGTCGGGCGGCAAGTCTCTTGGAGGGACATCCGGCCCTCGACCAGTTGATTCCGATTCGCCGCGGCTGGCTAAAGTCGCCGATGACCGTTCTGCGACTTCGCCGCCAACTGCGGGAATTGGCGTTTGATGTGACCATCGATGTGCAAGGGCTGACCAAAAGCGCCGTCGCCGCATGGCTCTCCGGGGCCAAACGACGGATTGGTTTCGACGGGGCGAACGGCCGCGAACTGAGCCGGTGGTTGAACACCGAGTTGGTCACCTCGACGGCAACGCACATCGTCGATTGCAATCTCGAACTGCTGCGGCCGCTAGGAATTACGTCCCCCACGGTCCGTTTCGATCTTCCCGAGAAGGCGGAGGACGGGCAGGCGGCCGAGCGGATCATCCGCCGTGTGGGGCTCGAAAGCGGGTATGTGTTGATCAATCCGGGGGCGGGCTGGCCCTCGAAGCTTTGGCCGGCCAAGCGGTTTGCCGCCGTGGCGCAACATCTCGCCCGCACTTGGCGTCTGCCGAGCATTGTGGTTTGGGCCGGCAAGCAGGAACAAGCGTTGGCTCATGAGGTAGTGGCCAACTCGCACGGCTATGCCTGGCAGGCCCCAGCGACCAGTCTCCAGGAATTGGCCGCCCTGGCGCGGCGGTCGCGTCTATTTGTGGCGGCCGACACGGGGCCGTTGCACTTGGCCGTCGCCGTGGGAGCAACCTGCGTCGGCCTGTTTGGCCCGATGCCGGCTAAACGCAATGGGCCCTACGGCCCCGAGCACCTCGCCCTTCAAGCCGTCCAGTTCGAAGGGACCAGCCGTCAGCGTCGCAACGCGCCGCCCGAGGTCATGGAAGCGATTAGCGTCGAGATGGTTTGCGAGGCCTGCGATCAGCTTTTGCAGCGCAAGGCGTCACAAGCGGCGTAGGAGGGGGCAAGGGATTTGGGGCTGGGGGCTGGCGGTACGGGGGTCAACGAGGGAAAAGAGCGCGCGGCAACGGCGGGCAAGCCTGCCCGCTACGCGGGAAAGCCGCAATCCGCAAGCCGCAATCCACGATCCACGAGCCACCGCGTTCAGGCGGCGGGGCGTTGAGCGGCGTTGTAGAGACAGGGATTAAGGCTGGGGTCGTTGTACATCTTGAACTGGCGGTAGACTTTCAGCCGCTTGCGGCCGGCCACGATATCGTCCAACAGTTCGATGAGCGAGCCGGACAGATCGCGGAGTTGTTCGTGGAGGATCTCCAGCTTGGCGCGGACCGTGGCGAGATGTGCCTCGTCGACATCCTCACGGGCAAGCTGTTCTTCCATGTGATAGATCCGCAAGGCGAGGATCGAGAGCCGGTCGATGACGCTGCCCGGGGTTTCGGTGTTCAACCGTGCGCCGGGCCGAGGCCGGGCCCCCCAGGCTTCCAACTGGGTGATCAGCCCGAGGTCAATTTTTTCGATCAAGTCGTTGCGCTGCTGGTTGAGCCGATCGATCTTGTGTTTGACTTCGGCAATGGTCTCATCCGTGACATCGGGACTGCGGGCAATATCTTCTTCATGCCAAAGGAGGAAGTTTTGCTGGTGTTGCTGGCAGATCAGATGAAGAAATCCCTCATAGCGATTGTCAACCTCCCCGCAATGCCATTGCTGAACGGTGGTCCGGTGCAGATCCAGAATCGAACGCACGTCGATCATTACGACCTTCCCCAAAAAGAGACGAAGTCCAGAGCAGGATTCACCGAGGCTCCATCCAGGGTGTTCCTGCATCACGTTTGCCCAGAGGGCGGAGCATACTGCCTGAGGGATTTTGAAGCAAGATGAGAAGCCGAGTCCCTGGGGAATTGGGTTTGCGTGATTCGGGATGTCGCCGTTGAGCCGGATCGACTAGAATGGAGGCCATGACGTCTCCCCCTTCGCCCCCCAGCCGTAAACCCTCGGCGCAGACCATTTTCTTGGCCATGGTAGTGTTTGGCTCATGCGTGATGATGCTCTACGTGGGATTAGTTGCCAATCCGGGACGGAACGGCCACGCGGAGGCGGCCGTGTCGCAGTTGCGGTTGGAAGATATCCCCTTCAACGGCGTCCGGACGTATGAGTATCTCAAGCAGTTGTGTGCGATTGGGCCTCGGGCCAGCGGCTCGGTGGGGATGGAAGCCCAGCAGAAGCTGCTGGTGGAGCATTTTCAACGGCAAGGCGCCCAGGTCGAGCTGCAGCGATTCCAGATCCGGCATCCGTTGGACGGTTCGCCGGTGCCGATGGCCAATCTGATCGCCCGTTGGTTTCCCGAGCGCCCGGTGCGGATTCTGCTGTGTGCGCATTACGACACCCTCCCGTTTCCCATGCTGGACCCCCAGAACCCGCGGGGCGTTTTTGTCGGGGCGAATGACGGGGGGAGCGGGGTGGCAGTGCTCATGGAATTGGCCCATGAGATCCCCAAGCTCGACAATGGCTTGGGGATCGATCTGGTGATGTTGGACGGCGAAGAGTTCATTTTCCGGCCCAATGGCCGGTTCTTCCTCGGCTCCGAGTACTTTGCCCGCCAATATGTCCAAAAGCGTCCGCCGTATCGCTATCGTTGGGGGGTCTTGCTGGATATGGTCGGCGATGCCGACTTGCAGATCTACCAGGAGCGAAACAGCATGTGGTGGTCAGACACGCGCCCGTTGGTCGAGGACCTCTGGGCAACGGCCGCCCGGCTCGGGGTCCGCGAGTTCATCGCGGAGAAGAAGTACGAGATCCGCGACGACCATCTGCCGCTCCACGATATAGGGGGAATTCCGATCTGCGACGTGATCGACTTTGACTATCCGCCATGGCATACGCAGGGGGACACGCCCGACAAATGCTCGCCGCTGAGCTTGGCCAAGGTTGGATGGGTGGTTCACGAGTGGCTTAAGACAGTGTCCAAGGAAGAGCCTCGCAAGAAGAAGTCCTTTGGGGGACGCTGACCGACCGTGTCCGAGGCGAACGGGGAGTTGAATGCGATGGGAACAGAGGACTTCTGGGTTTCCCTCGGGTTTTCGCTGGTTCTGCTGGCGGCCTCGGCTGTCATGCTCTGGTCGCACCAGCGCACCTGGCGTCATCTGCAAGAGCCCCCCCTCGAAGCCCGAGAACACGACTTCCACCGTCGGCAATTCCGCCGCCGCATGCAAACCAGCGCGATGCTGGGGCTCTTGGCCGTCACGATTTTCATCGGCCATTGGATGACCTCACCACCGCTTGCACCGTTGGCGTGGTTGATCTTTTGGGGCTTCGTCGTGCTGCTGGTCCTTTGGATGAGCTTGTTGGCCATGGCCGACCTTTTGGTCACGCGGTTTCATTATCGTCGTTTGCGCGACGATTACCTGGCTCAGCAAACCCGTCTTCAGGCGGAGCTTCGGCGGCTTCCAGAAGCCCAGGCAAACAGGGGCGCAGGTGTGGAGAAGCGGGATTGAGAATCGCAAACTCCACACTGAGGATTGGGAGACGCACAAGTCGACGTCTTCCATTTGCAATCCTGCATCCTCGATGCTCGGCCCCCCCATCTTGTTGACCAGGGAGTGTGAGGCCGTTACAATGGCGATTTACGAAACCGGCTGTCCTGGCGGTTAGTGCGTAGCTGGCGGTCGGTGCGGAGCTATTGTGGGGAGTCGTACGAGGAGCTTTTCTTGATCGACCCGTTCCGTTTGTGTCTGGCCTTGGGGCCCGTGGCGGTCTATCTGCTGCTGCTCGGGATGCTCAACAGTTTCCGTCGTCCGTTCTTGGTGTCGGGGACGCGGGATACGGCGACTTTGGGGCTGGCCGTCTCCGGGCTGGTGATGGTCGGACCGCTGGAATTGTTCATGCCGGTGCCGGCAGCCATTGCGTTTGGTTCCTATATTTGGGGACTTTTGATTGGGCTTTATGTCCTGTGCCTCGTGCTTCTGTTGCTTCTGCAACGCCCTCGCCTGGTGATCTACAATATCGCTCCGGACGAGTTGCGCCCGGTCTTGGCCGACCTGACCCATCGGCTGGACGGTGATGCTCGCTGGGCAGGCGACTGCCTGTTCTTACCCAACCTGGGCGTTCAATTGCACATGGAAGGGCGAGCCTCGATGCGCAACGTCTCGTTGCTGGCCACGAGTGCAAAACAGAACCCGCAGGGGTGGCGCAAGCTGGAGTTGACGCTCAAGGCAGCCTTGCGCGACATGGAGCTTTCCCGCAATCCTCGGGCGATCAGCCTGTATAGCGCCGGCTTGTTGCTCAGCCTCGGGTTGGCCCTGACCGTATCGCGTGATCCGCAAGCAGTCGCTCAGTCGCTGGCCGCGGTCGGGCGATCGGTCATGGAGATGCTGTCGCTGTAGTCGGCGGCAGCAGTTCAAAGCAGATCCGGTAGGCCTGATAACCGTCGGCCAACTGCCGGGAGTAGATCTGGACGATCTCGGCCCGTAGTTGTTCGGCCGTCTCAAAACCGTCTGGTCGTGCATCGGCGTCGGTCAGTTGCTCCAGACACACCTTGTCGACCGCAGTAATGCGGATGTAGCCCACCCCGGGGATATAGCTGCGTTGCCCGACGCGCATTCGCCGCCATTTCCACAGGCGGATTGTCTGTGTCTTGGTGCCTTGGCGAATCGCCGGCAGAAACTTTTTCTTGAACAGCAGCATCGCTCACTTCAGCCCTTTGAGAAACCGGCCAAGCGAGCTGTCGTCGGGGGGAGGCGGCAACGGGTTGCTCACCGGATCGGCGTCCGGAAGCTGACCAACGAACGACTCCCCGTCGTCCTCCTCGGCCAATGCTTCGGCCGCATATTGCTCGGCGGCGTCTTCTGGATTGCCGGCCGGCGTGGCAGGAGCGGTCCCCGATGACGGGGGAATCGCCCCCTCGCGTAATACGGGGCCCCAGCTAGACACATCGGCCGGCCCGCCGTCAAAGTCCGCTGCCCCTCCCTTGGGAGATGGGGACTCTGATACCGGGGGAGCACCGGGCAACTCGTCACTCGCCGGCTGGAAATCTGGCGTGTTCTTGACGGAACCCCCGTCTGCGGCGGCGGAGCCCTCGGTCAATGCGGTAGTGGGAGCGGCGTCAGGGCCCCCCGCATATTCGTAGACGACCCGAAACGTTAACGGTCCGACGCTGAACTCCGCACCCGGATACAGATCGGCCTCCTGGATCTGCTGCTCGCCAAGAAACGTGCCGTTGAGCGATCCCAGGTCGCGAATCTTCAACAGGCCGTTGACCTCGAACACTTGGCAATGCTGGCGACTGACCATGGGGTGGGCGATGGTCAAATCCGCTTCTCGACTGCGGCCAATCGTGCTGGGCAACTTCAAAGACACCTCGGCTTTGTTCGCCTTCCCTTTGATGATGATCAGCTTGGCTTCCATGAGGCTCGCAGCTCCAGAGGGCATGGTTTTCGGCAGCGGTCGGGTGGGAGCAAGCCACTGCAACTTCCTATGATAATTGGGGCTACCAGCCCAGGCAACTGTCGTGAGGGGGCAATGGGGCTCGCCAGGGGTAGCCGGGCCGAACCGGCCGCGTGCTGCTCCGTTGGGCTGAGGCCCCACCGCGCGAAGGGGTTGTCCGCGATCCCAGCGGAACGCCTCCCACCCTTCGTGCTATCTGCCTATAAGTCATGGGCGGGAGTTGACGCCTGCCAAGGGATCGGGTTTATTGTCGTAAGACCAATTGCCCTTGCAAGCGAGTCTAGCGGATCTATAATTGCGACACTTCGGTAATGGTCCGGAGTGCCGCTTCGCGCTGGGCGAGAGGCCTCGCGGGGCTTTCGGTTGACAATCTCGGGTATTTTCGCAGGCGGGTGTAGCTCAGTTGGTAGAGCACGACGTTGCCAACGTCGTTGTCGTGGGTT
>CAZLDQ010000213.1:0-9771 GCA_964558295.1 uncultured Planctomycetaceae bacterium | reverse complement strand
GAGTCATGCCACACAACCAATGGTCATCGGCCTGGGCGAAGTGCTTTGGGACTGCTTTGCCGATTCACGGCGTCCCGGCGGAGCACCCGCCAACGTGGCGTTTCAGGCCAATCAGCTTGGCTGTCGCGGGATCGTCTGTTCGCGGGTGGGCTGTGACGAACTCGGCGACGAGTTGGTTGCCTTCCTCGCCCAACAAGGGCTCCAGACCGACTGGGTCCAGCGCGACGCGAAGCATCCGACCGGCACGGTCACCGTCGACACGTCCCGGCCGAACGAGCCGACCTACGTGATCCACGAGCCGGTGGCTTGGGATTTCCTGCAACTCGACGACTCGTGGAAATCGCTGTTCGCCCAAACCTCAGCCGTCTGCTTCGGCACTTTGGCTCAGCGATCGCCCGTGTCACGCGACACAATCCACCAGGCCCTTGCAGCGACGGGCCCCGACTGCCTAGTGGTCTATGACGTCAACCTGCGGCAAAAGTGGTACGACCGAGCGTGGATCGAGCAATCGTTGTCCCGCTCACACGTCGTCAAGCTCAACGGCGATGAGGTCGGGGTCCTGGCCGGCTTGCTCGAATGTCGCTCGACCGAACACGTGCCCTTCGCCCGTGCGATTCAGGAACAGTTCAACGTCGATGCCATATGCATTACGCGGGGGGCCAACGGGTGTCTCCTGGTGGGCCGGGACGAGGTGGTTGATCTGCCGGGCATCCGCGTCCACGTGGTCGACGCCGTGGGCGCCGGCGATGCGTTTACAGCAGCGTTGATCTACGGCCGCCTACAGGGCTGGCCGCTTTCCTCACAGGCCGCGTTTGCCAATCAGGTTGGGGCATTGGTCGCGAGCCAACCGGGGGCCATGCCCGTGCTACGTGAGGCGTTTGCTGCACTCTTGGAACTGTTTGAAAGCGACGAGCCGCCACCGCTTCCGGTTTGCTAGCATTCGCCCCTTGGCCAATCGGTGGGTGAACGTATGATTCCAGAGGGGCCGGGACCGTGGCATCCTGCGCCCACCGCATGAGCAAAGGTATGTTGAGCATCTACAAACCGTGTGATATTCGCGGCCATGCCAACCAGGAACTAACCCCCGAGTTGTATCGGCGTTGGGGGCGGGCGTTGGGGTTACAGATCACCTCGGGGGACAAGTTTGTGACCGGCGGAGACGTCCGCCCTTCAACCCCGGAATTCCTCAGTGCCCTGACGACCGGCTTGGCCGAGACGGGCGTGGATGTAGTCAACCTTGGCATCCTTCCCACCCCGATGATCTATCATGCGCGACGGCGTCTGGCGGCGGCGGGCTGTGCCGTCGTCACCGCGTCGCACAATCCCGCGGAGATCAACGGCCTGAAGTGGCTGATCGGCGACCGTCCGCCCTCGGAACAGGAGGTCGCCACGCTGGCGCACGAAAGCGCGACCCTCTGTCCGATCCCTTCCCACCGTACGCCCCGCCAGCCACGGACGTTAGACGTCTCTTATGACTACGTGGCTTGGCTTCAAGAAACTTGGATTGAGTGCCAACTGACCGAATGTCGCGTGGTACTCGACCCGATGCATGGTTGCGGTGTTCATCGGGCGCGACGCTATCTTCAAGCTGTGTTCCCCCGCTCGCTCTTCTCAGCAATCCACGATACCCCTGACCCAACCTTTGGCGGACACCCGCCCGACAGTTCACATGCCGAGTATCTCGACGAACTCGCTAATACCGTCGATCATGAGCGGGCTCAGATGGGCATTGCCTTTGACGGCGACGGCGACCGGGTGGCGTTCGTCGACAACGAAGGCGTTCTCCTGACCGCCGATGAGACTGCTTGGATCCTGCTACACAGTTTCGGCCCCAAGCTGGCAGGCCAGTCGTTCATTTACGACTCGAAGTTCTCCCATCGCATCGCCGAGGGGGCTAGACAACTTGGTGCCGAGCCGTTGCCCGAACGAAGCGGCCACACTTTCTTCCGTACCCGCATGCTCCAGACTGGTGCACGTTTCGGAGCTGAAGTCAGCGGCCACTACTACTACCGAGAGTTGGAAGGCGGCGATGACGGGCTGTATACCGCCTGTCAGATGATCAGCTACTTGTCTCGTTCCGGCAAGACCCTGGCCGAACTCCGACGATCTTGTCCGGCGATCTACATGACACCCGAGTTGCGGGTCTACGTGGAACCGGCCCAGGTCTTCAGCACGCTCAACCAGGTTCGCACCGCGTGGCAAGAGTATCCCCAAACACTCTTGGATGGAGTGCGGGTCGACTTTCCCGAAGGTTGGGCGTTGGCCCGCAGCTCAGTCACCGAATCGGCGTTGACCTTCCGCTTTGAGTCCACCGATTGGGAGCAGTTGCATAAGCTCGTCTGGCGTTTCTGCGATGCCCTGCCGAGCATCGCCGACGCCCTCTGGGGCCGCTACGAAGAGGCCATGGGCGGACGATGCAGTCTATGACGTTCCCGCTCTACTTATAGCCTCTCTCGTTGCCAACCGCGTCGTCATCACGCTCCGCGTGATGCTCTTCCTCATGGCAGAGCGTGAGGAGAACCGTGTTGACAATCCGACCGCCAACCGCACCAGCACCAGTGCCGGGCACAGAAGCCAGGGTCGCCTACCGCCCACTGGTGGAGGGCGCCTATAATCGGTTGTAGCGGAGAAACCTTGCGGCGGAAACGGGGTTTCATGCTCTAGGGGCTGTAAAAGCAGTCCGGCAACTGGCAGGGACGGTGCGGTTCGCTTAGACTGGAGATGGTGACGGATTCTGGGGAGGTGTGCGTCCAGAATCAAAGAATCCCTTTGGCCTCCATGACGGGCACTCCGTTGGCTGTCAGCGAATCGTCCGCCCGAAGAGATGCACTACGGGACCCCGACGTGCGGTTGATGCTCGAGGTGCGCGACGGCAATGCGGCCGCGTTCGAAGAGCTGATGCTCCGCTACCAGAACCGCTTGGTGACGGTCTTGGAGCATTTGGTCAACAGTCGGGACCAGGCAGAGGATTTGGCCCAGGAGGTGTTCTTGCGGGTCTACCGGGCTCGGAAGAGTTATGTCCCAGACGCAAAGTTCTCCACCTGGCTGTTTACAATCGCCAACAATGTGGCCTCCAATGCCCTGCGCAGTCGGATCCGCCGCCGCGAGGTCAGCCTCGAGGCTGCCGAGAGTGGGCCGTTGGGAGCAAACCCCTTGGCGCGGGTCGTGGCCGCCTCCAGTGGCCTGATGCCCGCACGACAGTTGGACAAGGCGGAAATGCGCGACATCATCCGCGCCGCGCTTGCGTCGCTCAACGATCGCCAGCGCATGGCCGTGTTGTTGAGCAAATTCGAGGACATGAGCTATGCCGACATCGCCGAGGCCATGCAAATGACGCCCCAAGCCATCAAATCCCTCTTATCGCGTGCCCGGCTCAACCTCCGGGAAATCCTGGAACCCTATCTGGAACACGGTAATCGACCGACCGGAACTAGCCAGTAACAAGAGTTGTTGCCTATGTCCTCCGATCCTGCGCCCCTCGATCCGCTGGCCGAGAACCCGACGCTCGACGAAGAGCTCGTGGCCTACCTCGACCACGAGTTGGACGAGGAGGCGAGCCGCCGCATCGAACAGTTGCTCGCCGTCGACCCAAAGATCCGCCAGCGTCTCCAGGCGTTGGAACAGGCCTGGGACGCCTTGAATGAACTACATCGGGTCGAGGTCGACGACCAGTTCACCCAGAGCACCTTGGAAATGGTCGCCGTGGCGGCCTCCGGCGAGTTGGAAGCCGTACAACAGGCGTCCGCTCAACGCCGCGTGCGACGGTGGTTGCTGGGCGCCATCGGCCTGTTCACCACTGGCGCGGCCGGGTTCCTGGCGGCCGTCTGGCTCTGGCCCGATCCCAACGAACTGTTGCTCCGCGATCTGCCGGTGATCGAGCATCTCGATCAGTATCGCCAGATTGATGACATCGAATTCCTCCGCCTCTTGCACGACGAAGGGCTGTTTGCCAAGGAGGACGGCGATGGAGCGTAAGGAGGGATCAGCGGTCAGGGGACAAGGGGCAGGAAAGCGCGGCCGATGGTGCCCCCCCAGGCCCCGTGCTCCCGACTGCTTCTCCGGATTCAAAACCCAGGGACGGCGGATTGTCTTCCTCGTAATCGGCGCCGTCGGCGTGGGGTGGTTCACTCCGACCGTCTACGGCGAAGAGTCCCTGGATGCCCGGCGGGCGCGGGTGGAGAGGATGGACCCGGACGCCAAAGCGCAGCTCTTCCGACGTCTGGAAAGCTTCCGGATGATGCCCGAGCCCCAACAAGAGCGGCTCCGACGGATCCACGAGCAACTCGAACACGATCCGCAAGGAGCCGAACTCCGCGAGGTAATGCAGCGGTACTACGCGTGGCTCAAAACGCTCAAACCCTATCAAAAAGCGGAGTTGGCGGAGTTGGCTCCGCGGGAACGGGTCGAGCGGATCAAACGGCTCCAGCAGGAACAGGCCCGCCGTGAGGGCAAACGTTCCAACGACGCAGTAGCCCGCGCCGAGCGGCTCAAGCGGCTCCTCCAGGAGCAGATTCCCAAAGCAGGCAAACGGCTCAACCAGCAGGACGTGGAGGGCCTGTTGGGCTGGTTGGAGCCTTTCCTTGATGCCAACGAGGCACTGCTGGTCGCCGGATTGCCAATCGAGCAGCGCCAAGCTTCCCGGGAACAGTTGGCTCAAACCGACGATCCCGATCGCCGTCGGGAAATGCTGGCAGCCATCTGGTTACGCAGTCAACTGGCCAAACCAAACCAATTGCTCGCACTGACCACGGCCCAGCATGTCTCGCTTTGCCAGCGGCTTTCGCCTTCGACTCGGCAACGCCTGGAAAGTCTCCCCGAACCAGAGCAGCAGCGGCTCTTGGCCTTCTGGATTCGCCTGATGCTCTTGAACTATACGGCCAGCCATCATCTGACTCGCCTCCCGGGTGCCGTAAGCGACGCGGAATTGGGGGAGTTCTTGGAACACAAACTCAATCCGGCCACCCGCGATTGGTTACTCAGTCTGCCCCCCGAGGAGATGCAGCGGGAACTCTGGGCACAATACTTGCGATCCAAATTGCTGGAACCGCCAGCCCCCAATCGCCAACCGGGGGCGAAGCCCGCCACGGGCTCGCGACCCGGCGGGAAAAAAGCGGAGGCTACCTCCTCGTCGGCTGCCCCTAAGGCTGGGCCAGCGAAGGGAGCCAAGAGCAAAGATAGTAAGCCCGCGGTGAGGCCAGGTTGAACAGTTGGGCCACGTCAAGGCCGCCACTCAAGTTCAGCCGCCGACTTCGCGCCTCCGAGCCAAACAGTACGTCACTCAAGCTCAACTCGGGTTCGTATTTCACAACGCACACATCGTCCTTGTTGAGGCCCGCCAGTTCAATCGCCCGGTCAATCGCGTCTTCGAGAAAACCGATCCGATCGACCAGCCCCGCTTCTTTGGCTTGCGAAGCGGTGAAAATCTGACCCGTAGCCACTTTGTCCAAAGCCGACGTGTCCTGCGCGAAGGCTGGACGCCCATGCTTGACCACCTCCTTAAACCGGCCGAACGCGTCGTCGACCAAGGCCTGCACGAGCTGACGCTCGCTTTCCGTCATTGTGCGAGTCAGGCTCATCACATCCTTCAAGGGATGACTGACGATCGAGTCGTCCTTGACGCCCCACTGTTTCATCAGATCGGTGATGTTGTAGTGGGGGATGATCACGCCAATCGAACCGGTCCAGGTTGTCGGCTCAGCGAAAATTGTCTCGGGGGTGGGCCCCACGGCCATGGCCGCATAGTACCCGCCGCTGGCCGCCATGCCGCCCATGCTAACCACCAGGGGTTTCTTCGACTCCTCGACCAGTCTGCCCAGATGATGGTAGAGGTAGTCGGCCGCGTTGACTGTCCCGCCGGGAGAATCGATGCGGAGGACAACCGCCTTGACCTCGTCGTCTTTGGCCGCCTGATCGATCTGCCGTTTGACAAACCCTTCCCCGTCCAGGATCACCCCTTCGAGGTTCAGGATGGCGACTTTGTGGGTTCCGTTCCGGGCATGGGAGTAGTATTTTTCCCGAACCTTTCTGTCGGAGTCCATGCCCCTCCCAAAGAGGAGCACGAAGTTCACTAGGAGCGACCCACCGAGACCCATGACCAAAAATAGGCTGACAAACAGGCCGAAGGCAGAACGCCTTCGTGGGGGGGCCAACGGCCGCTCCATCACAACTTCTACGGGGGCCAGCGACGCCCGCGAGGGCTCACAATGGGATTGCGAATCCATGAAAAATCCTTTGACGGATAATAGTTACGTCTTCAAACCCGTGTTCGCCTATTGTAGTCGAGGTCGCCTGGCAAGCAACAGCGAAACGGCTTGCTGTTGCCTCAAAGTGGGCTCAGACGGTAAAGTACCGCCCGAGAAGTCGTTGCCCAACGACGCCAGATGAGTCAGAAAAGGAGTCGCGGAGTGTTTGTTGCCGCTTCAACCCATTGTTTTTGCAATCTCCCCCTCAGTGCCGCTTTGAAACGGTTGACGGATCTTGAATACACCTATGTGGAGATCCTCATCCACGAAACCGGGGGACACCTCAAGCCATCAGAAGTGCTTGCTAACCGGGAACGCGCGATTCAGATCTGCCGCCAAACCCATCGGATGACGCCGGTAGCCTACAGCGTGGACCTTGACGCCCCGGAACCCTTGTACTACGAGCAGTTTGCCGCCTGCTGCAAACTGGCCAAGGCAACCAAGGTCGTGACGCTGACCGTTCGCGCCGCCGAATTGGGGACCCCCTTCAATGCCGAAGTGGAACGCCTGCGTCAGCTCGCCTCGATCGCCGCCGCCGAAGGGGTCGTCGTCGGACTGTTAACCGAAGCTGGCCGCATGACTCAGGATCCCGATACGGCTGTCGTGCTTTGCGATAACGTCAAGGGCCTGGGAATCACCCTCGATCCGAGCCACTATATCTGCGGGCCGCACGCCGGGGGATGCTATGACCAAGTGCTCAAATATGTCGTCCATGTCCGCCTACGCGACACGACGAAGGACAAGTTCCAGGTTCGCATCGGCCAGGGGGAAATTGAATATGGCCGGTTGGCAACGCAGTTGAGCCGCTTCAACTACAATCGGGCCCTGTGCGTCGATATTCCTCCGATGCCCGACGTCGATCAGAACGCCGAAATGCGAAAAATGCGGTTGCTCTTGGAAAGCCTCCTGTAGCGAAGGCCCTCCGTGGCGCTCCGTCTGCAGCGTTGTGACAAACAAACCTGTCGGGAACGCCCTCCGTGACGATCCGCCCTTTCTGCTGCTCGAAACGCCACAGAGGGCGTCCCGACAGAAATCATTACCCGTCTTGTTCGCCAACGCCGATGCGGTCCCCTGCGGGATCGGGCCGCAAAGTTTTCCCAATCTTCCCCTATTGTTGGGCGGCTTGCACACTTCGCCCGCTTTGCTTGCCAACCGCCCTATTCTTGTTGGGAGTTCTGGGCCAAGCTAGCCGATGATCCTTTCGGGAGGCCTATGCGCGTTAGACGGATGGCATGGAGAGGGCCAAGCACTCAGGCGTGAAGGAGGAGAAGATGCGAAAGGTTTTTGTCGTACTGGGCATGCTCACCGTGGTCAGCCTGAGTGCAGGCTTGGTTCAATCGCAAGAGGGCCCCTATGTGCCCCAACCGGCCGTGAACGCCGATTGTGGGTGTAATGAATGCGCTGACTGTTCCGCGACCACGTCCTGTCCGCATTGCGGGAAGTGCGCGGCCAATCGGGCGGCCTTTGGTTGCTTCAATTGTGCGTGCCGAGGCAGCTACAAGTATCCCGTGCTCCCGCAATACACCTATTTTTGGCCCGGCATGTATAGCCAGCAGACGATGACGGCCTATACGAGCCCCTACCGCTTCCCTCCCTTGAATCTGCCCCCGGATATGGGCACCCCCTCGGCGCCGGTCAATAAGACGCCCCCTAAGCTCAGCCGGGTCAATCAGGCGAGCTATCTGCAGATGCCGGAAATGTCGGTCATCGACCACTACGATCGCAACCGCTAGACCACGCGGCTGTGCCGCGCGGAAACGCCGAATCCTGTTGTCATAGATCGGGGTTCGGAATCCCCTTGGGGTTCCGAACCCCGTATTGATTTGGCTCTTCCAGATTTGAGGAGCGGGAAACGCGTGAGCGGAATGGAAAGGGGGTGTTTTCTACGGCATGGCGCGGATCTCCAAGGGAGCTTCACGCCACGCAACGCGCTGCCGTCGACTACTTTCGCCCAATGAAACGGACTCGATCTCTGCTGGCGAGCAGCCCGACAAGGGATAACTGGGTCGAGGTTGCGTCCAGGGCAATCCGATCATTCCTCACACGCCATACTTACCTGTCTTTCCCTACCCGTCTTACGCGACTCACTTCCTTGAGAATCCGGGCGATCCTTATATTTTGCTCAACACTATTTCCAAGTAACCCCGATACGAATTGCAGGTCCCCCGTGTGCCATTGGGCCGTGGGACCATTGCCATGAGGGTGGCAACTTTCAGGAGAAGATCGAACGTGTCGTGCCGGATCATTCAGCGAGCGGTTCTGACCCAGCCGCTCGACTGTTCGTGAGACGGACCGGGGGATTCTCACATGACTCGCGTGACAATTGCTAGGGGCACAGACCGGCTCCCGCACCGGCGCCGCCCAGTACGACAGCTTGCTGCAAGTTTCACTCTGGCTCTGTGGATTACGACCAGTCCACTGGGAAATGTGCAAACCGCGGACGTGTCATCGCCTCAAGTTACACTGCCGACGGCCACGGTACAGCGGGCCACGTCAGATCCGGCGGTCCGTCAGGTCGCACTGTTCGTCCCTCAAAAAGAGGTTGATGAAGCTCGCGGTGCCAAGAGTGTAGCCAATCAGTCCGAACCGAGTGCGGGTGGTGACGAGGTCTGGGTCAGTTCTGACACTCCCGCTCCTGCCCTGACCGCACCGACGGCTCCGGCACCCGAAGTGACCCGTCTGACCCCGCCGCCAACGCCTTGGCCGTCAGTGAACGAGACACGCAAACCGGTTGCGCGACCGGTCTCGATACCGCTTCCCGAGCCCAAGCTCCCGACTTCCGGCGAGCGAATGGCCATTCTCCTCGGACCGCCACGACATGTCAGTCCGCCGCCGAGTCTCACCGTCCGCTCTTCCACGTCTGGCGAGTCGGAAGAGACTTCGAAGCTTCGACAGCCCGCCATGGTCGCAGAACCCAAGCCGGTGAATCGGAACGATCTGGTCGACGCATCCCTTCCGGACGAGGAGAAAGAGAGCAACTGGGCCGTTACGCAGAAGGAGGTCGCGCTTTCCCAACCCACTCACCACGTGGCTCCGCGTCCTGTATTGCCGGCATCACAACCGGAGAAGCCGGACACGGCGGTCCAACGTCATCCGACACGCGTCCCTGCGATCACACAGGTGCCGGCACCGTCCCATTCACCGGCCACGCCCAAGCCGAAAGTGGTTGGTTCTGCGGCTCCGCCGGCGAATGACCCCGTGCCTCCCCCCGCATCCGTCACACCCAAGGCGCCGATGGGTGGCGATGCGGTGATCGGCCCCTTTGAAGTTGTCGAAGAATCGGGGGAAATGTCGGTGATGCTCCGACGCAGCAAGCTGCTGCGGACCCGGGTAGACGTCTACCGCACGGCCGTCGTTGATCCGTCGGTCTGTGACATAATCCAGTTCACCCCGCGTGAAGTCTCGATTATCGGCAAGTCACAAGGCGCAACCCACGTGACCTTCTGGTTCAACGATAGCAGCTTCCGGCCCTTTACCTACCTGGTGCGAGTTGTTCCCGATCCGGAGGTTCAGAAGCGGCGCGAGGAGC
>CAZLDQ010000212.1:0-9825 GCA_964558295.1 uncultured Planctomycetaceae bacterium | reverse complement strand
CGTCCTGTTTTACTTATTCTGCCCAGTCGCGCAACATCATTTCAGCCGCACCCGCCCCGAGGCGCGCCATGACAAGCCCCCTCGTCTTTGTCGCAACCTTTGTTCAGCACACTACTTGCGAACAGTCCTGCACAAAGGGCTGATGCAATTCCTGGCAAACCGGTACAATAAGTTGAACGAGGCAAAACCAGTCTTCGGGCAATCCGTAAGGAAAGAGCGTGTAGCCATGGCCAAGGGAAAGCGGTGGCATCCGTCTCAGGAGAGCGATGAACTCGTTTTCGGCATCTGCGACCGTTTCCTGGGTAAAGGGGCCGGTAAAGTCAGTCTCGCGGCAATCCTTGAATGGCTGCGTCGCGACATGGATCGCAAGGATCTAACCCGCGAACGAGTGTATCCACTAGTCCGCGAAGCCGTTCGCCGGGGATTTGTCTTGCTCCAACCCCCGCGGGAGCAGCATCTCGCACAGCGTCTGGCCGACGCCTATGGGCTCAGCGAGTACAAACACGATACGGATCGGCTTCAGGTAGTCAATGTGCGCGGAAGAGAGGCGGCGGAGCATGTGGCCGAGATTGGCGGCGACCTGCTGTTCTCCCTGGTGATGGAACTCGCCGAACAGCGTCCCAAGGACGCCGGTGTTCACATTGGCCTTGGGGGCGGTTTTGCGGCAATGGTCGTGGCCCGGCGTCTGGCGCAGCGACTCTATTCCGAGGTCGGCTGCCCCAAACTCATCCTCCATGCCCTGTCTGCTGGCGGCTTCTTGGACGAGCCCCAAAAGGCGCCGATCACCTATATCAGTTACTTCCAGGACGCTCTGGTTGAAGTCGAGTACGTTTCCCTCTATTCGGAAACGGTGGTGCGCCGTGACGAAGACTACGAGAAGGTCAAAGCCAATCCCGGGGTCCGACGGTCGTTCAAAATGGCCGCGGACATCGACATCGTGGTCACCTCCCTGGCGGTCGCCAATCACGAACACGGCCTGCTTCTGAAGTATCTCAAGACGCTCATCGACGAAGGTGCCATCGAGAAAGATGCCTTGTCGCGTATGCAGGCTGCCGGCTGGCGGGGCGACGTTCAGTTCCGCCCTTACACTTCGGAAGGGCCGATGATCGAGGAGTGCCCAGTCCGTGCCGTGACCCTCTTCGAACTCTCGGATCTTGTCCGACTCGCGCGGACGCCCGGCAAATCGGTCATCCTTCTCGGCGGCCCCTGCGGCAACTGTGGAGAAACCAAGACTGAAGCCCTCCGTCCGCTCCTCGAACACCCTGATTTGCGTCTCTGGACCCACTTGCTGACCGACGTCCAGACCGCCCGGGAGTTGCTGGAACAGGCCTAGCGGCACTGTGGGCAAGCAGGCAGCCCCACACAAAACACTCTACTTACCCACCTCAATCATCAGGTTGTTCTCGCCATCCGCCTTCACGTCAGCTTGCTGACGAAACTGCATTGGCGGTTGAACATTAACCGGCAGCTTCTCATGACCGGTAGGAGGCGGCAATTCCGGCCCTGGAATACTGATGAGAACCTGGTGCTTTCCCGGTACGGCCCCTGGACGACCGTCGTTGAGTACCAGGGTAAACTGTCCACTTGCATCGGTCTTCGCCGACGACGGGGCGCCATGTTCCGGAAGAAACATCACATCCGCACCGGCCAGTGCCTGTCCGTTCCGCGTCACGCAACCAGTGACTGGGACAATCTTCGGACGATCCGAATCGCCACATCCGACAATCATAGCGACGGTTGCCAGCGCCAGCAACCAGCCCCACAGACTATGAGCGTTGGCCCCAACCAAAATGATCCTCACAGCAGCGTTTCCCTTCGGCTCAGTGATTAACCTCACAGCACGGCCCGTCAGAACGGCCCAACCGGCTGTCCATCCTCACGATCGCACAGGCGGCTTGGCGCAATGCGTGTTGGCCGTAGCCAGGCGGAAGCACCCCGGGGGGAAAACACTTGTTCACATCGTGATAGTTGTGCAGTGCCAAGCCAATTTGCTTGAGATTGTTCGTACACTGCGAGCGGCGTGCCGCCTCCCGAGCGGCTTGCACCGCCGGCAGCAAGAGAGCAATCAAGATGCCAATAATGGCAATGACCACCAGAAGTTCCACCAGCGTGAAACCGGATTTCGTGGAGCGACACCACCTTCGTGAGCGACACGTCCCCATAGATCACCTCCCGTCAGGACGAATCTGAGCCCCTTGCGACAACCCCGAACACAAATCAAATATCGTGCACGTGGCCCTTCAGAGGCCGCGAATAGGAACGTGCCGTCGCACGGCCCCAAAACAATCGCAAAAGTATCTCGCTCGCTAGCGTCCCCCCACTATCGGTGGCGATTCTAACACACGATCGCCGAAGGCGGTCAAGCATTTGGTTCGCCTACCCAAGCCACCTTGCCGCCTCCTTGGCCCAGTAGGTCAAGATAATGCTTGCTCCCGCGCGCCGAATGGCAGTCAGGGTCTCCAGGGCCACGGCCTTTTCATCGAGCCAGCCTTGGCGTGCGGCGGCTTTGACCATGCTGTATTCGCCGGAGACGTTGTAGGCGGCCAACGGCACGCCTGGGAATTGTTGACGGACCTGACCAATGATGTCCAGATAGGCTAGGGCCGGCTTGACCATGATCAGGTCAGCCCCTTCCGCCAGATCGAGTGCCACTTCACGCAAAGCCTGTCCGGCCGAAGCGGCAGGGTCCATCTGATAGCTGCGGCGATCGCCGAACTGCGGCGTGCTTTCAGCCGCCTCGCGGAACGGGCCGTAGAAGCTGCTGGCATACTTGGCCGCGTAGCTCATGATCGGCACATGACTGAAGCCGGCCGTATCCAGACACTGGCGAATCGCGCCGACCATGCCGTCCATCATCCCACTGGGCGCAACCATGTCGGCTCCAGCTTGGACATGAGCGAGGGCCTGACGACCGAGCATCGCGAGGGTCGTGTCGTTGTCCACATCCATGCGTCCCGTCGCATCGCTCAGCGCTCCGCAGTGGCCATGGCTCGTGTACTCGCAGAAACAGACGTCGGTGACCACCAAAAGATCCGGAGCCGCCTTTTTGGCAATGCGAACGGCCTGAGGGATGATCCCCTGATCGCTCATCGCGTCGCTCCCCACAGCGTCTTTCTGCGTCGGGATTCCAAACAGCAGGACGCCGCCCAATCCCAACTCGGCCGCCTCGCGGATCTCGTCGGCCAACAAGTCGGGCGTCACCTGGGCGTGCCCCGGCATCGATCCGATCTCCTGGCGGGTCTTCTCTCCCGCTCGGACAAACAGGGGAAGGATCAAGTTTGCCGGCGAAATCGTCGTCTCGCGCACCAGACTGCGCACCGCCGGATGCGCACGCAGACGCCGCATCCGAATCGTCGGAAAACCAGACGCCGCCGGTTGCCGGGAATCGTTCATGTCGGGAATTGTCTCCGTAAGATGATTGTATTATCGGAATGATTGGATCTCGTCATTCGTCCTGAATCCTTTGTCCTTCTTTCTCCAACGCCGCCTTCGCTCGCGCAACCGCCTCCACCGCCCAGGGCTTGCCATCGTAAAGTTCGATCACCGCCCGACGCATCGCCTTGGCTCGACCAGGATCGGTCGGGGCAAACGCATCGGCCTTGTCGAGCCGATCCATGATCAGGGCAAGATGGTCGGCCGACGAGCGTTGGAGTTGTTCGCGAAGCTGAGCAATCCGGCGCCGGGCCAGTTCCAGGCATTGGCCGGTTGGGCCCGAGGTGTCGTTTCGAGGCTGGTAGAGATCGATCAGGGCCTGGAGTTTGGCAACCCCTTGCTCCGGATTGAGCTTCGCATAGTTGATCGCTTCCAGATAATCCATTTCGACGGGCAGCAGAGCTTCCGTGGTGACCAGTCCTTTAGAACGGAGATCAAACCGGCGTTCCAACCGGTTCAGGTCGATCTCATTGACGTATTCCCGCAGGCGTTCCGCTCGGGAGTCGTTGGAGTATCGCATGAGGAACTCGCGGATATCGGACTCCGCCCGTTCATACGCCGCGACCGTATGATCCTCGGTCATGGCCGCGATTCTCTCGTACAGGGCATCAGCCGAGCGAGGACGCAACAAGTACCACACCGTCAGCCCCATCATGACCAGCGCTGCAACCAGAACCCAGGTCTGCACGGAGATCAAGACCTGAGGAGACGAGGGTTCCTTCACTGGGTCGAGTTCTTCTTCCTGGACCGGCACAAACCGGTTACTGGGCTTTGCCGCTTCGCCGCCTTCTGAGCCGGTCGCTGCAGCTTCTGGCACCACGGCCTGGAAGGCGTCGGTGTCCTTGGTGGGCAGGACTTCGCCATGATCCAACGAAAGGTGACATTCGGAACCCGATTGGAGAGAATCTGCGCTGGCCATCCGCGTGGGTGGCATTGCCACGAATTCCGCCATCGGCGCATCGATCGTCGGCGGCAACTGTTCGTGCATCTGGCCGCTGAGCGTCGCCGCCTCGTCCGCCTCGGGCACTTTGGGCGGCTCCGGCGTATCGGAAGAACGCGACAGGGCATGGACCATCGCTTCCAACCGCCGGGCCAGTAAGGTGGCATTGGGAATCCGCGCATCCGGGTCCTTGGCCAACAGTTGAGCAATGATACTCTCCAACTCCGCCGGCACATCGGCCGCATAGCGGCTCACGGGCTCGGGAATCGCGGAACGTTGTTTGTCGAGCATTTCGGCAAGCGATTTGGCCTTGAACGGGGCCCGCCCCGCCAGGAGCGCAAACAACACGCCTCCCAAGCTATACAGATCGGCCCGTGGTCCCACCGGTCGGGCGTCGGCCTGTTCCGGCGCCATGAACTCGACCGTGCCCAACACATTTCCGGCCGCCGTCAGCCGGGAATTGCCAAAGAGCCGAGCAATACCGAAATCCGACAGCTTGACCTGCCCACTGGTTGCCAACAGCAGATTCGCCGGCTTGAGATCCCGGTGAACAATCCCCCGGTCGTGGGCGTGGCGGAGTGCTCGGCATACCTCGATCCCGATCTGTGTTACCTCGCGCCAGTTGAACCGCCGGCCGTTGCGAAGCTCCTGCTCCAAGCTTCGGCCCTCAACCAGTTCCATAGCGTAATAGAGCACCTCATCTTGCTCTCCAAACCCAAACAACCGCACGATGTTTGGGTGGCGAAGTAGTCGCAAAGCTTCGATCTCCGCCTCAAAACGCTGGCGAAAATCGGCCTCATGGGATAGCGCCACCGAAAGGATCTTGACCGCCGCCGACTCGTTGGTCTCGGTGTTCACTCCCTCATAGACCGTCCCCATGCCGCCCTGCCCCAGCGTCCGCACGATTCGATATGGTCCCAGACGCTCTGGTTGCATCCAAGTCTTCCTTCTTGCGATCTCTGTCTATCCTAACCTGTAGGCCCCCGGGAGGCCAGTAGTCTCGCTGGGCCAGTACCGGCAGGCTAAAGCCTTGTTCTGGGAGCAGCCACGCCGCGTCGAGCCCAGGCCCTCCCCCCAGCCACGAAGGATCTCACCAAATCCCCCTCGCTTTCGGTAAGCGATAGACGTTTTCATCAACGGGATTGGGTTTCATGCCTTTCCTGCTTGCTGCCGAGGGGATAGACACTACCCTGCTTGGCTTGGAGTGGGGCGGAAAAGACGCTTGGAGGATGCTTCGGGGCTTGACGCGATCAATCGCTCCTCGGCCCGTCTTTCACGCTTTTGTGTTTTCGTGATCATCTCGCTTCGTTTCCTTTTCGCTTGCGGCCAACGTTGGCATCGGCCTCCCATGGTCACCACACGGTCGAAGAACTGCCTGATGGAGGGCAGCTTTACTTTGATTGAGCCTACCCGCCGGCGAGGCGAATTGCGAGAGCAGTCTTTGGGCCAACGGAAAGAATAGCTGTCCGGGAACGCCTCGGTTCTTGGCTACCCCTTCCGTACCAATAATGGGTGAGACAACTGCCTCCTTGCTTATTGCAGTATGAGCCCGGCGAAGTGGACCTACTAACGCCTCTCTCTGTCACCACTTCTGACAAGCGAGACGTTGACCGTCGGAAGCGGAAATGCAACCGCGACGTTTGCCGGACGCCTCAACGACAAGACAGGCACCGGCGGCGGTCAGGTGGCCTGCAAAACATCGGATCTGGCTGAGCCATCCGTTCCTCGATTCGGAAGGTTCCGTGATTCAACTTCGCGATTTCGAGCGATCGATCGTTCTCCGCTTCGAGTAATGAACGATCGGTCATTGTTCCCAGAGGCGACGGCCGGCTGCCGTGGTGAGAATCGCAGTCACGTCCTCGTCCAGGAGCAGTCGTTCTTGCTGCAATTGGTGAGCCGCTTCGGCCATTCGAGCCAGGTAGACTTGGCGGCTGGGATAGCGTTCCAAGACGGAAGGCCGGGGATCGTTCGTCCGTCGTCGCTCTTCGGGTGTTCGGGCAAACGGCAACGTCGAACCGTTATACGGTGCAAGCTCTCCTTCCGCCCCACAGGCCTCCGCACGCAAGTTCCAACCGGTGTAGGTGGCCAGCGGCACGGCCACGTCCGGCAGTCGAATCCCGGCCACCTCGTTTCCATCGGCATCCACGGCGGGAACCAAGGTCCGATAGGGAACGCCAATCCGCGGCGGCACAATATCGGCAATCCCTTCCGTCAGCCAGCGAGGGCCGAAGTCGAGCCGAAACGGTGTGTAAAGGGCGGTCGGCGTTCGCACGTCAGGAATCCGGGGGAACTGCCGGCAGAAGGTCTCCCGATCAACGAGGGTTTTGTCGGCAATCCGAGGGTAGCGGCTTTCCGGCGGCTCTTGCCCAGTGCTCACCCAGCGGTCCATGGCCACCAAGAGCGCCCGGAGGACAGGCCCACGGTCGTCCAACGTATTACGCGGATTTTGGAAAACTCCCCGATCGGCCGGCCCTGCACCCAGGTGCTGGGCGCCTGCCACACAGTAGAGCCGGACGTTGGGCCCCAAGGCCACATCCTGCTTTCCCTCGACATCGGTGTGCGCCAGGGATGCACCGCGCGTCCAGTATTCCGTCGAAGTCTGCGTTAGGAAGATCTTGGGCACCTGCCCACGCGACTTGGCCCGGGCCAGGAGATCGCCCTGTTGGCCGGTCAGCGGATCGGTTTGTGGCACCGTGGTAAAGGGAAACGACTCGGTCGGAGTGAGCAGGTTTTCGTGCTGACTGGAGCAAACGGTGGCAATTCCAAACCGCTGGTTGAACAACCCCCGTCCGCTGCCAGCGACATGGGCAATCGCGCCGTCAAAGACCATCTGCCGGCATTCGTCGGTGTTGAAGCCCTCGAACAACAGATGACGGATCACCCGGCCAGACTGGGAAATCCCAAAGATATAGGCATGTTCGATCGCGCCGGCCAGCGGGTTGGTCGTATTCTGACGGTCGGCGGTCCGGTAACGGAAAAAGCTGGCACAATCGCGCACCGCGGCCAAGCCCAGGCCGACCACGCGCGGATCCTTGGCTTCGTAGACCAAATCATAGAGCCAGCCGGGGCGGATCCCGTCCTTGATCCAGATCGAACCGGGATCGGCCACCGGTTTTCCGTTCTCCAACCGGGCAAAGGCCCAACGATCGGCCGGAATTTCCACAGCGGGGGCGGAACGCTTGGGGCGCATGCTGAGCGTGGCCTGCTTCGTGTCGAGGCTGACGGGCGGATAGGGGGCGGAGATTCCCCAAGGCCCCCAGTAAAGCGGCTGGCTCTCAACCGGTTCGTCGCGGCAGATTTCCACATGGACCTTGCCGGTGATCGGGCGGCCGTTTTCCGTAGCGATCGGCACACCCAGGAGCATCCGGTCGTTCCCCGGCACCACATCGCTATTCCAGCCACACCAGAGAACTGAGTAACCCTGACGCATCAAAAAACCGTTACCCGCATCGGCAGCCGTGGTGGGATTGTTGCCGCCCGCGCCGTTGAAGGTCCAGATGGCCAGCTTATTGCCGCGATTGTTCACGTCGTAGAGCAAGCGGCGGTTGCCCCGCTGAGGATCGACCGGTTTGAGCAAGAAGAAGTCGCTCCAGAACTCCACGCGTCCCTCGGCATTTCGCGGGGCACGTTTCAGATCCGTGATGCGGGCGTTGGCCGGGTCTTCCGGCTGGACTTCAAAATACAACCGGCCCACAATCTTCTCAAAGGGGCCGGTTTTCCCAAACGATTGTCCCTCGGCAAACGGGCCCCGCTCGAAAATCTCCATCCGCACAACCTCGGCTTGGCCCGATCGGAGTGAAACGAGAAGCCCAATGGCAGCCGTACCGATCACCCAGGTGGAAATGGTCTTCATCGCAGGAACCCCCAATTTGCTTTCCAATATCCGTCACCTATGCATAGCTGTAACGCCCCGGTTTCACCGACCTCATATGTCCCCGATTATCACCCCCGGGCAAATTGCTCACAAGCCCGGACTGCGGGAATTCCTTGACACGTACCGTATGGAAGAGTACTGTCAAGATCGCACGACAATGGACCGTTCACTCTGGAAATGGAGACTGACCGATGAAGTGCTACGCGGTTCCGATTCTTGTCTGTTTGCTTGCCACGTCGCTTTCGGCCGAGCCCGCATCCGTGCCATTCAAGGCTGGCGCGGCGACGAGCAATATCACGCCGCCCTTGGGAGGCGATGTCATCGGTGGCTTCGTTCCGTTCCCCGCCACACACATTCATGATGAGCTGCACGCACGATGCCTCGTCCTGGATGACGGGAAGACCCGACTAGCCTTGGTCGTGTGTGACTTGTTGGGGATTAACCGGAACGTGAGCGACGAAGCACGCAAGCTGATCCAGGAGAAAAGCGGTCTGCCGCCCGAACGGGTCTTGATTTCCGCAACCCATACGCACTCCGCTTGCAGCGCGTTGGGTGAGAACCGTTTCAAAATCAATCAGCCGTTCACCGAATACCAGCAGTTTGTTGCAATGCGGATTGCTGACGGGGTCCAGTGTGCGATTCATCGTCTGCGCCCGGCTCAGATCGCTTTTGGCACCGCCGAAGCGCCGGAGCACGTGTTCAATCGGCGGTGGTTCATGAAGCCGGGAACGATGCCCCCCAATCCATTTGGTGGTACCGACCAGGTGAAAATGAACCCGCCGGCGGGCAGTCCCAACCTCGTCGAGCCGGCCGGCCCCACTGACCCGACGATTTCTATCCTCTCCGTGCGCGAACCGAACGGCCGGCCGATCGCCGTATACACCGCCTATTCGCTCCACTATGTCGGCGGAGTCGCTCAGGGAGACATCTCGGCGGACTATTATGGGATATATTGCCGTCGGCTGGAACAATTGCTCAAGGCCGAAGATCAAGACCCGCCGTTTGTCGCCATGATGGCCAATGGCACCAGCGGCGACATCAATAACATCAACTTCCGCCAGCCACGCCCCCGGCAAGAACCCTATACCCAAATGCGGGCCGTGGCCGAGGATGTGGCCGGCAAGGTTCATGCGGCCATGGCCAAACTCCAGTACCGCGACCAGGTAACGCTGGCGGCCGCCTATCGTGAACCAACGATCGCCTGGCGTCGCCCGACAGACGAACAGCTTGCCTGGGCGAAGAAGACGTTGGCCGAGCATCCGCGCCAGCCGGGCAAGGCCGATCTTCCGGCAATCTACGCCGAACGGGTCTTGGGGCTGGCCGAATACCCGGAAGCCTCGCCGCTCCCGCTGCAGGTGTTCCGCATCGGCGACGTCTGCGTAGGGACGATGCCGTGTGAGATTTTGTGTGAGATCGGGCTGGAGTTCAAGAAACGGTGTCCAATCCAGCCTGCGTTTCTTGTCTCGCTGGCCCACGGCTACCTCGGTTACCTGCCCCCACCTCGGCAACATGCCTTGGGGGGTTATGTAGTGTTTCAGCCCAAATGGCACAGCGGCTAAGGTAGGTGACGGCCTCCTCC
>CAZLDQ010000211.1:0-9911 GCA_964558295.1 uncultured Planctomycetaceae bacterium | reverse complement strand
CGGAGAACGCCGTGAACCGGCGGGCCAGCAGCGTCCGGGCTCCCCCCCGGCACGACCTGCCCCCGCGCGCCCAAGTCCCGCACCGCCCCCGCCGCCCGCAAGGGCGCCAGTTCGCCCCGCCCCACCGCCGCCACGACCGCCGGTCGAGCAACCGCGAGAAGTAAAACCGCTGGAGACCAGCCCCGGCCGTCTCGGTGAAACGCTGGCCACACGGACCTTGACCACCGGTGGCCTCGGCCAGTTGACGACCGAGGTGGCCCAGGCCGACGACCGCCTGCAAGACCATCTGCGTCAAACCTTCAATCACAATCTCAGCAGCCTCGGATCGCAGGAGGCCAGCGTTCCCTTGTCCCCTTCTGCTCTTCCGCCAACGGCCGCGGCCGGGGTGGCCCCGTTGTTGGCCAGTGCCGAGAGCCTACGTAATGCCATCATTCTCAGCGAGATTCTCAACCGGCCGGAGCATCGCTGGGAATGAAAGGACGAATGCCGAATGCCTATATGACGAAGGAATGACGAAAGCCAACGCACGAATGGCAAAAGGTGACCAAATGACGATTCGTGCTTCCGTTTTCGTCATTCCTTCGTCATATGAATTTCGACATTCGTCATTCTTCCATTCGGAGACCACACCATGCCCCCCATTCCCACAATCACACCCGACAAGACTCGCATTGGCTGGATTGGCACGGGGGTGATGGGGGCCAGCATGTGTGGCCACTTGCTCGACGCTGGGTTTGCGGTGACCGTGCACAATCGCACGCCGAAGAAGGCCGAGTCCCTTTTGAGTCGCGGCGCTCGTTGGGCCGATACGCCGAAGGGCGTCGCGGAGGCTTCGGACGTGGTCTTTACGATCGTCGGCTATCCGGCCGATGTGCGGAGTGTGATCCTTGGCGCCGAAGGCGTGTTGGCCGGTTGCCAACCGGGAAAGGTGATCGTCGATATGACGACCAGCCGCCCCTCGCTGGCGGTAGAAATCGCCGAGGCGGCCGCCGCCAAGGAGGTGTGGAGTATTGACGCACCGGTCTCGGGCGGTGACATCGGGGCACGCGAAGCCCGACTGTCGATCATGATCGGCGGCGCGAAGGGCGTGGTCGAGGCCCTTCGCCCGTGCTGGGAAGCGATGGGCAAGACGATCATCCATCAAGGCGGTCCGGGCGCCGGACAGCATACCAAACTCGTCAACCAGATTGTCATCGCTGGCAACATGATCGGCGTCTGCGAAGGGTTGCTTTACGCCTACCGGGCGGGGCTCGATCTGACGACGGTCATGGCCTCGATCGCCTCGGGGGCCGCCGCCAGTTGGTCGCTGTCGAACCTCGGCACGCGGATCATCGACAACAACTTCGCCCCCGGCTTCTTCGTCGAACACTTCATCAAGGACATGGGGATCGCCCTGGATGAGTCCAAACGTCTGGGGCTGACCATGCCCGGCTTGGCCCTGGTCCACCAGTTGTACTTGGCGGTTGCCGCCCACGGACATGGCCGCTTGGGCACCCAGGCTTTGCAGCTTGCCCTGGCCGACCTGGCCGGTATCGACTGGAAAGAGAGAGACGCTAAAGTGTGCAGGCTTCCCACTGCCGGCTGAACTGCCGGGCTTGCCGGCCCCGCCAGTGGCCCTGGTGGTAGGCATAGCCGACAATGAGCGGGACCGCCAGGGTGGCTTCGCTGTAGACCATCTGTTCGAAGCTCGTATCGACCTTCCCCCAACTGGTCGCCTCGCGGAGCGTGCTGCTCGACAGGGCGCCGTCGCGCACGTCGGCCACGGTGATCTGCACGGCGTATTTGTGCATCGGCGCGTTGGCGCCGAGGATATCGGCCGCCACGACGATGTCCTGTGCGAAATTCTTCGGCACGCCGCCGCCGACCATGAACAGCCCCGTCTGGCCGATGCTCATTTTCACTTGGGTCAGTTCGTGGAAATCTTTGGCGCTATCGATCGATACCTTCGGCGCGTCGCCACGGCGGACCTGATGAACCACCAAGCCAAAGCCGGCCGAGCAGTCGCTGAACGCCGGGCAGAAGATCGGCACGTCCGCCTTCCACGCCTCATAGACGATCGAGTCGACCGGTTTCGTCTCTCGACGGTCGAGGTAAGCCCCCATCGCTTGGATAAACTCGCGCGAGGAGTAGGGACGTGGTTCCAGTTCGTCGGCGATTCGCCGGGTTGTGTCGTCGCACTCGCGCAGTTCGTCTTCGTCGATCAGGGTGTCGTAGATCCGATCGATTCCCAACTCGCGGAGTTCGTCGTCCTTGACGCCCGTCTTGAGGTAGTCGTCGGCGATGTAGTGCCGGAAGCCGAGAGCCTCGAAGAAATCCTGGTCGACGATGTTCGCTCCGGTCGAGACGACAACGTCGACCATGTGGAGGCGGACCATGTCGGCAAACACCTTTTTGAGTCCCGCGCTGACCAGCGACCCCGCCAGGCAAAGGATAATCCCGCAATCCGGGTCCTGGAGCATCCGGTCATAGATTTCCGCCGCCCGGGCCAAGTCGCGCGAGCTATACGCCATGTGACGCATCGCTTCAACCAGGGAGACCACGTTGTGTTGGCTAAGGTCGATCTGCTCGATCGTCTTGGTCAGGTAATCGCGTTTCTCGCTAATCGGGACTGCTTGGGCTGGGTTGGTTCTGGCGGCAGGCAAGAGAATGGCTTAGGCGATGCCCCGCTAGTTGCTTTCTAGTTAAACCGTTCAATATCTGTTATTCTATGCCATTTGGCTCTAATGGGGGAATACTCCAGAAGAAAGACCTCCCTGGCCCCTCCGCTAGAGTGGCGGTTGGCTGTCTGCGCTAAACCTTGCCGACCTACAACCGGACACCAGAAAACTCCGCCTACGACCTGCCCTCTCTATTATTGTCTGAGGTCTGTGATATAATTCACAGAATAGGTTGTTCCACCTCTTTGGGGAAAAAGTCTGTATCGGATGAATCACCAGGAAATCGTTACATGGCTCCGAGAGACGGAAGCCACACGCCTCGCGGAACTCTGGCAACATGCGGATGCGACCCGGCAGGCGTATGTCGGCGGCGAGGTGCATCTTCGTGGCCTGATCGAGTTCTCGAATTATTGCGTGCGGCTGTGCGCTTACTGTGGGCTGCGGGCGTTGAACGATGAGGTGACTCGGTATCGGATGTCGGCTGAAGAGATCCTGGCGTGCGTTCGTCAGGCGGCAGCCTTGGGTTATGGGACGGTTGTACTCCAATCGGGTGAAGATCCGCTGACGCGAACCGAGTGGATGGCCGATGTGATCCGGCAGATCAAGGCGGAAACGCCTTTGGCCGTGACGTTGAGCCTGGGCGAACGAAGCGACGAGGATTTGGCCGTCTGGCGAGCGGCGGGGGCCGATCGCTATTTGTTGCGGTTTGAGACATCCAATCGGGTGCTGTTCGACCGGATCCATCCGCCCCGCCCCGGTGTGCGGTGTGATCGGATTGCCATTCTCCATCGCTTGCGGGAGTTGGGCTACGAGGTGGGGAGCGGGGTCATGGTCGGCATCCCCGGGCAGACCTATGACGATCTGGCCCGGGATATCGAGCTGTTTGGCGAGTTGGATTTGGACATGATCGGCTGCGGTCCGTTTTTGCCCAATCCGCAAACGCCTTTGGGCGACAGAGAGGCATGGGAGTCGGCTCCCGAAGGCCAACAGGTGCCCAACACGGAGTTGATGACCTACAAGGTGATTGCCTTAGCCCGGTTGATGTGCCCGCGGGCGAACATTCCAAGCACGACGGCCTTGGCAACGATCAACACGAAGAATGGGCGGGAATTGGGGTTGGTGCGGGGGGCGAATGTGGTCATGCCTAATCTGACCCCGCCAGAGTATCGAATTCATTACGAGATTTATCCGAACAAGGCCTGCATCCATGAGACGGCCCAGGAGTGCAACCAATGCCTCCGGGCACGGCTTCAGGCCATGGGCCGGCAGATCGGCGTCGGCCGGGGCGATTCGCCGAACCATGTTCATCGCCAGAGCAATCTGGTGAACGAGTCCTGAGAGTTACTGGTTTAACCCGGCCGGGTCCGACCGGAGTGGAGCGTGTTTGATGTCCTGGGTAGTGGATAAGACGAAACTGAGCGCCAGCGGCTATGACTTTATTGACGAGCCCTACCTTTTGAGCTTGCTAGAGCGTAAGGCCGACCCGGCCGAAGTCCGCGACGTGATCGCCAAGAGCATGGCCAAGGAACCGCTGCAGTTGGACGAGACCGCCGCGTTGCTGAGCGTCGAGGAACCGGCCCTGGTGGAGGAGATCTTCGAGGCGGCGCGGCAGTTGAAACGAGACGTCTATGGCAACCGGATCGTCTTGTTCGCCCCGCTTTATGTCGGCAACGAGTGCACGAACGACTGCCTTTACTGCGGATTCCGTCGCTCCAATCGCGAGGCGATTCGCCGCACGCTTTCCATGGCCGAACTGCGGGCCCAGATCGAAGCCCTCCTGACCAAGGGGCACAAACGGACGATCCTCGTCTTTGGCGAACATCCCCACTACCATCCGGAATACATTGCCGACTGCGTGCGGGAGGTGTACAAGGTTCGCGTGGGCAACGGCAACATTCGCCGCGTAAACATCAATGCGGCTCCCCTGGACCATGCCGGCTACAGAATTGTCAAAGAGGCGGGGATCGGCACGTACCAGATCTTTCAGGAAACCTACCATCACGAGACGTACGCGCGACTTCACCCGAAGCACACGCGCAAGAGCGACTATCTCTGGCGATTGGACGGCGTTGCCCGCGCAATGGAGGCTGGGGCGGATGACGTCGGGATCGGGGCCCTGTTTGGGCTTTACGACTGGCGGTTTGAGGTTTTGGGCCTGGTGGCTCACGCCCTGCATTTGTCGAAACATTATCACGTCGGCCCGCATACGATCAGCTTTCCCCGCATGCGTCCAGCCAGTGGCGTGAAACTGAACGAGAAGGAGCTGGTGACCGACGACCAGTTCAAGCGGTTGATCGCGATTCTCCGGCTTTCGGTTCCTTACACGGGCTTGATTTGCACGGCTCGGGAACCGGCCGCCTTGCGCCGCGAGGTGATGGCCTTCGGCGTGTCCCAGATCGACGCGGGGAGCCGTGTGGAGATCGGCGGTTACACCGAGGCCGGCGACACCCAGGTGATGGAGCGTGAACAGTTCGAGCTGGGCGACATCCGCCCCCTGGACGACGTGATGCGCGAACTGATCGCCGACGGTTACATCCCCAGCTTCTGCACGGCCTGTTATCGCCTAGGCCGCACCGGCGAGCACTTCATGGAGTATGCCATCCCCGGCTTCATCCAGAATATGTGCACGCCCAACGCGTTGACGACGTTGATGGAATACCTGGTCGACTACGCCTCCCGGGAGACGTGGGAAGCGGCCCAGAGGCTTGTCGCGCAAGAGCTGGCCAAGATTCCCGAGGGCAAACGCAAGGAAGAACTGGTCGCCCGACTTAAGCGGATTCAGGAGACCGAGGCGCGGGATTTGTACTTCTAATCACGGTCCAACCAACACCGCTACGCATACGCGGTACAGTCCGACATCCCATGAGCCCTTGCCGTCAAGAGACCGACCTGCTCGGCACACGCGATGTCCCGAGCGAAGCGCTGTACGGAATCCACACGGTCCGGGCGATGGAGAATTTTCCCATCGCCGGGCGGCCTGTGCATCGAGGCTTGGTACATGCTTTTGGAATGGTCAAGCTGGCTGCAGCCCGAACCAATCATGAATTGGGCTGCTGGGACGAGGCCAAAGCGGCGGCGATTGAAACGGCTTGCCAGGAGATGAGCGACGGCCAACTCGACGAGCATGTGGTCGTCGATGCCTTCCAGGGCGGGGCCGGGACCTCGACCAATATGAACGTCAACGAGGTGCTGGCCAACCGAGCCCTGCAATTGCTTGGCCGCCCCTTGGGCGACTACCGCACCGTGAGTCCGGCCGACGACCTCAATCTGCACCAATCGACCAACGACACCTACCCGACGGCCCTGAAAGTGGCGGCGATTTTCCGCTTGCGGCAATTGGAAGAAAAGGTTGTCGGGCTTCAAGAAGCGTTTCAGCGAAAAGAGAAGGAGTTTGCCGACGTGGTCAAAGTCGGCCGGACCCAGTTGCAGGACGCCGTGTTGATCACCCTGGGCCGCGAGATGAGCGCCTATGCGGACGCGCTGAGCCGCGACCGCTGGCGGATCTACAAGTGTGAGGAACGGCTGCGTGTGGTGAACCTCGGCGGCACGGCCGTGGGCACGGGGCTCGGTGCCCCACGGCAATACATCTTCCGCGTCGTCGAGCACCTCCGGCAATTGACCGGTCTGGGACTCGCCCGGGCGGAAAACCTGATCGACGCCACGCAGAACGCCGACGTATTCGTCGAGGTCAGCGGCATCCTCCGGGCCTTGGCTTCCAGCCTGTTGAAGATCGCCACCGACCTGCGGCTCTTATCGTCCGGGCCGGAGGCGGGGCTGGGTGAAATCCGACTCCCCGCCCGGCAAGCCGGCTCCTCGATCATGCCGGGCAAGGTGAATCCGGTGATTCCGGAAACGGTCAGCCAAGCGGCAATCGCCGTGATGGGACACGATCAGATTATCCTCCAGGCAGTGAGCCTGGGCAACCTGGAACTGAGTCAGTTTCTCCCGTTGGTGGCCGATAGCCTGCTGACCTCGCTGGACCTGATGGCGCACGCGTGCGATGTATTTACCCGCTTGTGTGTCGAAGGAATCGAAGTAAACGCCGCGCAGTGCCGTCGCCATGTCGACGGGAGTACGGCCGTGTTGACCGCCTTGGTCGAGGTGATTGGCTACGAACAGGCTTCGCATCTGGCAGCAGCGGCGAAGGCCGAGGGGAAGAGCGTGCGGCAATTGGCCATCGAGCGGGGAATGATGAGTGCCGAGCAGTTCGACGCCCTGGTGTCGCCCGAGCGGGTTACACGCCTCGGCTCGGACGATTCCCAATCGTTTCCTACCACTTGATCGGCGTCACGTTGTCCTGGAGTTGGCGGAGGAAGTCCTGGGGTTGAAACTCGTGAGACGGCATACTGGCGTTCCGATAGTGATGCCCTCGCTGGCGCCATTTTTCCTTGATCCGCGGCGAGCGAAGTGAGACGCGCTCAAGAAGCAGGCGATCCTGGCCGATCACGCGGAACTCGGCCTCCCACTCGCGGCCGAATTCGAGCCGTTCGTTGCCGATCAGTTCGACGTCACCGTAGATATCGGCCACGTCGCGCTGCAGACGGTTGAGTGTGTAGGTTGTTTCGACCAATTGGCCGTTCTGCTCATAGAAGATCCGAGAAGAAGCATCTTTGGACTCCGCCAAGCGGATTCCGTCACAACCAGCCAGAAGCAGGCAACCTGCGGCGGTCCCCACGAGAAGCAAAACGTGTCGTTGCATAAGGTCACCGATGGGTGGGTCTTCCATTGAGGCGTTTGATGGCGTAGGTATGGCGAGCCTCGGGTTCCTCCGAGTAGATCCGATCAATGAATCGCTCGGGGACCATCCAGGGGGCGAAGGTACTGATTCGTTCCTGCTCTAGTTGGTCACGGGCTGCCCCTTGGGCGTTGGCAATCCGCTCGCGGAGCGTGTAGTCTTCGACCTTTTCCACCAGCACGCGATCCAAGCCGATCACGCGGAACGAGACCTCCCAACGTTCGCCAAACCGGATCCACTCATTCCCCTGGCGCTGGACGTGCCCCCGGGTGACCTCCAGCGCGTTGGCCAACTGTTGGAGCGTATAGGGCGATTCGACGAGTTCTCCCGCTTGAGACTCGTAGTAGACTCGTGGTGACTCATCCTTCGCATCGCCAAAGAGATTTCCACCGCATCCGGTCAACAGCGCACAACAGGCTATTGCCCAGCCCCTGTACTGAAGTTTTGCCTTCATTTTGGCACCAAGATATGGGACAATTAGAGAGAGTAGTTATCGAGGCGTTTGATCATCCCGTCTCGCAAGTATAGGTTACGGTTGTTCGCCGCCCCTCCCTGTGCGGGGGATTGCCCCCCGTCTTCCGATAATAAGTTGTTTCCTCGAAGGAAGTTACCGATGAGAGCCGCCCCCAAGAGTTTCCGTCTCCATATCGGCTTGTTCGGGCGCCGGAACGCCGGCAAGTCGTCGCTCTTGAATGCGTTGACCCGCCAGCAGGTGTCCATCGTTTCTGAGGTGGCCGGTACGACGACCGATCCGGTGGAAAAGCCGATGGAGTTGTTGCCGCTCGGGCCGGTGCTGTTCATCGACACAGCGGGAATCGACGATGAAGGCGCGTTGGGCGAAATGCGGGTCCAGAAGACCCGACAAGTCTTCGACCGCACCGACATTGGGATCGTCGTGGCTGCGGAAGGCGCGTGGCATGAGTTCGAAGAACGGTTATTGGCGGAACTCCATCAGCGGAACGTGCCTGTGATCGTTGTTTTCAACAAGTCGGACCTTGCGCGCCCTACGCCTGAGGTTCTCGAACAGCTCACGGCGGCGAAAACGGCCTGGGTCGAGACAGTCGCGTCCAGCGGCCAAGGGGTGCTGGAGTTGCGTGAAGCACTGATCCGCAATGCACCGGAAGGCTTCATGAATGCGCCGCCGATTGTCGCCGACTTGATTCCGCCGGGCGAACTGGTTGTGCTCGTGGTGCCGATCGACAAGGAAGCGCCCAAGGGCCGGTTGATTCAGCCCCAGGTGCAGACAATCCGCGACTTGTTGGATGCTGACAGCTATTCGATGGTGGTCAAGGAACGCGAACTACGCGACGCCCTGGAGCGGCTGAAGCGACCGCCGGCGATGGTGGTAACCGATTCCCAGGCGTTTCTGAAGGTTGCCGGTGATACGCCGCCGACGATCAAGATGACCTCCTTCTCGATCCTCATGGCTCGGCAAAAGGGGGATTTGAGTCAGTTTGTCCACGGAGCGCTCGCAATCGAGGATCTGAAGCCAGGGCACCGCGTGCTGATCGCCGAGGCGTGCAGCCATCACCCGATCGCCGACGACATCGGCCGGGTGAAGATCCCTCGCTGGCTTACGCAGTTCGTCGGCGGCCAACTGCAGATCGACACGATCCAAGGCCATGACTTCCCCGACAACCTGAGCGAATACGATTTGGTCGTTCACTGCGGTGCGTGCATGTGGAACCGTCGCGAGATGCTCACACGCATGCTCCGCTGCCGCCAGGCCGGGGTGCCCATCTGCAACTACGGTATGACGATCGCCTATACCCTGGGGATCTTCGACCGGGCGCTGGAACCGTTCCCCGATGCCCTGGAGACCTATCGCCGATTGCGTGCCGCGCGGAAACGTGGAATACGCGGGACGCAAGGCGAGTGAATGCCAGGCCGGCAGCGTGGGATTCGCGTTGCTGACGGAAAGGACCGCTGGTGCCTTCGCAACGAGGGGCACGCGATGGGTCACGTTGCCGTCTCGCTCGATCGACCGGACATGGAGTTGTTGTCGAGCCTTCCGGCGGCGGCCTGTTGCGCCGCGGCGGCGGCCACCCGGCTTTGCCAGGCCTCGTGCCCTTCGGCGGGTTTTTCCTCGATCGGTTGAGTGACCTCTTCGATCGGCGTCAGCTTCCAGGGAGAGGCCGACACACGGAGGGCAAGCCGGCAGGTCGTACACTGGATTCGGTGCCCTTCGAGTTCCCGGATGACGCGCAGCACGCTAGCACAGCGGGGACATGCCAGATTGACCGGTTCATCCCGCGAGAGGGAGGCGGTCACTTGAAGTGGCGTGCGACAGCCTGGGCAGAGGATCGAAGCGCCGATCTTCTCGGACGTGGCAAACACAATCCGCCCACAATTGCGACAATACGCCCCGATGGTCATGGTCTGGCTTTCGAAGCAGAGGGCCTCGTTCGCGAAGGACTATCGCAAGGGTTAGTATACCAGCCTCCCGGCCAAAGGCCACCGGAAGCCAGGGTGCGGCTGAAGGTTCGTGGCGAGTTTAGGCGGCTCGGCGAAGGTGGGCC
>CAZLDQ010000210.1:0-9988 GCA_964558295.1 uncultured Planctomycetaceae bacterium | reverse complement strand
CAAAGATGCAACCTCCCGGCGATTTACCCGCCCTGATTGATTGGCATGTTTCCAGGCGAGCAAAGGGTATGTTTTAATGGGTTTGATGCGATTTCACTTACCCCCCGATCGCATCACCGAAGAAGCCGCCCAGCAGGCCTATCTGTCAGGTTTTGACCGCATCCCTTGGCGGGTTCGGATCGAACTGGACGAGGGCGAGTTGGTACTCGAACGGGCCACAGCAGATTCGGCGAGTCTCCATATCCCCTGGACGGTCGAAGGGTACGGCCAATTGATTCTGGCCACCGGTACGCTCATGGAACGTTCCGAACCCTACTACCTCCCTCTGGAACTCGCGCGCGGCGAGGTCGGACAACTCCGGAATCAGTTGGCCGAATGGCGAGCGATTGGACTGCTCGGCGGAGAAGACGTCGACCAGAAAGCCGCCGAAGCCACCTCCTGCTTCAGTAAGGCGATTGCCGCCGAACAGGGCTCGGCCGAGTCCAACCAATGGGCCGAACGGGCAATCGTCATCGCCATCGAAGCCTCGCACCTGCTGGCCGCCCTTTACACCGAACAAGCCCTCGCCGTGCGACGCCGTGTCCTCCAGAGACTCGATTCCTTCCTCGGGGCCAATCTGGGGGTTTCCCTGCTCGACGACTACACCGCGAGAGAATTCCTCCAGACCTTCAACGCCGCAGGCGTCCCCATGTCTTGGCGGGAGATCGAAACCAGCGAAGAGGAATTCTTCTGGGACGTCACCGACAAACAAATCCAGTGGTGCCAAGCCAATCGCCTGACCGTCTGTGCCGGACCGCTTCTACAATTCGACCCTCGCACTGTCCCCGACTGGCTCTTCCTGTACGAAGACGACTTCGACAGCCTTCTGGATTTCGCGTCGCAGTTCGTTCAAGCTACGGTCAGCCGCTATCGGGGGCAAGTCGATCTCTGGATTTGCGGTGGCCGGCTCAACACCTCCCAACTCTTTACCCTAACCGAGGAGGAGAAAGTCCGCCTCACGGCCCGAGCCATCGAGTTGACAAGGACCCTCGATCCAGACACCCCCATGGTCATCTCCTTCGACCAGCCCTGGGCTGAGTATCTCAGCCGGCGCGAGATGGACTTCCCGCCGTTGCACTTCGCCGATGCACTGGTCCGCGCCAACCTGGGCCTGACCGGCCTGATGCTGGAGATCAACGTCGGCTACCACCCAGGCGGGACAATGCCGCGCGATCCCATCGAGTTCAGCCGGCAGTTGGACTATTGGAGCCTTCTGGGCGTGCCGCTCTACCTGTCGGTCTGTGCCCCAAGCGCCTCGCATGCCGACCCCTTGGCCTCGCGGCAGACGAAACTGCCGCCGGACAGTTGGAACGCCAAAACACAGCAGATGTGGGTCAGTCGCTACCTACCGTTGCTCTTAGCCAAGCCTTACGTCAACGGCCTCCTCTGGAATCAACTTCGCGACACCGAGCCCCACGACTTCCCGCACGGCGGCCTGTTCGACCTTCGCCGTCATCCCAAGCCGGCCTTGCGCCAACTGGCCTCGATTCGCACGGCCCATCTCAGGTAATCGGCGAAAAGCTTGACGCTCGGCGGTCGCTGGACCAAGATGGATGCGGAGAGTCTGCCAATCCCCTGGTTGTCCCTCGTGCACAGTTGACATTTGGCCGGCCAAATGGGGAGTGCAACATTGGGTTACCACATCAAGCTTCGTGAAAGGGCCCGTGTATGAATCGCCTCATTCGCTTCCTGGTCGTCATCGCGTTGGTTCTGCAACTCGCCCGTGCCGCGGAAAGCCGCGAGGCTGGGTCGCTCCAGTTGACATTGCCCCCGGTTTGTTACGCCGTCGCCGGGCAGGAGATGAGTCTCTACTTCGACAACATCGTGTTGACCCCAACGCCCGAGAAGTACCAGTTCCGCGTTCAGTGCTCGATCGGCCACACCGAGACGCGCCGCTGGACCGTAACCCCCGAACCCAAAGATGTCGGCGACCACCCGATGGCCCTGGCCGTGGCCGACGAAAGCGGGAAGGTGGTCCAAGAGGCTCGCTTGACACTTCATGTGGCTGCGGACAATGCAGGCGAGGGCCGTAATCTCCGGCTTCTGCTCGTCGGCGACAGCCTGACACATGCCACGATCTATCCAAATGAGATCGCTCGTCTCCTGTCGTTACCCGGAAATCCCACCTGGACCATGCTGGGAACCCATCAGCCGACACACGCAGCCCCAGGCGTACGACACGAGGGATACGGTGGCTGGACGTGGGGCCGCTTTGCCACGTATCTGGAGCCCAAGCCCCACGGGACTCTCAAGCCACGGAGCAGTCCCTTCGTGTTTGCCGGCAAGGAGGGGAAACCGACGCTCGATCTTGAGCGCTATTTCCGTGAATCACTCGGCGGTCAGCGGCCCGATGTGGTCACCTTCATGCTCGGGATCAACGATTGCTTCTCCGCTTTGCCCGATGCCCCCAAGGCGATCGACGCCCGCATTGACGCGATGTTCGCCCAGGCCGACACCCTGCTGGCCGCCTTCCGCCAAGCGGTCCCGCACGCCGAACTCGGCATCTGCCTGACCACGCCGCCAAACGCCCGAGAGTCGGGTTTCGAGGCCAACTATCACGGCAAGTATCACCGCTGGGGCTGGAAGACAATCCAACACCGTCTGGTCCAACGCCAACTGGAACACTTCGCCAACCGCCAGGCCGAAAATCTTTTTCTCATCCCCACGGAGCTGAACCTCGACCCCGTGGACGGGTTCCCGGTCAACAACGGCGTGCATCCGAACCCGGTCGGATACAAGCAGATCGGCGGCAGCATCTACGCCTGGCTCAAGTCGCGGCTGGAAGTCACCCCGCAAGCTCCGTCAGCGCAGCATTGATCGTGTCCAGTTCATCCGCTGAAAGCTGAACCTCGCCGGCCCTGGCGTTCTCTTGAGCCTGGTCGGCCGTTCGCGCGCCGCAGAGGACATGCGTCAGCCCCGGCTGATGGTAGGTCCAAGCAATGGCCAACTGCCCAAGCGTGAGCCGATGCGTCTCGGCGATCGGTCGGATGCGATCGAGCATCTTGGCAATGCGTTGGCGGTTTTCCACAGTAAACAACGGGTGACTGTTGCGCAGATCGCCTTCAGCGAACTTCCGTTCCGGTCCGATTTTGCCGGTCAACAGCCCTTGCCCGAGAGGCGAGTAGGCTAACACGGCAATGCCATGCCGATGGCAATAGGGAAGTTGATCCTGTTCGATCCCCCGGGCGAGCATCGAGTACTTCTCCTGGTCGCTGTCCAACGGCCCCACACTCCGATACCGGTCCATCTGCTGGGAGGTCGCATTGCTAACCCCGATCGCGCGGATCTTTCCCTGACGTTTTAAGTCCATCAGCGCGCCCATGGTTTCTTCAAAGGGCGTCGACGTGTCTTGCCAATGGGTCTGGAGCAGATCGAGATAGTCGGTCTGGAGCCGCTGAAGGCTATCTTCCACCTCGCGACGAATCGATTCCGGCCCACCGTAGATATGCACGACAATCTGCCCATGCGGATCAATCCCAAGGATGTTGGAACGGAACATGAATGTTCCATGCGTGGGATCGCAAACCAGATTGCACTTCGTGGCAAGCACGACCCGGTCACGACGGTCCTTGATCGCCTTGCCGACCACATTCTCCGACAGGCCAAAGCCATAGGCCGGCGCAGTATCCACCAGGTTGACGCCGGCATCCAACGCCGCGTCAATCGCCCGAATCGCCGCGGCCGCATCGGCGCCCCCCCACATCCAGCCCCCCATCACCCAGGTCCCAAGACCGACCACAGAAGCAGAGATTCCCGACTGTCCGAGAGGCCGATATTGCATGGCAGACAGATCCTTTCTTCGCTGTACAAGGCAGAGATTCCCGCCAAGGCTCATGTTTTCCGGTTCATTGTACCTCACCAGCCACGAAGGGAGAAGCGGGAGAGCAGCCTCGCACGTCCCAGTACCCCGCTTCACCAACTTGCAAGGAACCAATACAATTTTCCATCGCCACATGGCACAATCAAAGGGTTCAGGGTTCAGGAAGGCGGCGATCACGACTCGGAAGGGACGTTCACGTGACAAGCTCAAAACCTCACATCTCAAAGCCTGCCCCCCGCCCCCCCTTTGATCAGCACAGCGACCTTGTGAATCCCCTCGGCCAGTGACACTCGACGCCATGCTAAGCGAACTCGCCGCAGCAGAATTGGCCAACAACCTTCTCGGTCTGGGCTCTTGCCGTGCCCGTCGGTTCGGATCGGGCAAGTTCTCGGAGGTCTTCGCCGTCACCCACCCGCACAGTCGCGAAGAATACGTCCTTCGCGTAGCCCCCCCCGACAGCCTGCTGCAATTGTTCTACGAGTATCGCATGATGCGTCAGGAACCGGCGATCCATCGACGGCTGCTCGCTGAAACCAAGGTTCCTGTCCCTCCCATTCTGGCTACCGACTTCTCGCGCAAGCACCTCGACCGCGATTATCTGATCATGCCACGGCTCCCCGGTATCCCGCTGTCCGAGGCGGCGTTCTCGCGAGAAAGCCAAGCCCGCTCGCTACGACAGTGGGGCCATTGGGTCCGGCAGATCCACGGCCTTGTAGCCCTCGATGGGCGGTTCGGCTATCTCGGCGAACACCAGTGTATGACACCCCAGACAACCTGGCCGGCGGCCTTCGCCGTGATGTATCGCAAACTGCTTGATGATATCGTCGCCTGCGGAGTATACGACGCTCCCACCGCCAACGGCGCAATGGCCCTCCTCGAAAAGCACCTGAAGGTGTTCGACGCCTGTACCACGCCCCGTCTCTGCCATGGCGATCTCTGGGTCACCAATCTCCTGGTCGACGCGGACGGCGAAGTAACCGGCGTACTCGACTTCGATCGGGCATGTTGGGGAGATGTCGAGTGGGACCTGGCCATTGCCGACTACTGCTGCATCACCCAAGAACCGTTCTGGGAGGGCTACGGCCTTCGCCTCGACACCCACACTGGCGAGGCGGCCGTGCGACGCTTCTTCTACCTCCTCTATGAGCATCAGAAGTACATCGTTGTCTCGATGAGCTCGCGACGCAACAGTCCCACCGGTGCGCATCGCTATGCCACAGAGAGTCTCGCCGCCATGGAGGCCTTCCATCGCACGGGCCAACCGCTGTTCGGTTGACTCGCTTGGCAATCTTGTTCGTCACAACTCATGAATCACACCAGATCAACGAGTGGCAGAACAGCACTGCTTGCATAGTCTTTCCACCCTTTGGGCGTCATTTCCCGATAGCCCTAGCCATGCAGCAAGCATAAGATTGTTTGAGAGCCAAATGCGGCTTTCCTTGAAGGGGTGTCCTTTATGCCCCGAAACGGTCGATTTCCGCCACTCTCAACTGGCGTCTCCGCGCCGACACAACGGATCAGACACTACCCGTCCCCTGGTCGCCAAGTGGCCGCCGTCGGCTTGCTCCTCGCGATCCTTCTGTTCGGTTGTTCCGCCCGCAAGTCCTCAACCCCGGACCCGGACATACAGAAGCCGCCTGTCGCAGTAGAAGTCGCCAAGGTCCAGCCAGCAACTTTCCACGAAACGGTCCCCGGCATCGGTTCGGTTCGCGCCAAGACGTTCGTCGAGGTCCGTCCCGAGATCCCGGGCGTGATTCGCGGAATTCACTTCGAGGAGGGACAAGACGTGGCTAAGGGGGATCTGTTGTTCACTCTCGACGACGACAAGTTGGTACGCGAATTGGCCGAACGCAAAGCAGCCCTCAACGCCGGCGAAGCCAAGGTAGAAAACGCTCGCGCCGTATACAAACGAATCGAGGAACTCTTCCGCCGTCGCGTGGCGGCCCGGGCCGACCTGGATCAGGCGTTGGCCGATCTCCTCACGGCTGAGGCCGAGATCAGCCGCTTGAAAGCCTCGCTCCAATTAAACGAAGAACGCTTGGCCGACACGCGAATCGTCGCCCCGATGGCGGGAATCGCCTCACGCTGCCCCGTCGACATCGGCGATTACGTCAAGCAAGGGGAAGACCTGGTAAACCTCATCGAGGTCGATCCGGCAACGGTGGCCGTACACGTTCCCGGACGCTTTGCCGGCCAGGTGCGTGATGGACAGCAGGCCAAGGTGTGGGTCGACGCGTTTCCCGATCGCTCCTTTGACGGCACGGTGACCTTCATCAGTCCCGAGGTCGACGAGCGTACTCGTACCTTCCTGGTGAAGATCACCGTCCCCAACCCTCAGCGGCTCCTCAAGCCGGGCGCATTCGCCACCGCAGTGCTAACCACCAAGATCGTCGAGCACCGTCCGGCGGTCCCGGAAGAAGCCCTCGTGGCCACCAGCGAAGGTTATTTCGTCTTCGTAGTCAACGGTCACAAGGCTCGCCTGCGCCGTGTGGAAGTCGGCCAACGCCGTGCGGGACTGGCCGAAATCCGCGAAGGAATCGCCATCGGTGAACTGGTCGTCCGATCCGGTCATATGCAGCTTTCCGACAGTGCCACTGTCCGTTTCATCGACAAAGACGAAACCGCACGCGGGGGCCAGTCGGAACGGGAGGAGGTTCGACGGTGATCTGGAACCTCTGTATCCGACGCCCCGTACTGACCGTCGTGATCTTCTTGATCCTCACGATCTTCGGCCTCTTCGGCTACTTTTCCATGCCCGTCCGAGAGAATCCCGACGTTGATTTCCCAATCGTCAGCGTGAACGTGGTCTACCCCGGCGCGGAACCTGAGGTGATCGAAACCGAAATTCTCGAACCGCTGGAGGAGGAGATCAACACCATCGAGGGCCTCAAGGAGCTTAGGTCGACGGCCCGCGACCAGGTCGGCACAGTGACCGCCGAATTCGAGCTTTGGCGCGACATCGACATCGCCGCCCAAGACGTCCGCGACCGTGTCAACCGCGCCCGGCGCGACCTGCCCGACGGAATCGAAGAACCAATCGTCAACAAGCTCGACCCCGACGCTCGGGCGATCATGTGGATCTCGCTGACCGGCGACCGCCGTTGGGACGTGGTCGCGATGACCCGCTATGCCGACGAGGTCCTCAAGGAACGCTTGGAAAACCTGCGGGGCGTGGGCCGAATCCAAATCGGTGGCGAGCGACGTTATGCAGCCCGGCTCAAGCTCGATCCCCAAAAACTAGCCGCCCATCATCTCTCAGTCCAGGACGTCGTCAACACTGTCCAGCGAAACAATGTCAAGATCCCCTCCGGCCGGGTTGAGAGTAAAACCCGAGAATTTCTCATCAAGACACAAGGGCAATTTGACTCGCCCGGGCCGATCAACGACCTGATCGTCGCCTACCGCAACGACGCCCCGGTGCGAATCTCCGACGTGGGCCAAGCCACCGACGGCGTGGAGAACGACCGCCAATTGGCCCGCTTCGCCGGTGTCCCGGCCGTGGGTCTCGGCGTGGTCAAGCACAGCGACGCCAACACCATCGCCCTGGCCGCTGCGGTGCGCCAGCGAATGATCGAATTGGGCAAAGCCTTCCCCCCGGGCTTGACCTACACCATCGCCACCGACTCCTCCGAGTACATCCAGGAGAGCATTGACGACCTGCTCGTGACGATCGGCTTGGCCACCTTGCTCGTGGTGCTGGTCGTGCTTGCCTTCCTGCGCAACGCCTGGGGCACGCTCATCACCGGCCTGGCGATTCCCGCCTCGCTCTTGGGCGGGGCCGCCTCTATGTATGTGCTCGGCTTCAGTATCAATACCCTGACCATGCTCGCCCTAATCCTGGCCATCGGCATCGTGGTCGACGACGCGATTGTCGTTTTGGAGAGTTCCTACCGGCACCTCGAACAGGGGGCCGAGCCGATTCCCGCGGCCCGCGTCGGCACTACGGAAGTCGCCTTTCCGGCCATCGCCAACACGATCTCCCTGGCCGCCGTATTCATCCCCGTAGCCTTCACCACTGGACTCATCGGCCGTTTCTTCTACGAATTCGGCCTGACCGTGACCGTAACCGTCGTCGCTTCAACCTTCACCGCCCTCACGCTCACCCCCATGCTCTGCGCGCGGCTCTTACGCCCACCGACCCGGCACGGCCTTCTGTTTCGCGCGTCGGAATGGGGGTTCCGAGTCGTCGAACGACTCTATGCCTCGATCCTGCGTCTGGCCTTCCGGTTCCGCCTTGTCACCCTACTGATGGCCATGGCGATGTTCGCCCTGACCTTCTATTTCTTCAACCACCTCTCCACGGAATTCGCCCCAACAGTCGACCGGGAACAACTGTTGATTCTCTTCGAAACCCCGGAAGGCGCCACGCTCCAGCAGACCGACGCTTACGCCCAGGCGATCGAAGCGGTGTTGGCCGACACGCCTGCCGTCAAGCATCAGTTTCTCGCCATCGGCCTGTCCCAAACCGGGATCGGTGAGGTCAACGAGGGCATGATCTTCGTCCACCTCACGCCTCGCGAAACCCGCCGCGAGCACCAGGTCGTTGTCATGCAACAGTTGCGGCAACGCCTCAACCAGCTTCCCGGCGGGCGAGCGTTCGTCGTCGAATTGTCGGAAATCGCTGGGATGAGCGGCGCGGCGTTGCAAGTCGTCCTCCAGCATCCGGACCTCGCCCGGCTGGCTTCCACCCAGGAATCAATCATGGCCTGGATGCGCAGCCAACCGGAATACGTGGGCGTCAACTCCGATCTGAAGATGAACAAACCCCAGGTCAACGTGTCGATCCACCGCGACCTCGCCTCGCAGATGGACATCTCGGTGGCCGACATCTCCAATACAATGCGTTACCTCCTTGGCGAGCCGGACATTTCCGAGATCCAAGTCGGCACGGAACGCTACGACGTGATCACCGAAGTCGTCGGCCGCGGCAAGATGGTTCCCGAGACACTTCAGCATCTCTACGTACGCAGTTCCAGCGGCGACCTGGTGCCACTCTCCAATCTCGTGACCATCCAAGAGACGATCGGCCCCAGCGAGATTCACCACTTCAACCGGATTCGCTCGGCCACTCTCTCGGCGTCCAACCCACCGGAGGTACCGCTCGGTGAGGCGCTCAACAAACTGACCGCCTACTTGGACGCGAACTTGCCGCCCGGCTTCGACTACGCTCTGACCGGCCAGACCCGGGATTTTCAGGAGTCGTTTGCCAACCTGTCGATCGCCCTGGCGTTCTCCGTGGTGTTCATCTACCTCGTGCTAGCCGCCCAGTTCGAATCGTTCCTCCATCCGCTGACGATCCTGCTCTCGCTCCCCTTGGCCCTCGTCGGTGCGGCCGGCGCCCTGTGGGCCCTCAACATGCCGTTCGGCATCGTCGCCTTTGTGGGGCTGATCATGCTCCTCGGCATGGCCACGAAAAACGCGATTCTACTGGTCGACTACACCAACGTCCTGGTCGCCCGCGGCGTCTCCGTCGTCGACGCCGCCCAGCAAGCCGCCCGCATCCGTTTCCGGCCCGTGCTGATGACGGCCATCTCCACAATCTTCGGCATCCTCCCAATCGCCCTGGGCTTCGGAGCCGGCGGCGAAGGTCGCGCGCCGCTTGGCGTCGCCGTCACCGCGGGCATGACGACCACCACGGTCCTGACCCTCCTGGTCATCCCCGTGGTCTATACCCTCGTCGATCCATTACGTACGCAAACCGCCCGCCTGCTGCACCGCCGAATCTGAACCGGGCTTTTCCCATGAAACTGCTCCACCTCGCCGTCCATTTCGAGCTCGCCGACGCGGTAACCGAAATCCTCGACCGGCACCAGATCGGCAATTACGTCCGCTACCCGATGATCGAGGGTCAGGACTGCGAAGGAAAGCATTTTGGCACCCAGGTCTTTCCCGGCAATATCACTGTCCTTGAGGCACAGATTCCCGAAGAACTGGTCGATTCCTTATTCGAAGACCTTCTGAGTTTCCAACATGAGAAGAAAACCCACGCCCACCTGGAAGCCCTCCTCCTCCCCATCGAACGCACACTCCGTGACCACCCCTCGCCCCACCCCGGCTGACCTCCGCACCGCCGTCGCCAGGGACAGCCCCGCTTCCCCTCCCGCAAAATCCGATACACCGTGGTAGCTC
>CAZLDQ010000209.1:0-10023 GCA_964558295.1 uncultured Planctomycetaceae bacterium | reverse complement strand
CCCAACGATACCATACCCCTCAAAGCAGTTCATGCACGCCTGCCGAAAGGACACAACCTACCAAAAGATACCATAGCCACCTTTGAGATTCCTTATCCGCCAAATAGGCAGGCCATAGCCGCGTTCCTCATGTCGTATGACGATCTCATAGAGATCAACCGGCGACGAGTCGTGTTGCTAGAAGAAGCGGCGAGGCAACTCTATCGAGAGTGGTTTGTGCGTTTTCGCTATCCTGGCCGCGAACATTCTAGGATCGTTGGAGGCATACCGGAAGGATGGGAAAAGAAGAGCCTTGCTGACTTGTGTGAGTCGGTGGACTATGGCTACACGGCAAGTGCCGAACAAGAGGAAGTCGGCCCGAAGTTTTTGAGAATTACTGACATTGTGCCTGAATCTATTGATTGGGCATCGGTACCGCATTGCCGGATTGAGGAAACTCGGTTAGATAAGTTCCTCCTCAAAGAGGGCGATATTGTCGTTGCACGCACCGGCGCAACGGTCGGGTATGCGAAGCGACTTCACAAACGTCATCCAGACTCAGTCTTCGCCTCGTACTTGGTCCGGCTTCGGGTTAAGCCGGAATATGATAATCTGCTGCTTGGCATCTTTGTCGAGTCGCAGGAATATAAGGATTACGTTCAATCCCGCGTCGGCGGGGCTGCGCAACCTAACGCCAATGCAAAAGTCCTGGCCGCAGCGGAGATGCTTATTCCTTCTCCATCGCTTCAGAGGGCCTTTCGTGAATTCGTTGAGCCGTTGGCCGATCAGAAGGAACTTCTCCAACTTCAGAATCAGAAGTTGCGAGCAGCGTGCGACCTGCTACTGCCGCGTCTGATGAGTGGAGAGATTGCCGTGTAAATTAGAGGAGGGGCTAATGATCACTGACATCAACAGCGAAGACAGGCTTGTCCAGCAGACGTTTGCCGACTATCTCCGTGACAAACTCGGCTGGGAAAGCGTCTACGCCTTCAATGAAGAGACGTTAGGGCCTACGGGGACTCTTGGTCGAGCCACCGAACGCGAGGTGGTGTTGGTACGCGACCTGCGGGCAGCTATCGAGCGACTCAATCCCGACCTGCCGAAAGCGGCCCACGATCAGGCCGTCGAAAAGCTAACGCGGGTGGATTACTCGCGGTCGCTGGTGCAACACAACCGGGAGTTCTACGACTTCATTCGCAACGGTGTGCCGGTCGAGTGGCGTGACTCCAGTGGTGAGGTGAAGCAAGATCGCGCCCGCGTCATCGACTATCGCAACGGCTCAACCAATGGCGTTCCCAACAATCGGTTCGTGGCCGTGCGGGAGTTGAAGATTCAGGGGTTGCGGGTGCCGCATTACAACCGGCGCGCCGATTTGGTGTGTTTCGTCAATGGTCTGCCTTTGGTCTTCATCGAACTGAAAGCTGTGTACCGCAATATGCGGGCAGGGTTCGACGACAACCTGACGGACTACATGAGCGAACACAGCATCAATCACGCCTTTCACCACAACGTCTTCCTGGTCGTCAGTAACGGGGATCGCGCCAAGTACGGGTCGATCACCAGCAAGTGGGAGCACTTTGCCGAGTGGAAGCGGAATGACGAGAAGGACACGGGCCGATTGGATGCCCAAGTCCTGCTCGACGGCATGTTGGCAAAGGATCGGTTGTTGGACTTGGTGGAGAGTTTCATCCTGTTTGACGATAGCCGCGCCGGTGGCACCCGTAAAATCGTTGCCCGGAATCATCAAGTCCTGGGGGTCAACAATGCCGTGGCGTCGGTGCAGCGCCAAGAAGAATTGAAACGACAGTTCCCACCAGAAGTGCGGCAGCGGTATCGTATTGCCGTGGTTGAAAGGCGTCCCGAGAAGAAGGAAGAGGAAGCGGGCGACGGACTATCAACGTCCAGTAAGAAGCAGTTGCCGCGTGCCGAACGTCATGTGAGGAAATTGCCGCTGGTTGAACGTGCCCACCCCGATTTGGGACTGCTCGGGGTCTTTTGGCATACGCAAGGGAGCGGAAAGTCGTATTCGATGGCCTTCTTCGCAGAGAAGGTGCGGCGCGTCGTGCCGGGCAATTTCACCTTTGTCATTATGACCGACCGCGAGGATTTGGACGACCAAATCTGGCGAACGTTCATCGGATGTGGCGTTGTTGACGAGAAAACGCCGCGTGCGGGTTCTGGCGATGAGTTGCGGGAGTTGCTGAAACAGAATCACCGCTTCATATTCAGCTTGATCCACAAGTTCAATAAGAAGGTCGACCCGAAGGAGCCGTATAGCCGCCGCGACGACATTATCGTGATTTCGGACGAAGCCCATCGCACCCAGGCAGGGAAGTTCGCCCGCAACATGCGGCTGGCATTGCCAAACGCCTCGTTTATTGGGTTCACCGGAACGCCCCTATTTAAGCATGAAGAACTCACCAAGCGGATTTTCGGTAAGTACATCTCTCGATATGACTTCAAGCGATCGGAGGAGGATAAGTCCACAGCGAAACTGGTCTACAAGAATCGTGGCGAGAAGCTCGGGATCGCCCGCCTCGATTTGAATGACCGGATTGCAGCGAAGATCGAAGAAGCGGACCTGGACGCCGACCAACAGGCCCATTTGGAGAAGCTGCTGGGTCAGGATTACGAGGTCATTACCGCCGACGACCGATTGGACAAGATCGCAGATGATTTCGTGGAATATTGCTCGTTACGATGGGAGTGCGGGAAGTCGATGCTGGTGTGCGTTGACAAGATTACCTGCGCGAGGGTCTTTCAGCGAATTCAGCCCCGTTGGAGTGCCAAAATCGCCCAGATCGGTACGCTGATTGCCGAGGTCGAGAGCGAATTGGCGGCAGCTACGGCCCCTGACGAGTGCGAGCATCTTACCAAAGTCTTGGAGAAGCTACGCGGGCAGGAAGCCTGGATGCGAAGCACCATTATCGAAATCATTATTAGCGAAGCCCAAAATGAGGTTCGGGACTTCGCAAAATGGGATTTCGACATTATCCCGCATCGCGTGGTGATGAAGACCGGCTTCGAAACGCCGGATGGCAAGCGGGTTGACGTTGAAGATGCGTTCAAAGACCCGCAACATCCGTTTCGTATCGCCGTTGTCTGTGCCATGTGGTTGACCGGCTTCGACGTGGAGTGCCTCCAAACGCTCTACATTGACAAGCCCATGAAAGCCCATACCCTCATGCAGGCCATTGCCCGCGCCAACCGGATTTATCCCGGTAAGGACTGCGGGGTGATCGTCGATTACAACGGGATGCTCAAGAGTCTTCGGGCAGCCCTTGCCCAATATGCCGTGGGCGACGATGACGATGAAGACGAAGAGAAAGACGGCGAGCCGGGGGGCGGCGACGATCCCGACGAGATTGTCGTTCCCATCGAGGAGTTCGTGGCGTCGTTGTTAGACGCCCTTGAAGCAGCGGAAAGTCACCTGCAAGGGCTGGGCTTCGATCCGGAACGGCTAATCGGCGCGAAGGGATTTGCCCGAATTCAAGCCCTGCGGGATGCCGTGGATGCAGTCTGCACTTCGGACGACGCCAAACGCCGGTTTGAGATCATGGCCCGCGAGGTATTCAGCCGCTTCAAGGCGCTGGTGATGGAGCCAAGTGCGTATGCCTATGCCGAACGGCACGACAACATCGAGGCCATCTACAAGAAGCTTGAGGAAAAACGCGATCTGGCGGACGTTACCGAGGTTCTCAAGGAATTGCACAAGATCGTCAACGAGGCGATCCGTACCCAGGGCGCTGGAGATGACCATGCTGATGGGCTGACGGTAGACCTCAGTCAGATTGATTTTGCCAAGTTAAGGGACGAGTTCGCCAAGAAGGTGCAACGGAAACGCGCCGCGTTGCAGGACATCCGGGATCTTGTGGAAAAGAAGCTCGCGCAGATGCTTGCCCACAATCCGCAGAGGATGGACTACTACAAGCGGTACATGGAAGTCGTTGCCGACTACAACCGCGAGAAAGACCGTGTGACAGTCGAAGAGACATTTGCGAAGTTGATGGCTCTAGCGCAGAGCCTTGACGAGGAACAAAAGCGTGCTGCGGAAGAGGGCTTGAATGAGGAAGAACTGGCATTGTTCGACCTGCTTTTCAGGGAGAGCATCACGAAGGCTGACCGGGAACGACTCAAGCAAGCCAGCAGGTCGTTGCTTGCCTCACTGAAGTCGTTGCTAGCCCCCATGCAGAACTGGACCAAGAGCACACGTACCCAAGCCGAAGTCAAGGTGTTCATCCTCGATTCGCTCTGGGAGTTGCTCCCACGACCGCCGTTTTCTGATGCCGATACGGAAACGCTGGCCGAGCGGGTCTATGACTATGTTTGGGACCAGTGTACAAGTGGGACATTTGCGGCGTAACGGTTCTGGAGTGACTGCGCCGTGTGGCTTGGGTAGGGTGGTGGAATAGGGACAGAAACCAGACCACGATTGTGGAGTCTCAGTTGACATGAAATACATGAGAACCAACCTTGAAGGAAAAGTGCGGAACCTGCCCCCTTTCAAGAGCGAAGCCCTTCTCCCTGTCTTCGAGGCTGTTGTCAATTCAATCCAGGCGATTGAGGAGCGAGGCAAAGTCGCCACCGGCAAGATCGACGTGCGTGTTGTGCGCGAGGACCAGCAGACATTGGGCGACATCGATGAACCGAGAATCAACGGTTTCGTAATTACCGACAATGGGGTCGGCTTTAACGACGCCAATTTCGAATCGTTTCAGACATCTGATTCGGATTACAAGAAGGCTCTTGGTGGTAAAGGCGTTGGACGGTTTCTCTGGTTGAAGGCGTTCGATCATGTTCACATCGAGAGTGTCTACCGATCCAATAGCAGACGCATGAAGCGTGTGTTCACCTTCACGACAGAGCACGGGATAGAGACGACCGAGCATGCCGCGGTCGATGGCAACAGGCAGTACACGATTGTTCGTCTAAATGGATTCAAGAAGGAGTACCGCGCACTCCCGAGTGCCTACAAGACAACTGCGAAGATCGCCCAGCGAATCTTGGAGCATTGCCTTTCCTACTTCATTTCTGGCAAGGTGCCACGTATCACTGTCATCGATGAAGAAGAATCCTTTGTCCTCAATGAGATGTTCGAGAACGACATCAAGAACAACCTTACTGAGGAGACTACATGTATTGGCGGGCATGAGTTTGCTCTCGCGCACATCAAGCTCTACGGCACTCACGACAAGATGCATAATGCAGTTCTTTGTGCCAACTGTCGCGACGTGAAACGTTTGGGCCTCGCAAAGGTGCTTGGAACCAGCACGCCATTCGACGACAGCAATCGCAAGTTTACCTATGCGATCTATGTCACATCGGACTACCTGGACCAGAGGGCGGACAATTACCGCCTCGATTTCAATATCCCAGAAGACGACAGTATGTTTGCCGAGGATGGTGCGATCACGATGAGGCAGATTGAGCGGACGGTAGCTTCTTCCGCAAGAGACTTTCTATCCACATTCCTTGAGAAGACACGGGAGCGTAAGGAGGAGCTTGTTGCACATTACGTTGCCAACGAAAACCCGGCCCTTCGGGCGGTCCCCCACTACTGCCCGGAAGTATTCGATGAGATCGAGCCAAACAGCACGTCCGAAAAGGTCAACGAGGTGCTTTACCGTCACAAGGGCCGCGCGGAACTTGAAATTCGCAAGCAGAGCGACATTTTGCTGAAAACCCAGGCCAAGAGCCTGGAAGAAGTCGAGAAAGCGTACCGCTCGCTAACGACGCAGATCACTGAGTTTCAGAAGGACAATCTTGCGAGCTACCTCTGTCACCGCAAGCGGATTATTGACCTGTTGCAGAGAAAGTTGGAGTTGAACTCGGATGGTAAGTATTCCAACGAGGATATTATTCACGACCTTGTGTTTCCGCGCAAAGCGAATACCGCGCAACTGGCGTTCGAGGACCACAACCTTTGGATTATCGACGAGTGCTTGACCTTCCATGCGTTTGCGGCATCCGACACGCCATTGAACCAGACGACGAGTTCCAGCAGCGAGGAACGCCCCGACATCGTTGCCTTCGCTGAGGTTGATGAGGACAAGACTGCCCGCGCAGTCTCGTTGATCGAGTTTAAGAAGCCGCAGCGGAAATCATTCGATGAAGACCCGACGCGACAACTCTACCGATATCTTCGTGAGATCAAGGCCAATGGTAAGGTGCGTCTCCCGAACGGGCGGGATTTGAATGTTGGCGAGAGTACGCGGTACTATTGCTATGCCATCTGCGACATCACGAATGCAATTCATGTGTTTGCCGAGAATAACGGGAACTACGCACGGCTGAAAGGCGAACTGGGGTACTATATGTATAACCGCGCGCTCAATGCGCACACCGAAATCCTCCATTTCGACAAGATCGTGGTTGATGTCCAACGCCGTCACAAGGCGTTCTTTGAGAAGCTTGGAATTTGACTCCCAAGACTGGGTAGGAACACGGGCTGGGCTACGCGACTGCCAACGTGAAAGACTGATTGACATGGTCGCTTTCTTCAACCGGTCAGGACGCTCTCCTCTGGCTGGCTGGATACGCCTTCGTTGCCGAGCAGCAGTCGCACCAGCGACACCAATACCGATTGCGGAGGCAACGGTAGTTCGTCGCGATTGAACGGACGGCCATAGTGCGGCAGATCGGCCCCTCGATTGTCACTCAGGATGCTGGGCCGCGAGTACGAATGAAAGGAATATGTTCGCTCACCGATCTTGAATGTGTGCTCGTACAACTTGCGGGATGAGTAGACTCCATCGTCGCACCTCCAACACCCTTCGCCATCGCAATTCCAGCAGTAGTTGTTTTCCACACGGGCTATGCGACCTTCGACAAGCTTGCCCTGGTTCTGCTTGATCCAGGTGTCCTTCAGTGAATAGAAGAGAGGATGCCTCTTGACCTTCTGAAGGCGGTTGGCCAGCCGTACTGCCTCAGCCAAGACAACTTCATCAGAACCAAACCTTTCTCGCCAGGCATCCAGAAGCTCCTTCACCGTCAACCGACTATGTTTCTCGCTAAGGCACTGCGAGCGGTACACAGGATACAGGCGGCTGCCCCGCACCAAGTACCCAGAAGCATCGCCAGTCACCCGATAGCCAAGCTGTCCCCAATACGTCTTCGTGGCCATCCCAAACTGGTATCCGACTTCCGCATTCGTAACAACCACTCTGCCTTCGTCAAGGAGGGACTCCACCTTTTCCTGGGGAAGCTGAGGGAACTTCTCCGCGAGGTTCTTGCGGCGCTGCTCTAACTGAGCGAGGCGTTCCCTTGCGAGCCTTTCCGCTCTGGCCTTTTCCTCCTGTTCCTTTTCGGTAGAGCGGCGTGCGACTTCTTCGTCGTAGATATCACAGGGCACGATGTAAGCGTCGAGGCGGAATCCCCATCTACCATGCCCAATGCGGACAACATCGCCCACTTTCTGCACCTCAAAGCCGCGTTGTCGGCACCGTTTAAGGATACGCCGAGTAAGCCGGGCGTCACCTGGAACAAGGCGGCATGTTCGTTCACTTGTTTGGGACATACGAGTCTCCTTTCACGTCAGAAATCACAAATATTGGTTGAACCTTTTCTATCAAGGCGCACTATCAGCCAGTTCTGTTAACAATGCAGGTCGGTGCGCGCTGTACTATCCCGTTTGAGAACAGGATGCCCACTTTGACATTGCAGACTGGAATCGTAGGCCGAGCCGCCTACAGTACAGTTTTTAATATTCAACCGTGGCTCTATGACCACTTGGGGCAACCGGCGAGGACGTTGCGATGCCAGGGCAGCCACCGCCCTGGTGATGACGACTCTTCCGGCTATGGATAACCAGGATGCCATGCGGCGGAGGATTGGCGACCAGTGGGCTGATGTCCGGCAACCGGACATCAGCCGCTAGGTCCACAAGGCTCCAAAGGAAAGGGCACTTGACCGTTGCTTCCCGAAACCATAACGGACCGCCAACACCGTTCGTCAACGTCAAGCGTCACTGCCCTTTAGGTGCGGAACGCCCTCTCGCCTTTCGGCTCGCGGCTCGCGGGCCGGAACCGGGCTCGCCCTCTCGGAAGTTGCGCAGTGGAATTCTGCCGGAATCTCTGCAAGTGACTGTCACCGCGCTAGTAGCACTCATCCTGCTGCCGTCCATTGAACTTAATAGCCCTGTTATTAAGCTCCAGAGGATGATGGCTACTTGGGTGGTGGCTACTCATACACCCACGTACAGGGTGCGATTACTACCGGCTAGTATGACTAGGTATCTCTTTCGATACTCTCTTGTCTATACATATCTAATGTTCCAGAAAAGCGGCAGATAACCGGAGAGATTTCGGCAGTATTTCGAAATTCTCAGCAAAATTGCCCGCAGAAGTCGGTTCTCCTTACTCCATTAAGAGAACAAATCAATGCGGAATTCTCCGCAGGAGGACACGATGAATGAAATAAAGGAACAACTTGAAGAAAAGCGCTTTTTCAAAGTGCTGCTACCATCGAGGGATTCAACCCTGAAGCTCAGTGAGTTAATAGTTCTGGGGTGTTGCGGTTATCAGGCAAAGTATCGTAAGCCATCGATGACGCAAATTGCCAAGCTTACTGGGATCAACCGTGACACAGTGAGCGGCATAGTCTCTGGTCTGCGAGGCAGAGAGTGCCTCAACGAGGACGACCTCAAGCCGCAGTATGACCGCTGCGATGGCGACCTGGACACCTTTCGAGGAAAGAGTGGTCATAGAGAATTCAAGTATTTCTTCTACTATCCGCCCAGCGAGGATAGCCCACTCAAATGGACGGCCCACGCCATCTACTCCTTCCTCCTGGGATTCACCGGCGACCGTCTCAGTGATCGGTACGTTGGAGCGATTCTCGCGATCAACGAAGAGACAGCCGCGCGGCATCTCGAATTCATGGAGAAAGAGTGGATGATTCGCCGCGAACGGCGAGGAAGATCATACACGGTTGGATTCTACCAGCTTGGCGACCGGCAATTGCGATTCTTTTCCGATGCTGGCTCCAAGAGCAAGTATAAGGGAGTGGTCTATCTTGGCCAACCACCGGACACAGGCAATAGCAGCCATAGTTCTAGCACGGAGGTTCGCAAAAATGAACGTAGCAACTCGAGTCGGGAGAGTCCGCAAATGCCGGAGGTGATTCTTCGGGAGGCCAAGAACAAGATGACCGAGGTAGGCATACAGATGCTCGACCGCGATGAAATCCTTGAAGCCTTCCGGCCACTGGCTCTCGGTGGAGTATGGTTTGACGAAATCCACTCCAACTGCGACGTTTTCGCTCGGCAACGGAACGGCGGGGCGGAACGATACAAGCAGGCCGCCCTTAAGACCATACAGAAGCGTTTGCAGGATGCGTAGAGGTGATTGGTTGGCACCAGCCCCATCCCCGGCACGCCGGGGATGGAACCCTTCGAAGCCTTGACTCTCGGCGTGCGGGCCAAGACCATCCTGAATCGCGGGCGATTTTCGGAGGGCACAACCACTGTTATACTAAGCGACGATCCTCCTTGTTGATATTCGACGACCCTAGCCGAAATGGGTGCAACCGATGGATGCGGGCGAAATTGAAGTTGTCTTTGGGGCGGAGGTAGTTCGGGTTGCCGCAGGGCATCGCGTTATTGATTACCGTGACACCCTGAAGCATGTATTGAACATTCCCGTCGACGCCGAAGCCAGAATCAACGGCCATTTGGTTGACGCGAACTTCCTTCCGCTCGCCGGGAATACTCTGGAATTCGTCAAAGCGAGAGGGGAAAAGTCAGGGGGCTGGGAGGAAGAGGAGAAGCTCTCACACATCCCATCCGAACACCTGGCTCAATTCCGTAGAACGCATCGTAGTCCACAGGATTGGTGCGAACCTGCGCCAGGGAAACGATTATACCGCGAGGCAGCCCTGTACGGCGTTTTTCCGCTATCGCCCGAACGGGTCGTCGAAGAAACAGACCGCTTGATAAGACTCTCACGGGGGGAGGCCGTGGATGGCGGTCCTCTCAGGAAAGCCGTACAGGATTTGCCGCCCGCCGTCAGAAAAGCATACTTCTCATTTCGGTATGCGGAACAGATA
>CAZLDQ010000208.1:0-10113 GCA_964558295.1 uncultured Planctomycetaceae bacterium | reverse complement strand
CTCGCCCCTTGGACAACTCGTCTGGCCGAAAGTGACTTGTTCAACGGGCTGCTAGTCGGACGTCGTGGCCAGTGGTTCTTGACGCTCCGACGTTGTCTCCTTCGCTTTTTCCAATTCCTGCACGCGGGCTAGAACCGCATTGAATTCGTCGGCGAATTCCTGCCAGAAGTCTCCCTCGCGGAACCGGATTGGCTGCACCTCTTCGCCGCGTGCCAGAGCCCGCATCGAACGCCGCAGGCGAACCAGTGGACCGGCAAACCGGTTACTCAGCCGCACGATGTCAACAATCACCAGCGGCAACAAGACGAACGAGGCAATCAACGCCGGCCCGAAGTTGAACCACATGTCATCGAAATGGGTATAGAAGAGACGTGCCGGACCGGTGAGAATTCGCCAGCAGAGCAGCATCAAGGTCAGCGTAATTAGGCAGACGATCCAGTAGAACCCGACGCGAACCACCAAGGCCCCTTGCACCTTGGGGTCGACGAACAGTCTCTTGCGCATCTGTTGGATCGGCGTGGAAGCTTGCATCGCAACGATCTCCTGACTGGACTTTTCGCGAATAAGAGCTACTGGAAGGATAGCTTACCGCGAGCCGTGAGGGGCCAGCAGAGCCCGATGTCAAGGCGGGGACCAAGACGCCCGGGAGAACGAGATACTGCGAGTCTGCCTCTTACTCGAGTCGGATTAGAACGATTGTACTAATCGTAACGGACGCCAAGCTCGGCAATTGCTCACTTCAGAGCAATCGTTCGCGCAAGTGGTCGCAACACATGATCAATCACATGGTTTTCGATCATGTTCTGGCAGATTTTTAGCAATGTGTCGAGCGTCTGCGCGAAGTTGGTATCCGATTGCAGGCTGCCGTACTGACGGGCCGTCACGTAGACGCTCAACTGCTCCTCAGGAAAGTCGCCCGTCCGGATCTGGTAGGCATTGGTGCGAGTCTCCATGCTCAAACGGCACTGGAGACGGCATTCCTCGTCCAGGGCGATCGTTACCGACGGCTCATAGTTGATTACCGTCGCGTTTGGGAGCTCCACGAGACGTTCCATGGCCGGGCTGAGTCCAAGGGCCTCGGCCACGAGTTGATTGTGATTGCCCCGATAGGTGAAGTCGAAGCCAAAAAGCAGATCCAGTGCTTCGCAATCCAATTGACTGACTGACAACGTATACGGCGCCAAGTCGAGCACTAACCGGTGTTGAGCCAGGGCCCCTTCGATTGTCGCGGGATTGACTTGCCCCGAGCAGAGCCGGCGAGGCTCCACGCTGCACCAGCGATATGCGCCTTGATCCTTGTCCTCTTCTAGGACGAAGTCCCCTCTTTCGCGGCAATAGAAGTTCCTCATCGTGGGGTATGTCTTCTGGACCCGCTCAAAGAAGTGGAGAATCGTCTCACGATTCGCCGGCAGCTCCATCTCCGTGCTGAGGTTCATATTGATGTAGAAATCATCGCACAACGAGCTATACGGGTTCATCCGGGACTTTACCTCCTAATCCACCTGCCTGAAAACAGACGAACAGCCCCCCAAGGGGATGGTTCGGCACGGAGATTCGTTGGATAACCCCCTCAGTATATGATGCTTCGCTTTGACGTGTCAAAGCTACCTGTTAGCCAGACGCCGTCCGGAATGCCAACGCTGCTGTGGGGCAGGCGGCCACACAGGCGGACGCTACCCGGCTCAGGGCCTCTTCCAGCGACCGATCAAACGGCACCCCAACTCGTACGGCAAACCCCCGACCGACAAACGTCAGCCCCAACGGTTCCTGGGCGGCCGAAGCGATCTGGATGCATAGGCCGCAGTCGATACACTTGCCTGGGTCATAAGTCACTCCCGAGGAGTGATCTCCCTGTGCCAAAACGACACGTTTGCCGCGGTAACGGTTCGGATCAGCGCCATAAGTCGCGGCGTATCGCCGCAGCTTGCAGGTGGTCAGCCCATGGCAATCGCAATGGAGACACCGCTCGGCTTGTTGGGCAGCTTCGTCCATTGTGTAGTCTTCGCCTAGAGCTGCCGGCTCTTTACGCGGCGCCTGACCGGCAAGCGTTACCAATTGGATGACCTGGGCCTTTTCCATTCGGCCGCTTCGCACCGAAAAGGGCTTTTCCGAACCCGTAACGGCTAGGCCTGTCAGATACTGATGGATTGCTTGGGCCACTTCCTTGCCGTCGGCCACACTGCGAACCACCAGTCCCCGGCCTCGAATTGCGTTACCGGCGGCAAACACGCCTGGGCGGCTGGTCTGGAACGTTCCCTTTTCGACCTCGACTCCGTGATCTGCCGAGTTGAGTCCCCATTGTTTTACGACCGTCGGAGCGATCTTTCCGCAGGCCATGAGAACCGCATCGTACTGGCTGCAAAGGGTTTCCAACGACAACTGCTCGCCGATCCGACAGTTCGATCGCAGTCCGATTCCTGATTGCAGAATCTGGGCAATTTCGGCATCGAGCACATCGCGAGGCAGTTCCGCTTCGCTTGTTTCGTCGCGAAGTCGGCCGCCCGGTTCGGGGCGATCATCGTAGACCGTGACGGCATGACCTTCCTGCCGAAGATAATAGGCGGCTGAGAGGCCCGTTGGGCCCGCGCCGATGACTGCGACTTGCTTCCTCGTGTCTGGTTTGCATTCTGGTTGATAAGGCTCGGCAGAGGCCAAGTCGGCGTCAGCAACGAAACGTTTCAAGCTGCATACGGCCACGGCTGCGTCGGCCGCTGCTCGCCGGCACGCCTTTTCGCACGGCTTGGGGCAAAGCCGGCCCAGCACGGCGGGTAGAGCGATGTCGCGTTTGACCGTCGCAACGGCTTCCCTGAGATTCTTGGCCGCAATTTGCCGGAGCATCAAAGGTATGTTCATATGCGCCGGACAAGCGAAATGGCATGGCGCCAGACAGTCTCCCGCATGATCGCTCAACAGCAGTTCCAGGGCTGTCCGCCGCGCCTGATGTACTTCGGCCGTCTCGCTCTCGACCTCCATCCCCTCAACGACTCGCGTCGCGCACGCCGGTACGAACCGGCTTTGTCCACGCACCTTCACCACGCAAACCAAGCACGATGTCGCCGGCGCATACCCCTTCAAATGGCAGAGTGTCGGGATCTCGATCCCCACTTGTTCCGCCGCCTCCAACACCGTCGTCCCCTCAGGCACTTCGACGATTTGTTGGTCGATCGTTAGGCGGACGTGTTTGGAGTCTGTATTCATGGCTCGTTAGTAGGACAGTACACAATGGTCAGTAAACGGTTGCCAGGAGGTTGCCTCTTCGCGATACCATCTACTATCCACTAGCCACCTCCACCGCCTTCGCGGGACATACAACGCGGCAAGTGTCGCAACGGGTGCAAAGCTCCAGATCAATAGTGTGCTGACGGTAAGGAGTCATGGGGATCGCGTGGACCGGACATTGCTGAGCGCAGAGCGTGCAGCCGATGCAGCGATCAGTGATCTGATATCGGATCAGTTCCTTACACTTCCCGGCAGGGCAACGGCCTGCCAGATGCGCTTCATATTCGTCCCGGAAATGACGGAGCGTGGAGAGGACCGGATTCGGGGCCGTCCGTCCTAATCCGCAGATGCTTCCTGCACTGACCGATCGAGCCAAGTGCTCCAACTCCTCCAAGTCGCCGGGATGGCCCTGGCCAGTGCAGATCCGATCCAGGATGTCCAGCATCCGTCGCGTGCCAATGCGGCAGAAGGTGCACTTGCCGCACGATTGGTCTTGCGTGAAGCGGAGGAAATAACGGGCGATGTCGACCATGCAGTCCGTGTCGTCCAGCACGACGAGTCCACCGGAGCCCATAATCGCGCCAACGGCCGTGAGTGCCTCATAGTCGATGGGCGTATCGGCCAGTTCGGCCGGCACGCATCCGCCCGAGGGACCGCCTACCTGAACCGCCTTGAACCGCCTCCCCTCCGGAACACCGCCGCCAATCTCTTCAACGATTTGCCGGAGGGTCACTCCCATGGGAACCTCGATCAGGCCGCCGCGACGGATCTTGCCGGCCAGGGCGAAGACCTTGGTGCCCTTGCTCTTCTCCGTGCCCAAGGACGCGAAATGCTTGGCTCCGTGGCGGAAGATCCAGGGCACCAGTGCATAAGTCTCGACGTTGTTGACCAGCGTGGGTTTGCCCCAGAGTCCTTCTTCGGCGGGAAACGGGGGACGCAAACGTGGCATGCCCCGCTGGCCTTCCATCGAGGCCAACAAGGCGGTCTCTTCTCCGCAAACGAACGCTCCAGCTCCTTCCTTTACCTCCAGATGAAGCCGGAAGCCGCTTCCCATCACGGACTCGCCCAGCAAGCCTCGTTCTTCACAGCGGGCCAGTGCCTCGCGGATGCGGCGAACCGCCAACGGGTATTCGGCACGAATATAGAAGAACCCTTCATGAGCCCCCACCGCCCGCGCGGCGATAGCCATCCCCTCGATGACCCGATAGGGGAACGACTCCAACAGCATCCGATCCATGAACGCCCCAGGGTCGCCTTCGTCGCCGTTGCAGATGATATACTTCACCTCACCTTGGGCCGCGCGGACCTTCGACCATTTGAGGCCCGTGGGGAAGCCGGCTCCGCCGCGGCCACGCAGACCGCTGGCTTGGGTTTCTTCAATGATCTCCTCAGGCGAAAGCTTATCGAGGCATCGCTTGAGGGCCTGAAAGCCGTCGTGTCGCAGATACTCGTCCAAGTCCATCGGATCGATCTGGCCGCACGATTCCGTGGCCACTCGCTGCTGGCGCCCAAGAAAGGCACAAACCGGCGGGTCGCGCACATCGATTGCATGCCGAACCAGCGGATTCTCAACCTCATCCGTAAACAGCCGGTCCAAAAGCCGCGAGACCGTATACCCCATGCGCCGCACGATTCCTCGTGGCTTAAAGTGCTCAAGCACGATCGCCGGGACGTCGTCGGCCGTGACCTTAGCAAACAGCTTGGCCGACCCTTGGGGGGGGCCGATCTCCACGAGCGGCGTTTGATGGCACATCCCCACGCAGCCGACCCGCTTGACCACCGCTGGAGCCCCCGTCTCAGTCAGCAGTCGGTTGACCGACTCGTGCACCCTGCCGCTTCCCTGGGCGACGCAGCACGAACCGAGCCCGATGCGGATCTCGCCGATCGGCCCCGTAGGTGGCGCCGGTTTGGCCTGTGGTTTCACGGTTCCACGACGTTGATGTTCGAGGAAATCGGCGAGCACTTCCGGAACCATCGTGGGCGTCAGCCGGCCATAGGTCAGCCCGTCGATCTGGATCACCGGAGCTAGCGTGCAACAGCCGAGGCAGGCCAACGGTTCAACGGTAAAGAGCCCCTCGGCATCGGTATCCTCGCCGTTGGTCAGATGCAGGTGTCGGGCAATCGCTTCGTGTACCAGTTCCGAACCTTTCACGTGGCACGCCGTCCCATGGCAGACACTGATGATATGCCGCCCGACTGGCCGATGCCGGAACTGGGTGTAAAACGTCGAAACGCCCGTAATTGCTCCGGGCGTGATCTCCGTCAGTTCACACACCCGCTTCAACGCCGCTTGCGGCAAGAAACGGTAGTGTTCCTGCAAGGCCTGAAGAATCGGGATCACCGCCTCGGGCCGCCCGCCCAGACGTGCCACGGTCTGGTCGACGAAACTCAAGTCGGGTTGATTGGTCGTGGTAGACTGCATGGATGGTGTGTGTAGTTCGTGTCTCGGCAGGAAGAAATGGCTAATAACCACCGCCTAATGGCCAATGCCGTCAAGTACCAGTCTCCTTGGTCATTAGTCAGTAGTCGTTCCCTGTTTCTTTTCCCCCAAAGCAAACAACTGCTTCTCTCCGCGGATGTAGATTCTCCCCTCTTGAAATGCAGGGCTGGTCACGCATTTCTCGCCGAGGCTGCCTTCGGCGAGGCGTTTGCAGCCTTCGCGGGTCGGTTCCAGCACCCAGCTCTTTCCTTCTTCGTTGAACACATAGAGCCGATTGCCGGCCATGCTGGGGGAGGAAGAGAAGGTCGAGTTCTCGAAATCCTCTTCCCAAAGCATCTCGCCGGTCTTGGCATCGTAGCAGGTGAGAAGCCCCGCTGAGGTCATCGTAAAGACGAATTGCTCGGTGGCCAGTGGACTGCAGGTGTCGGGCAGGTTGTCTTCGGCCGTCCAGAGGACGTGAGTGTCAGTAACATTTCCCTTGCCGTCGGCCTTGATTGCCGATAGGCAAGGATACTCGTTGGCCACGTAGACGACGCCTCCGGCGAAAGTAGGCGATGGGCCGACGTCCTGCCGCAGGCATTTGGCTCGCCAGAGTTCTTCTCCGTTAGACGGATCGTAGGCGATTACCCAGGGATCAGCCGCCGTGATCACTTGGGGCCGATCCCCCACGCGAATCACCAGCGGCGTCGGCCAGGAGTTGGGCACCGCGCGCGGTGTTTCCCAGACAGTCGTTCCCGTCGATCCATCGAGGGCCAGCAGTCGGGAAAGCTTGTCCTTCACGGCGCCCTGGTCCAATTGAATCAGGAGCAGATTCTCGTACATCGCCAACGACGACGCATGGCCGTAGGCGTTCTTGGGAACCCCCAGGCTTCGGGCCCAGACCTTCTTGCCCGCAAAATCGAAGGCCGCCACATCGCCGTTGGCGAAGATCGCATAGACCCGTTGACCGTCCGTCGCAGCAGTCGAAGCGGCAAAGCCGGTCTGCTCCATCAGCTCCGGCGGCTCGGCCGTGCTTTCGGATGTGCCGGGGACGGGGGCTTGCCAGAGGAGTCTGCCCGTGTCCACGTCGAAGCAATACACCTCGCGGCGCTCAGCCGTGGCGCCCGTCAAGAAGACCCGATCTTGCCAGACCACGGGCGAGTTGTTCCCAGGCAGTGGCACGGGTGTCTTCCAAAGGATGCCTTTGCCCGACATTGCGTCCCACGTTGTCGGAAGATCCTTGCACGCTGTCACGCCCGTTCCTGCTTCGCCACGGAAACGGGGCCAGTTGCTTCTCACAATCGGTTCGGAACCGAGGGACACCGGCGCCTGTGCGGTCGTTTCTGGGACGATCACGAGCTCAGTGCGAAAGCTCGTGCTCAAGGCAAATGCTGTTCCCGCCAACACGACGCCCAAGCCTGCAACCGACCAGCGGGCTGTTCGGGCCAACTGGGAATCCGTATCCACCGGCACCGCTTGCGCCTCGGGCATCGGCAACTTGCGCCGCATCGCGATTGCCGATTTTGCTGCCACGAGTGACACCACTAATCCGCCCAATAACAACCATGCTCCAACTGTCGCAAATCGCCGTTGTCGGAAATAGGCCTCCCGAAGCGCAAGGTCCATCGCACGGATTTCTTCCTTTAGCCTCTCGTTCCTCGGCTGTTTAGCCAGCTCGGATTTCAGTGTTTGAAATTGCGGTGAATCTAGCGGGTCCTTGGCCAGCCGCCGGCTGTAGTCGAGCAACAAAAACACACAGACTACGGCCGAGAAAACCCCGGCGACCAACGCGACACGGATCGCTACTCGATGGCTGCAATTGGCAGGGGGACAGGCGGAATCAGTTGCTAACATTATCGGCAAGAAAAGGGGCTTTCGATGTTTTAACGCCGGCGGCTTCCACACTGGGGATTAGTCCCAATCGGACCTGTTCTTTCGGGCAGTAGAAGAAGCAACGGCCGCAGGACACGCAGCGGGCACGGTCAGGTTCATACTCGGTGCGCCGGCGTCGAATCGATAGTTGCATCAGTTTCACGCCGACGACCAAGCCGACCCAGCCACCGAACCCTGCACCGGCCAGGGTGAACCACTCCCGGCGTTCCAGTGCCTCGCGGTAGAGTTCCGCAGCCGGCCGGCCCGTATTGCGGAAGGCATCGGTAGCGTCTGTCGTTCCCCGGATTTTGCCGGTTTCTTCCAGACGGACTTGCTCAGCCAAACGAACGTGGAAATCCATCTGCGATAGGGGGCCGCCCAAGTGGTGTCCCAGCCAGATGCCGGCTGCGAGCAATGCCGGCAGCAACACGAGGGTCACGCCCAGCCAACGTCGCCCTTGCTGGCGTCCGAACGCCGATAGCTCCACGGTCGGCGCACGAATAGCGCCGTACGGGCAGGCGTCTTCACAGAGTCGGCACTGGATGCAATCGTCGGGCGGAATACGCACATGCCATTTTGCCAGCGGTGCGACAAGCCGGAATATGGCTCCCAGCGGACAAAGGTATCGGCAATAGGGGCGTCCCACAAACAGTCCGATCAACAGCAGGCAGCCGCCGAAGACCAGCATGTTCAGCGACCCACTGAGTCGAAAGAACCCGACGAACGGATCGTATTGGCAGATTACAAAGACCGTCCCCGTCGCGGCAAACAGGACCGCCAGCCCCAGATAGATGTAAGGAATCAAGCCGAGACTGTGCTCCAGCCACGGTGCCACGCGCACGGGCCGGAGGAGCGTCAATTCCTGGATGGCTCCCAACGGGCAAACAGCGGCGCAAAACGTTCGTCCGAAAAACAACGTGACCAACACCGGCAGGGCAAAAAAGGCCACGACCGACAGAGGGATCCCGTAGCTCGGATCGAACAGAGCCAGGCTGACGTTTTGAATCGCCCCAATCGGACAAATGCAACCCTCGCGCCAGAAGCCGAACCAACCGAGCGATACGATGGCAAGCAGAGACAATCCCCCTCGCCACCGACGTACCAAGGCCAGGTAGGTCGCTACGGCAATCGCAAGGGCCAACAGCGCCACGTCGACATATTCCCACGCCATTGAACTTGGAGCAGGCACTTGCGTTGTCGGCAGCGTGTGGTCGGTGAAGTCGGGGGGAGGAAAACGCTCCACGGCCCAGGCGTCAGGAGCCAGAAGGACCAACAGAACCACGGGGATCAGAAACCGCAACGGCCGCATCATGCCTCGTTCCTATGCTTGAACAAATAAGGGCGGCTGGCCGGCACGCGAACAAACGCCCGAGAGGGGCAGTCGACGGCAATCGCACATTCGTTGCAGTTCAGACAACGGTCGTGCATTACCTGCAAATAGAGCGACCCGTTGCCAAAGGAACTGCACCCCTTGACGCATTTTCCGCAGCCAATGCAAAGCGGCTCCTCAATCGTATACTCGTAATACGGGTCCTCGATGAATTTGCGGACAATCGCTCCCGTAGGGCAAAGCTGGTTCTCCGCCCCTGAACTCAACTCATTGGGCTGAGGCTCGAAGTAGCCGGTGCAAAGCTCGCAATAGCCGCACATCTCGAAGTTGTGAACGCACTTTACCGCCGATACATCGAGCACACAGTGCGTGGCACACTGATCGCAAGCAACGCATTTCGCCGGGTCGATTTGCCAAAGCCACTCGTCCGTCTGGCCCTTGCGCCCTACCAAGACCCCGACCAGTCCACTGAAGCCAATCGCGCTCAGCGTCCGAACCCCGTCCGCAACGAACCCGCGGCGGTCAATCTTCTCCTTTCTCCCGGTCATCCGCTCACCTCTCCCCAATCCACAAACTGCATTGGTCAGTCTGCAATTTGCAATCATCAGTTCTCAATTTGCAATTCCCTCTCCGCGAACACCTTTGACACCTTCCTGCGCCTTTGCCACTTCGAGTCACCAATCCGGCCGTCAGCGCGGACAGTCCGGTCAGAACCACGTACCGCAGCGAACTCAGTAGAAAACTTCGGCGGTCGGCACTACTCATTCTTCTTCTCCGTCGTTGTACCATGGTTGTCCAGCGGCTCGAACACCCGCACGCGGCCGCCCAACGAATCGAGCAACAGCACGCGTCCCGTGGCGTCGGCCGCCACATCGAACACGACGAGTTTGTACTCGGGACGTGTCTCTTCGGTAATCGTTGCCGTGGGGGCCAACTGTTCCGGACCGGCTACGACGGCGATGAACTGCCCCTGGGGATCATAGACCTTAACGCGCGGCAGTCCCTTTTCCACAGTGATAAAGCTGCCGTCGGGGAGCATCGTGAAGTGAGCTGGGTTACAACAGCCGCAAAACCCGTCGATCGCCAAGGATGCCTTCCCCCAGACCACTTCCAGATCGCCGTCGAGCGTGTAGCCTTCCACCCGATGGGCTCCCGGATTGACTGCCCGGACTAAACCGTCAGGGCTCAACGCCACGTCGAAATACGGGCTGGGAATGACGAAGCCGCGGATGTGCCGCCGCTCATCTCGTTTGCCGATCTCGTTGATTACCTT
>CAZLDQ010000207.1:0-10145 GCA_964558295.1 uncultured Planctomycetaceae bacterium | reverse complement strand
ATTGACGTTTCTCGCTCACCGCCACTGCGCGCAAAAGCTGACGTGCACCCTTCCGGCCGCGAGGCTCGCCGGTTGCGCTTTACAGCAAGACGGGAATGTTCCATACTACCGCGATGATGAACCTGGGAGGACTCCCCAGGGTGAACCGTTCAGCCAAGGAGCACCGCAGGGATGGCTCAGTTGTCAGTCAATGAAACGACAACCTTTCGTTGGTCGTTCGAAGAGGATGTGGCCAATTACACCAAGGCGGGCATCCCAGCTATTGGCGTATGGCGTCAGAAACTGTCTGACTTCGGCGAAGCCAAAGGGATCGAATTGCTGGCCGAAAGCGGCCTGCAAGCCTCGCACCTCCTTTGGGCGGGGGGGTTCACGGGCAGCGACGGACGCTCGTTCCGCACCAGCATCGAAGACGCCATCGAGGCCATTCGGACTGCAAGCGAATTGAAAGCCCAGACTTTGGTGGTCTATAGCGGCGCTCGGGCAGGACACACGTTCAACCATGCACGACGCCTGATCAAAGACGCACTCAAAGAACTGATCCCTGTTGCCGCCGAACAAGGGGTCTTCTTGGGCCTCAAGCCGATGCATCCCGGCTGCGCCTGCCAATTCACCTTTTTGACCACGGTCGATGACGTCCTCGCCCTGATCGAAACAGCGGGAAGCCCCCAGGTCAAGCTGGTCTTCGATACGTACCATCTGGGACTCGACCCGAACATTCTCCCTCGCATCCCGCAAATTACCCCCCATATAGCACTAGTCCAACTCGGAGATGCCAAGTCCCCTCCTAATGGTGAACAGAATCGTTGCCTCCTTGGTCAAGGCGACATACCACTCAAAGAGATCGTTGATGCCCTACGTGACGCAGGCTACGATGGGTTCTATGATGTGAAACTGTTGGGCGAAGAGATCGAGACTCTCGACTACTGGGCCCTGCTTGAACACGCCAAACAGGGCTACCAAGCACTGATGGCCTGACCATCAGGGGGGGCGGCTTTTCGGCTCCTGTTGCAACCCACTTGCTTGGGGAGGAGGGGCATTATGCTTGTCATCAACGCACACATCCACATCCCCTTGCGAGAGTTTAAGTTTACCTTTGCCCGAAGCTCGGGGCCGGGGGGGCAAAATGTGAATAAAGTCAGCAGCAAAGCCATCTTACGCTGGCCCCTGCTAACGAGCCCAAGCCTTCCCGACGATGTTCGCAAGCGACTGATCGCCCGCCACCGTCGCCAGATCACCGCCTCTGGGGATCTGACCATTACTAGCCAGCGATTCCGCGATGCGGGGCGCAATACGGCCGATTGCCTGGAAAAACTGCGGCACATGCTTACCGAGGCAGCCCAGCCCCCAAAACGGCGGAGGCCGACCAAGCCGACGCGTGGATCGGTTCAGCGTCGTCTGCAAGCCAAACAGCAACAGTCGCAGAAGAAGCGTCGGCGTCGCAGTACCGACGACTAACCCCTCACCTCGCCGGACTCTTGCGGACCATGGCCGTCACCGACGGTGCGCGAGTATAATTGGTTGTACTTGTCCCTTAGCAGCATCAGAATCCCTTCTCCACCTCCGTTTTGCATCATGGCCAAATTTCAAGATATTGACTATATCCTGCGCAAATGGCCGTATCAGTCGGGCGTGATCAGCGCGCGGCTGTTGCAGGCCAAGGACGGTCGCGAAGTCATCCAGATGCGGATCGACATGGGGATTATCCAGATGGAGACCGTCGGACGCCCAGACGGGGAGCGTCCGGACGGTGCGCCAACCTATCTCGATTACCTGTATCGCGAAAATATTCGCCTGGAGGGGCAGTTGGAATTAACCGAGGAGCAGGCCGCGGAAATCGACCGCGAGTTCTTCCAGTTCTACCATCGCCGCATCTGCTGGCTGGCCTTGCGCGACTTCCAGCGTGCCGTCAAAGATGCGGACCACACCTTGGCACTGATGGATTTCGTGAAGGCCCACTCGCCGAATGAAGAGTGGACCTTGTCGCATGAGCAGTATCGTCCCTTCGTACTGTTCCACCGCACCCAAGCTGCCGCACTGTCGCAGTTGGAAAGCGGCGGACCGGAGGCGGCCATTGAAGAGATCAACTCCGGCCTGGAGCGCATCCGCGAAGCCTATGAAGAGGCCGAAGACGAGGAGCCCTTCGACAACGAAATGGCCCAGCAACTCAGCGAGTTGCAGGACTGGTTGCGCGAGCACTACGACATCAACCGCACACTCTCCGAACAGTTGGCCGACGCCGTGGCCTCCGAGCAGTACGAGTTGGCGGCTCGCCTACGAGACGAACTTGCCCAGCGGCGTTCGCACCGCTAAGGGCTTGTAAATCGCGTCACCCGCTATTGTAATTTTGTACAGTAGCGGTTTTCGCACGACCTATCCCCCGGTTTCCCAACCTCTTTTCATCAGCCGGGTTACGATCTTTCCGGCCGATTCGCTCCGATTCGGCACACCGACTGCTTTAGCCTGCCTCAGACGAACGGAACTTACTAAGGCAGAAGGGAGCATGCCATGTTGGTGCTGTCGAGGAAGAAAGAAGAGCAAATCCAAATCGGCCCTGAGATCACGATCACGATCCTCCGCATCAAGGGACGTTCGGTCCAGATCGGCATCGAGGCACCGACTGGCGTGACAATCCTCCGCAGCGAGCTTGCTCCCGAAGAGATCAGACGCCGGGTCCCACGCCCGAGTTTACCATCCTCGAAGAATCTGCCCCATGGTGTGGGACCGGCGTCATTTCACGCGGCGCAAGCTTCGCGTCGGCATTGCAAAATCGCCACGAAAGCCCCCGCATGAGCAAACCCATGGGCCTTCACTTCGGCCCCATGAGGGTTGCCGGCTGAATGGCGGAGAATTCCACTGCCGATGTTCCGCGCAATTCGGCCAGATGCTCCAAGAGAATCCGACGTACTTCGAGCACCGCCCAGGGATGACAATGGACCGTGGTGTGATCGGCGGGGACAATCAGTTCGCTGGTGACATCGTCCACATGCGCACTCTCGTAGCTCACCACGCCGTCGGTCCCGGCGGCCAACGAGCCGAAGAGCCCCTTCTTCGGCACCATACCGATGATACTGTGGTACTTCACCCACGGTGCCTCGTAGCTGGCCAGCATGACATCGAAAACCGGCGAGGCAGGGGAAAGCGAGTCGATGCTGTTGGCGATCTTGAGCACAGAGTCGGGACGCAACAGATCTCGGTTCTCGCGGAACAGAGCTTCCTGGCTTTGCTGCAATTGCTGCGGCCAACGGATCAGTTGGGCAAAGAGCCACTGCGTTGTATCGTTGGAATACCGGCTGCCGCGATGGGGAGTGCCGATCGTCACCACCCGACGCACCGAAGGATTGGGATGGAAAAAGAAGCAGGATTTCAGGCGTTCACGGACTTCCGGCTCGGCCTTGAGCATCTCAAACGGCTTGTCGCTGACGAGCTTCCAGAAGGCGTCGCCGCTGTCGATCGTCTGCATACGTGACACAAGCCCCCCTATGCTATGACCGACCAGCACCATCTGATCTAGGGCCGGTTCGTTGTGCTCAGGATCCAATAATTGCCGCGCCTCGGCCAAGTGCTTGCGCAGTTGCATGGCACTGATCCAGAACGGCTGAGCCGTGGGATAAAGGTAGAACCAGAACTGGTATTGCTCGCGAACCTCCGGACAACTGCGCAAGTCGTTGAACATCTCCATCCAGGTCATCGGGCTCGACCAGAGTCCGTGCACCAAGAGCACGGGAATCTTTCCTGGCTGGTACGGTTGCACCATATAGAGCCCGGAGAGCGTCTCGCGCGGCCCCGGCTGGATCTTCAGAAGCGCCTCTGGGTTCAGCAGGCCCGTATTCGCTAAATTCCCCAGTGCCGGATTGGACAAGAAGTAGGCCAGCGGCGTGGTCAGATCGCTTTCCAGCGGGACATTCAGCCCGTCGACCACCACATCATTGGTGGTCAGCGGGTCGTAGAGTTCCAACACCCCGTGATGACGAGCGGTCTTGTCGGCCTCATCCGGCCGCTCTTCAAGATTCGGCCTCAAAAACGCGGTCACGGGGAAACTCAGCCCCTCGGGATAGTACTTCGCAGCAGCCGGTTCGCCCGCGTATCTCCGACGCACGGCAATCAGAGGCACCCCCAACCCGTAGTTCTGGTAGTGATTTTTGAGCCCCTTGATCTCATAGTCGGAAACAAACTCGAAACGGTCGAACTCCTCCCGACGCCACTTGTCCCCCCGAATCTCGCAGCGAAAGTCCCAACTGCCGCTGGCCGTCTGAATCGTGTAGGTCTTCTCGGGAACCAGCCCATCCTTCTTGCAGACAATCCGCAAACCAGCTTCCAACGCACTGTTGTACAAGTCGCAGGCACTGCGAAAGTGCGGATCATACGGGTTCCGCAAGTATCGGAATCGTCGATCGAAGAGGTACTGATACGCATGAACAACCGAAGCCCCATAGAGGTTCAATGCCAGCTGGCGGTCTTTCGCTTCCACCTTGCGGGCGGCCAAGTAGCTCAATTCAGCGAAGGTATAGACCTTGTCGGCCGACGGCTCGTGCTCGATGATCGCCTGAACCTTGTCTAACAACTGGCGTGGATCACCCGTGATATCGTCGCTGAGCCCATAAACCCGCAAGAACTGCAACGTGCGTTCACTCGGTTGCGGCCCGGAACGCGAGGTCAACTGCAATTCGTTAACCAGCGGATTGTTGGGGACTTCTCGCAGAGTAACCATCTTCGAAGAAGCACAGCCGCCAAGCATCAAGCAAAGCGCAAGCCCGAGCCCCCACATCAACCGCCAGTCAAGCCGGAACGGCTTGGCAGCGGCTCGTATCAGGGGGGCAGGACTTAGACAATCCATGGAGGCGGTCGCCTCTGGGGCCATGAAGACTGGTCAATTACACAAATTAGCGAAGCCCGCCTCATGTCGGAGTGCAGACTTGGCCTAAAATCCCAACTTGGGGGAGAAGATATAGACGGCTTCCCCTCTCTTCGTCAATGGCGGTTTCCTGATGGAAAGGGAGGCAAGATCGGCAAGAGCCGGGCCAGCGTCACACAGAAGACGCAGTTCGCCACACACAAGAGAAGGCCGTAGACACCGCATGAGCCTCCTTGCTCTGCGTCCCCTCCCCTACCCTCTATCGGACCGAATAACCGTCGGGCTTTGGAGGTATTACAATTTGCCGCCGATCCGCGTTCAGAATTGCCTGAGCTGGGCAAGAAGATCCAGCTGCTCCTGGACCCACCGAATGACTCCCGCGCGAGTGGGAAACTGACAGGCTAGCCCGATCAAAAACGCAATCGCCAATCCCAGACTCAACGGCGATTGATCCACCCAATAGGCCACCAGACAGAAGAAGGTCGCCCCCTCGACGATCGCACTGCTGAGAATCGTCTTGGCCAAAAAGCCCAGCCAAAGCCGACCGGCGTCACCGGTGCGTTGGAGAAACTGGTTCACGCTCGCATCACGCGAAGAGGCTTGCATCAAGGAACCGGTTCCCTGCAAGATGGCTTGGCGATTACTGGCGATGATGAATGAAGGCACAAGTAGCCGAGCCCCAACCGCCCCGAAAGCCACCACAACAGCCAGCCAAGTCAAAACCATCGATTCGCCCGCCTTGGCCGGCGTCATCCCGAACTCGACCAGCAGCGTCGCCGCGCCCAAAAACACCAGACACCCCGCCAACAGCCCCCCCACCACGACCTGGACGAGCCAAACCCGCTCTCCAATCTCCTCTTGCCAATCAGTCACGAATCCCTCCTTTAGCCGGCGAGGCTTGAAACCACACCCCAACAACAACCTGGCCCACTCGTGGCACCGATATACCGCCCAATAAACTCCGGTTTTAGGGACTGCCTTTCGTCAGTACAATGGCCCCCATGGCTTCCGGAGGAAAACGCCCCATCTTGCAGGCTGCTGTCATTCCATACCGTCTCCGCAACGGGACGGCGGAGTTCTGCCTGATCACGTCGGTTCGCAACGGCAACTGGGGCGTCCCCAAAGGAATCATCGACCCGGGAGAAACGCCCGTCCAGACGGCCCTCAAAGAAGCCCGCGAGGAAGCGGGCTTGCACGGCCAGATCGAGGGCGAGCCATTGGGCCAATACCGCTACCACAAATGGGGCACCTCACTGACCGTTACCGTCTACTTGATGCACGTCACTCAGGCCGATAGCCAGTGGGAAGAAGCCGCCCTGCGTGACCGGATCTGGTGCCAGGCGACCGAGGCCCGTCAACTCATCCACCGGAGTGAACTCCGCCTACTTCTCGGCGAAGCCGTGCGGCGTCTCTCCTCCCAATCACCAACCTAACGCACGGCGCTCATGCGGCTTCACCATGTCCCCAGCGTTCATTTTGTCCCGATAACGCAGGGTGTGGGACAGGGGCATGGCCGGCAGAAAGATCGTTGAGCCAAAGGTTTCCCAGGTCGACCGTGGAGCGCTCGCCAATTTTCGCAGTCCCTCGATCGTTCGCGGCAACTGCTCGGGAAGAATCTTCTCCTTGACGATCGCATCCATCTTGAGGATCTGATTCTCCAGTGGCGATGGTCGAAGATTCTCATGTGTGAAATTGTCCTTGGCGATCGTCTCATGTTGTATCGGCTCGGGCAAGATACTCTGGGGGGCAAACCGCGGAAGCGACAGACTTGGCCGCGAAGGCATCGGATCCAATCCTTCCCGCCAATTCGGCCCCCGTAGGGGCGAAATCCCATGCGCCCAGACCTGAGCCAAACCAACCGACGGATAGTCAACAACCAAACCCCAAATCGCCAGGATAGCGAGACGAAATACACCGCGGCGTCGAACCATTTGGTTGCCTCCGCACTGATCTTGACGCCCACCGACCACATCTTTACCCTCTCAACTCTTGCTCGGGTTTTGCCCCTCGCTTGTGGCCTTCGGCATCTCCACCCGTTGCAGAGGGATAAACAAGACGTCTCTTCGACCGGACGAGAACGCAAAATCCGTACAACCGTTCAAGATCGACCATTGAGTGGCCAGGGCTCTCCCTGCCATCGAGGGGCCATGCCACACCAGACAACCAACTATCAAGGGGGGTCCCGTTCCTATGAAGTGCCCTCGCTGCTGGACCGAAAAGGCTTACATTAATCCCATCTCAGGATGGAAAGGCCTCCTCTTAGCGGCATTACTTCGCACCCCGATGCGGTGCCATCATTGCTACCACAAGTTTTCGGTCTGGTGGTTCTTGACCCTGGGACAACAGATCAAACCGCCGGTGAAACACGTTTCTCCTCACGCGCAACCCATCGGCCCTTCCTATGCCGCCCAGCACTGCGCGGCCATGCGTCTGAAAGCAATGCAAGCGACCAACCCTCCCCCAGACACGTCAACCAGACCGTAGAATCCTTCGGCCGAGGACGAACCTCCCTAGACGGCGAAAGGACTCGCAGTGTCCCCTCCCCTGCAATTCACCGACATCCACTGCCACCTTCTGCCCAACATCGACGACGGGGCGTCGACCTGCCATGACGCCCTGGCCATGGCACGAATTGCAGTGGCCGACGGGATCACCACGATCATTGCGACCCCGCACCAACTTGGCAATTTCGGCTCCAACGGTGGCGACCAGATCCGACGCCGTTGCAAGGAATTCCAGCAAGTCCTCAACGAGCAGGACATCCCGCTCCATGTGCTGCCTGGCGCCGACGTGCGGATCGAGCCCGATTTGGTGCGGCGCACGCTGACCGGAGACGTCCTCACTCTAGGCGACCGCGGCCGGCACGTCCTATTGGAGCTTCCCCATGAACTCTATCTTCCCCTAGATCGTCTTCTTGGCGAGTTGGCGGCGGCCGGCCTGACAGGGATCCTCTCCCACCCCGAGCGAAATCTGGGCATCCTCGCACAACCCCGCGTCCTCGAACCGCTGGTGGCCAACGGTTGCTTGCTGCAAGTCACCGCGGGAAGCCTGATGGGCACATTTGGCCCGCAAAGCCAGGCGTTTGCCGAATGGATGGTCCGCGAGGGGTTGGTCCACTTTGTTGCTACCGATGCCCACAGCCCCACCGCGCGGCGCCCGCTAATGCGACGCGTCTTCGAACGATTGACTCAGTTGATCGGGAAGTCCCAGGCCTTGGACCTCTGCACGAACAATCCAGCTCGCGTCGCCGCAGGCCAAAGCATTTCCCCCGGCGTGCTCCCCCCAAAACGCTGGCACCTCATCGATTGGTTCCGACGACGCCGAGTCGCCTAATGCACGCCATTGCCTGCATCACCAACCGCCTCTTGCCTCTTCTTTGCCTGCTCCCGTTGTCTATCTCCACACTCTCGCACAACGCCTTGGCTGGCGACTGGGCAGATATCCGCGTAGCAGGCCCCTTTGTCTGCCATGCCGATTTTCCTTTGACCGACATGGAAGGACTGTTTGCCGATTTGACCCAACTGCAGAACGATCTGGCCCGATATCTCCACCTCCCGCCGGCACGAGAACGGATCGAAATCTACTTATTCCACGACCAAGCGACCTACCGCAACTACCTTGCCCAGCACCTACCGGAGGCCCCCTATCGCCGTGCTCTCTATGTTAAGCTGGGCGGCCCCGGAATGGTGTTCGCCTATCGCAGCCGCGAAATGGAGGTCGATCTGCGGCACGAGTGTACACACGCCTTGCTGCACGCCGCCTTGCCCATGGTTCCTCTCTGGCTCGACGAGGGGCTGGCCGAGTATTTTGAAGTTCCGTCTGCAGCAAGAGCCTTTGACAACCCCCACCTCTCCAGCGTTCGCTGGGCCGTCCGCTTTGGCTTCCCCCCTGAACTCGACAATCTAGAGAACAAACGCGATCTCTCCGAGATGGGCAAATCTGAATACCGCGCAGCATGGGCTTGGGTCCACTTCATCTTTCATGGCTCCTCCGACGCCCACGACGAACTGATCCGTTTTCTCGGCGACATCCAGTCGGGCACACCTCCCGGTCACCTCAGTCAACGCCTCCACCGCCGTCTTCCCAGCCTTCCTCGCCAATTCAGCCAACACTTCAAAAGCTGGAGCCGTTAACACTCGCCAGAGGCAAGAGTACTCTGAAGTCTAAAAAAATTCGCACAAAGTCCATTCTTTCCTTCAGTTCGCCGCAGACTCCATCCGATCGATAGACTGCTCGCTTTCCAATCGGGCAACGATCATTTCGCGCCTAAAGACTGTACTACCGACTGGAAAAGCATGGACTGATTCAGGGTGGCATTCCACTCACCTCAATTTAGGACGGATGACGACAATGAGGGTAACTAAGTTCAGCGGGCAACTCGCGACGGTCCTGGCGATGATCGGACTATGCCTCCCCACGCAGCTTCTGGCAGCGGCTCCGACATCCAACAGCCCGGCCGTGGTTGATGTCGCCCTTGCCGATGGCGGCGTTCTCCAGGGGCTCGTGGTCAACCCACAGGGCTCTCCGAAAGCCAACACCCCCGTCACCCTCCGCAATGGCGAACAAGAGTTAGGGGTAGCGAACACCGACCAGTCGGGTCGGTTCGCCTTCAGCGGGCTGCGTGGCGGCGTGTACCAAGTGGCAACAGCCGACAGCCAAGGGGTGGTGCGCGTGTGGTCCCCCCGTACAGCACCTCCCGCCGCTCAGCAGGGCGTCATGCTCGTAAGCGGCGACGGCGTAGTCCGAGGCCAGATGGGCTTCCAGGGAGTGGGCGGCTTCTTGTCACATCCCTGGGTCGTGGCTGGGGTCATCGCCACTGCAGTGGCAGTCCCAGTTGCCGTTCATAACGCCAACCGCGACGAGCCAGTCAGCCCTTGAGGTAGGTCACACAACCTTCCTCTTGCGCTTGACAGACTGCACCAACCGTTCTTCAACCCCGCGGACAAGTATCGAGCGGCGTATATCGCGTCGCCTTCGATGCCTGCCCGCGGGGTTCGTTTGTCTTGCCCTCCAGGGCCCTGAGAATCGCTGACTTTCCAATCTCAGCTCCGCTCCCCCAAAAATACGTCACTTCGCTGCAGTTGTCGGCCAGACCGCGACGATAGTCATAACAGGCATTTTCCGCACGCCCGGCAAAACTCGCACTTTGTGCATTCAATGCAGTTTCCACCGCCTGCTAAACAAGGCGATTGACCAATCTTCCGTAAATCGCCAGACCCCATCAACAGGAATGCAGACATGACCTCCCCCCGCCCCCTCCGCTGCCTGATCGCCGCTGCCACGGCCCTCAGTC
>CAZLDQ010000206.1:9154-10181 GCA_964558295.1 uncultured Planctomycetaceae bacterium | reverse complement strand
GCGTAGTTGGCGTTCGAGGCGTCGCTGGTGAGCATGAACTCGGGCATGACCAGCCGGCTGGCGATTGCCCGAAGTTCGGCCTGCAGCACGGTCACGTACCGCGCGGCGTCGATGGCCGCGGCGGGAAACTGGTAGTCGATGCTGTCGGAGACGTCGAGGATGGTGCCGGGGGCATAGCGTTGGAAGTGGCTGGTCCGGCCCGAGGTGGGGCTGGTGTGGGTGGCGTCGGCCTGATGGGCGACGAACTGCTGCGCGCTTCCTTTGGCGGCGGCATGTCTGCGGATGAGGGCGATTGCCGATTGGATTCCGGCCACGGCGCTCATATTGCGCAACAGCTTTTCCGCGCGGCGGAGATTCTTGCGCACGGGATAGAACAGCGGCAGCCCGCGTTTCACATTGGCATCGACGTTGGCTTTGCGATGCTGGATCTCGGCGGCGTCGACCCAACGGCCATCGACGTAATAGCCGAGGACGGTTTCCACGTCGTCCGGGTCGGTGTGGACGCCGAAGCTGGCCTCGGGCAGGGTGGCTCGCTCAGGGGGCGTGCTGATCTGCGAAGGTTCGACGAAGCGGACGCGGATGATGCCCTCGGGGCCGAGGAAGAACCGCAAGAAGGCCTCGCCGTCGCGATCCAGGCGGCGTTGGATCTCCTGCTGGCGTCCGTGCCAGCGATTGAGACGCACGAAGTCGTCGAGCACGGCTTGCGTCGCGTGGAGCAACTCCTCGGACGCTTGCCGGCCCCGTTTGCTCGTGACGCGATAGCTGTGCCCGGTGCCGACGATGTAACTGATCCGGTTTTCATGGCCGTTGATGGCGAATTCGTTGCTGACGGCCAGCGCGCGGCATTGGGTGCGGATGTCGCGGAGCTGTTGTTCCGTGGTGTAGGGCATGCCGGCGGCGCCGGCGGACTCGGACGGGGGGCCCAGCGAGGTCCAGGGGGAGCCGTCGACGGCGTAAAGGGGCTCGGCCGGGTCGCGGTCGTGGTCCCAGAGGTCGCGGAGGGCGTCGCGATGCCGGGTGTCGAGTG
>CAZLDQ010000206.1:0-9144 GCA_964558295.1 uncultured Planctomycetaceae bacterium | reverse complement strand
GGGCGGGGGGAGGGGACGGGAAATGCTGGGACATGGTGGAGGGCTCCGTGTGGGCGATTGATTGGGGAAACGCTTGGTGGGGCGACCGAAGACCGACTCCGGCCCCCTGTTAAACGAGCGGTAAACGGCTCCCCAGTCCGTCGTCGGCCGGCGGGGCGTCCAACAACTGGGCGGCCAGGCGAATGGCCATCTCCAGGGCGTCGGGGCCGTCGTCGTGGTCGCCGAGGGGGAAGTCCTTGAGTTGGTTCCAGAGGAGCCGCGTGCCGGGCGACTGGTCTTTGAGACGCACGCGACGCGCGGAGAGGTGCGGGCCCAGGCGACGGATCCGCACCAGTTTGCTGACGTGGTTGTCCAAGAGCCAGGGACGCACGCCCAGCAGGCCTTGACGCCGGAATTCGGCTTCAAACTCGGCGCCGAGCAGTTCTTGGAACTGATTGGATTCGACGCCGAAGCCGTCGGGTTGGAACTGGCGGTACAGCTCCACGCCGGTGGCGATGAGTTCCGGGACGGAACGGCGGGCCAGGTCGGCTTCGACGTAAAGGAGTCCCTGCTGGTCGACGGCCAGCTTGACGAAGGCCGAGTAGTCGCCGCGCCGGGCGTCGCTCCCCTTGCTCGGGTCGAGGGCCAGGATTTTGAGTTGGGGATGGGCCGGCCAGGCGTCGAACCAGATCGACTCGTCAAAGTAGGTCTCGGGCCACTCGCACAGATCGGGATTGATCGGCGAGTTTTGCTTCTCGCGTTCAAACGCCGCGCGGCCGCTTTCCGCGCGCATGCACATGAGCGTATAGAGATCCTCCTCTTCCGGCCAGAGGACCACGGCGCCGGCATCCATCTCGGCGCGGTGCTCGTCGTAGAAGCGGCGGGCGTCGTCGCGATAGTGGGGGTTGGTCAGGTCGGTATAGACAAGCTCCCATTGTTCCCAAAGGCTCATGTTTTCCGGCCATCGGTGGATGGCACGGAAGATTTTCGATCGCCAACCGGGCGTTTCGTGCAAGCGCATGGCCAAAGCGTCGCGGTGCAGGGCCGTGGCCAGGTTGACCAGATTGGTGCGGCTGGTGCCGGCCTTCAGGAGCGTGCCGTGGAACCAGGTGGACGAATGGTCGCGGGCCAGGGGGGACTGCATGTGGCTGTCGTTCTGAAGATCGTCGCAGATGATCAGCGTGGGACGATGGGCCTGGTGGCGCCGGCCGCGCAGACGCTGCCCCGTGCCAAAGGCTTCGATCGTCACGCCGTTGCGCAGCACGATCGCGCCCGCACGCCAGACCGGCCCGGGGCCCGTGGCGTCGGGGTAGTCGGCTTGCAGCGTCGGATTGCCGACGAGTTCGGCTTTCAGGTTTTCCAGATGGGCATAGGCCTGGTGCCGGGTGTCGGAGACCAGCCAGATATAGGGTTCGAGTTGTTGGACGGCCAGCCACAGCGGATAGGCGAGGGTGGCAATCGTCGATTTGGCGCTCCCCCGGGGACCGAGGACGTTGAGTTTGCTGCCGCGGTGCTCTTGGAGACGGTTCAACTCGAAGCCGAGCCAGTTGTGCATCAGCGAGGGAGGACGTGTGAAGTGGGCCGGCAGGTACGTGTGGGCCCAGGCGAGAAACCGGTTCGATTCGCCGCGCGGGGCATGGAGACGCCGGTCGCGGCCGTGGTCGCGTGCCAAGGTGTCGTAAAGACCTTCCGCGAGGTTCGCGGCGTCTTCGCGTTGCGGATTGCCCTGGAGCAGCGGTCGGATAGGACGCTTTTTCATGGCACTACTTTCTGGTCAGTCTTTCCGGTTGCGCGTGCCATTTGTTCGACACGGGGCGGCCCAGAGTTTTGAGCAAGAGGGCCAGACGTTTGACGACGTTTTTGCGGATGCTGGGAACAGGGATGGCTTCGATGAGAATTTGGACGATTTGTTTCAACAGATCTCGCAACTGGTCGTTGGTGAGGGTGTCCGGGGGACGGGGGGCAAACTCCTGGGGGTGTCTCCGTTCCAGCGACCAGACGGCGGCGCGCCAGTGCCTTTCCTGTCGTGCGGCGATCTGGAGATTTTTCAGGTCGCTGAGAATCGTCTGACACTCAGTCTGGCGGAGCGCCGCGGCAAACGCGACATCCCGTCGGAGTTCGCGGCGGATGGTTTCGAGGGTACAGCCCACATACTGGGCGGCAAATTGCCGACTTCCGCCAATGCTCACAATGGCGAGGATGTGTTTTTTTTGGATCTGGTCGAGTTGGCGGTGTCTTGTCTTAGCCATGCAGGGGGCCTCGGGGCCGAGGATACGGTTTTGACGGACGACACTTGCACGGACAGGGTTTGGTTGGTGCAACGTATTTAGGGGGCGGAGGCGAGGCCGAGGTATTCGAACGAGACCACGGCCCGGCCAAGCGAACTGCGATAATTCTTGACGAATCCCACGACGCGCGCGGAGCCGGTTTTCTTGACGTCCACGGTGCGCCACTTGGGCGAACGGCGGCAATGGGCGATCATGGCCGGGTGGCTGGCTGTCACGTTGACCCGATGGCCTTCTTGCCGGTGCAACTCGGCCACGCTCTCGAGCAGGCTCATCCCGATGCCGAGTCCCTGGTAGTCGGGGAGCGTGACCAACCGGGTGATGCGCCAGCGCCCTTTGTGGCCGATCAGGGAGACGGTGGCACAAAACGCGACGGGGATCTCGTCCCAGAGGGCAAGGAAACATCGGGCCGTGGGGACGAGTGAACTGCTCAGATAGTGATGACGCGCAAACAGGGACCACGCACGACGGTGGCAACGAACGAGCTGAAGCTGGATCGGCGGTCGTGGAAGATGCCTCCAACTGAACTCGGAGGTGGCCATGTCGATCACCCAATCCGGCTGAAGCCACTCGGTTACGTCGTAATGGCAAGTGACGGCCACGAACCGACCGCCGATCGTTCCCCGGCGAATCCCTTTGGCAATCGCCGCCGAGGTCACTCGGGCGACCTTGCGATCGACGACGCTGGTGAACTCGTCAAAGGCGACCAGCGGGAGGGAACGGGAATCGGAGAGCCCCGAGGCCTGCCCGGTTGCTTCCGCCGTAGCCAACGCGCGGGCCAGGTCGCAGCGGAATTGTTCGCCGGTGGAGAGCACCTGATAGGGCTTGATCCAACTGGGCGGCGAGCCGAACCCCACGGCCGTGAAGAGGCTGATGATGTCTTTGATCGGCCGGTCGCCGAGGCAGTCGATGACCGCCCGATCCGACGGCCACTGGTGCGCGCGGAGCAGTCGGTCGCCGAACAGCCGCCGGGCGAGCGTGCTTTTGCCGCTTCCCGAGGGGCCGACGATCAGGCCGATTCGCCACGCCTCGCCCAGCTCGGGGACCTCGACCCGGAACCGTTCCGTCGCCCGCTCCTGGACCGGCACATCGAACATGCCCGCGACCTGCTGCACACGGAACGAATCGTAGATCGGACAACTGACGGTGACATCGAGGGTCGGCATGGCGGGGCTCCTTGGGGAAAGGCAGAAGGATGAAGGGGGAGAAGGACCCATGACGAAATCCAAATGACGAAGGAAGGACGAAGCACAAATGACGGATACGGTGCGATCGTTATTCGGGCTTGGTCCTTGGGGCATTCCTTTGTCATGTGAATTCCGTCATTCGTCCTGCTCGTCACGTTTGGCCGTGTGCGGTTTTCAATCCATGGTATGCTTCGTTTCGCTTTCCGCTGTCTAGAGATTCAACAGCCGGCAGCGATAGCCCTCGGCCGACAATCGCTCGAAAAGGGTTCGCTGCTCGGCTTCGTCGGAACATTCGACAACGACTTGAAAGGTGTCGGGGATCGGGATTTCCGGCGAAGAGGCGTCGAAGGAGACGTCGGATGCGACATCGGCCGGTTCGAGGAGATCGTCCAACAGGGATTGGACCGCTCCGTTCTCGGTCGTCACATCGCCCAGCAGCTCGACCAGGACCGGACGCTCGGCAGTGGCCAGGCTGGTCAACGGGTCGTGGAGGGCCAACAGTTTGGCCGTCTCCTGGTCGTCAAGGTCGACGATCAAGACGGGGACCTCCATGTCGGGCGTGGTCTCCGCCCGCAGATGGCCGTCGATCAACTCCAATGAGCCATCGGGAAGCTGGCGGGCCAGCAACGCGTCGGCGTAGCCGATCTCGGCCAGCACGCCACGCAAGATGTCTTGCTGACGTGGCGGATGAACACGCCAGTTCTTCGGGTGGGGCCGGAGTTGGCTCGCCTTGACGCGACGCAGTTCGGTGATTCGATCGCGGATGTGCATGGTTGGGATGGGTTGGTTGTGGTGGAAGCGGGTTAGGGGACGTCATGGAGTCGGTCGGCGATGTGTTCGAGTTGGATCTCGTGCGCGTCGAGGCGGGCTTCGTGCAACGCACATATCGGCCCACGATGCTCGTTGTCGACGATCAGTTTGTCGACCTTGGATTCCAGGCTGGCGAGCTTGGTGGCCAGCACGGCCAGTTTCGCGTGGACCATGAACATCCAGGGGGCCAAGGCCAACAGGGCCGAGGTGACCACGCCCATTACGATTCCCCATTCTTCCACACTCATCGGCTTCTCCTTTTGACAGTAGATCGGACGGCGGATGCCACCCGGCGCCCGCGACGCTTGACGCGGGCCAACGGGCGGCGGGACGCTTCGGAGGCGGGTTGTTCTTGTTCGCCCGGTTGTTCGGCGTGGTCGTCGGTTTCCTCACGGCGAGGGGCCACGACGTTCAGGAGCCCTCCGGAGGATTGCAATCGCTTTTTGAGCCGTCGGCGGAGGATCCGTGCGCCCAGACGCAGGCCGAGGACCATGGCAAGGGACGGAGGACCGGTCCATCCGAGGGCGGTCAGAAGGGTTGGCAAGATACGTTCCAAGAGGTCGGGGGCGTGATCGACGGCGATTCCGCCGGCCACCTCCCGCACGATCGAGCGCAAGTTGCTGTCGTCGACGGTCGCTTCCGCCTTGGCGATGCGGTCTTTCAGGCCGGTCATCAGGCGGGAGAGGTTTTCCACTTGTTCGCGAAGCTGGTCGAGGTGCCCGCGGAGAAGCGGCATGCGTTCGGGGTCGGAGGGGGATTGGGGAGTCTCGGGCGTGCGGGCGACTTGGTTGGCGGGTGAGGTATCCGGGAGAACGCGGTCGAGGACCGAGGCGAGGAATTTTCGCACGCGGCCGCAGTAGGTGGCGCCGATGGTCCGCCCATCGGTGCCCCAAAGGACGGCGGCCAATTCGCCGCGGAGGTTGAAAACCGGTCCGCCCGAGTCGCCGTCGCGTGCCGCGCCGGAGAGTTGTAGCGTCTCGTAGGTCTGGTTGGAGGTGGGACGCACGTAACCGAGCATTTCGCCCTGCTGCGAGCGGTAACGGCCGTCGGGACCGTAGCCGCAGCTTCGCAAGAGGTCGCCGGGGCGAGGGGGATCGGCGGCAATGGCCACCGGCGCCGCAGAGGGGGCGGCGATTTGCAGGGCCGCGAGGTCCCAGAGCGGATCGATGGCCAGCACTTTGGCCCGATAACGGGTCCCGTCGGGGAACACAACCGAGACGTGGCCGGTCTTTTCGCGAAACAGGTGGGCACAGGTGAGGATGATGCCTTGCCGGTCGTCTTTGTGGACCAGCGTTCCTGTCCCATACCACTGTTCGTTTCCCGTGGCATGGACGACACGCACCACGGCGGCAGGCGCCGAGGGGGCCAGCGAGCAAGTCCCGCCGGGACATTGGGCGCTGACCGGGACGGTCAAAAGACCGGTCGTGACGGTCAGGAGACAGAAGAGCAGACGCATGGTTTGTCCCTCCTTCATTGAAGATGGACAAGGGAAACGGGGGTTTTAGGGCAAAAGGGTGAAGCGGTAGCGGTAAAACGGGCTCCGGGCCAAGTCGGCCGGCTCGGTGAGCCGGTCGGCCAACAGGTGGACCGGATCGACGCCGCCGCCGATCCGGTCGGCCATGGCACACGCATGGCTGCAAAACGGCGGACGACGATCAACGGCCTTGTCGTCGAGATCAGGACAAGTGAACCATCGCACGACGGGCAAATGGAGCATGGCGGCGGTGAACAGTCCGCGGTAGCCGTAGTCGCAGCCGGCGAGGCGTCGCATGAACCGCACGGCGCCTTGGCGATCGTACTCGGGCCAACGGTTGTCGGGGTTGACCTCGTAGACGTCGATCCGACCAGGATTCCGCTGAACCTGGCTGGAGAGCCGCACGGCCCGCGCACCGGAAAAGGCACGCGTCTCCAGACAAAACAGGTCGTCTCCCCACCAGGCGGCTTTGGCCGCGTGGCAGTGGAGTCCGCGGCCGGCAATCGCGATCAGGTCGCGGCGGCGGAAGAGGAGGAGATCGGCGTCTTGGATCTCCTGGCGAACCTCCGCATAGGGCATGAGCAGGCGTTGATCGTCACACTTCATCCGAGCGTTCCTCCAGTAGGCGAAAGAGAGGCCAAGGGCTTTGACGCGAGACGCTGAGCCCGGCGGGTGTAAAAGGGGAGATAGCGCGTCCGGTGTTCGTCGGTCAGGGCGATCTGCATCGGTTCGGCAGGCCCCTCCGGGCGTCGCGGGGAGGGGTTTTGGGCCAAGGAGCTCCGGACGTAGCACAACACGCAGGGCATGTAGACCAGGCCGCCGCAGGTCGGACATCGTTGCGGCGGCCCGCTGGGTGCCTGGGGAAGCAGTTCCTCGTGCCTTCTGGGGCGAGGCTCGTGGCGTTTCCCCTGGGCAATCGCATTGACACTCCCTCGGCTGACGCCCGTCAATCGGGCGATGGCCCGCTGGCTCAAATGGCCTTCGGCCAGCAATCGCTTGATCTGTTCCACTAGTTCCGGCGCAATCATGTTCTTCCCCTGTTGGAAAAAAAAAGGGCCCGTCCCCGGAGCCATCTCCGGTAACGGGCCCTTAGGATACCTGGCCCCCAGGCCTACGGGCCTGAGGTACCAAGCTCTGCTTGATACCCTTCACATGATCCGCAGCTTAGCGTGGGCGGTGGGGGATTTTCAAGAAGCGTTTTTGGACACACCCCGGGGAAGGAAAAACGAAGGACGAAATCAGAAAAACGAAGGCATGTCCGAAGGACGACGTCCGAAAGACTTGGGCCCTTCGTGCTTCGTCATTCGGCCTTCGTACCGCACGCGAGGGTTTCGAATTGGGTGACGGCGCGGTGGAGCTCGTCGACGAGCGGGTGGGGGCCGAAGCTCTGGAGAACGGCGACGATGCGGCGGTAGTACCAGAGGGTGCCGTCGCGGCCGCCCGAGAAACGTTGCCAGATCTGTTCGCCCTGGTCGCGGTAGCTCAACAGAAGCGAGCGGACGTTGTCGAGCTTGTCGCAGGCGGAGATGAGCCGGACCGAGGGCGTCGCTTCGTGGAGATGGGCCAGGTAGGCCTCTTTGCGTTGACGCCACGGAGGTTTGGGCGTCTGATCGGTGTCGGTGCAACCGTCGACGATTTCCGTGACCCGGTCGCCGAATCGCCGGCGGATTTCTTCGCGGGTGGCTTGGCCCCCCTGGTCTTCAATGGCATCGTGCAAAAGTGCGGCGATTGCTTCGTCTTCGTCGGCGCCGAACTCCAAGGCAATCCCACAGACGCGGAGCAGATGGGAAACGTAGGGGACGCCGGAGGCTTTGCGCGTCTGCGTGGCATGCAACTGGGCGGCGTAGACCAAAGCGTCGGTAAAGCGCGAAGTGAGCGGCATGACGAGATCCTCAACGGATGAGGTCGCGTGGCGTGGCGGCGACGTGGCCGGCCTGGCCCCCTTCGTAGATGCTGAATTCGGCCCAGACCGGGAAGTGGTAGGCTAACTCGACGACCTCGCGCGTTCCGAGATTGAACTGACGCATGAGGTCCAACACGCCGGAACGGCCGGTGAATTCGACGGTGGCGCGGCGGTTGAACACCACGTTGTCGGCCAGCCGGGCTTGAACGGTGCTGGGGGCGAGAAACACCGAACAGGTGAGATAGGGGACCTGTCCCAATTGGCCCAGGTGCCGGTCGTCGGTCTCCAGATCGCCCAGAAGAATAATGTCATCCTCCTCCCGCCCGTCGTCACGTACGGCCCGGTAGACGTCGTCCAACAGGTCCAACTCCGTACTGACCTGCTCTTGGCTCACGTGAACGTTGATCAGCGTGAAGGTGAAGGCTTGGCTGGGATCGACTCCGCGTGCCCGGAAGGAAGCCACCAACGGGCGTCGCCGTAACTGTCGGCTAGGATCGTCCACGTTGTAGACCGTGCGCCGGTCGACTTCGATGGTCGCCCGATCGAAGATGAACGCGCTGTATTGCGTGACCGGGTCGCGGCCCACCTGGGGCGGCAGCACGTAATCGTAATGGCGGCCCATCGTGTTGATCTGTTCGACGAGCCGCACCAGCGTGCTTTGGTTGGGAGCCTGGATGTCTTGGAGGGCCACCACGTCGAATTGCTGGAGGATCTGGGCCAGACGCATGGCGGCAAACGGCTTGGCCAGCTTCTGGTCGTCCAGTGGGCTGATGTTGAATGTGGCGAGGCGGATCGCATTGAGCTGATCGGGAACCGGCGGCTGCGCGGGGACGCCCGGCACCGCGGAGGTTCCATTGGATTGGGGGGCTTGCGGTGGAAACAGCCGCTCCTTCAGCCCTTGGAGGCCCTCCTGGCGCACGAAATACCCGCCGATGGCCAAGACGGCGACAAACAGCACGAATTTCAATAGGCTCCGCATGATGGGCTCCCGCGACCGTGGTGTAAGGTAACGCAAGACGGTCTCGGCGACCAGGGCAGTTTGGGGGATGGTGGATTCCACTCTCTCTTGCCCCTGGACGGGGGTTTGGCGTACAATCCGGCCGCCATGGACAGGTCACGGAAAATGGTTGGGCTTGGCGTGCTGGCCGGAACGGCCCTGGCGCTGAGGGTCTGGCTGGTGCTAGCCCTGACGATGAGCACGTCGACCGAACGGTTATCGTACGAGCATGGACGCATTGCCGAGAACCTGTTGGCCGGCCGGGGGTTTTCCATCGAATTCCTGGGGACTGAAGGGCCCACTTCGCAGCAGGCTCCGTTTTACCCGGTGCTTTTGGCGGCGGCCTACGGATGCCTGGGCGTCGAGACGCCGGCGGCGATCTTAGCCGTGCAGGTGCTTCAGTGGGTGGCGGGCACGGGGCTGGTGCTCCGGGTCGTGGGGCTCGGCGGGGCGCTGGTCCCCGATCGACCGGGTGCAGGATGGTTGGCCGGCCTGGGGGAAGCGGTCTA
>CAZLDQ010000205.1:0-10215 GCA_964558295.1 uncultured Planctomycetaceae bacterium | reverse complement strand
AGAACTTCGCCACGTCAACCATGCACGTGTTTTCGTCCATCACGACCAGACCGCCGGACCCCATCATCGCCCCGACCGTCTTCAGCGACTCGTAATCGATGTCGATATCCAGATGCTGCTCGGGAATGCAGCCCCCCGAGGGACCGCCGATTTGCACGGCCTTATACTGCTTGCCATTCGGGATGCCGCCGCCGATGTCGAAGACGATCTGACGCATCTTGGTCCCCATGGCCACTTCGACCAGCCCGGTGCGTTGCACCTTGCCGGACAGCGCGAAGACCTTCGTCCCCTTGCTGCTCTTCGTTCCCACGGCACTAAACCACTCGGCACCGTTGGCAATGACCCCCGCCACGTTAGCCAACGTCTCAACGTTGTTGATGATCGTCGGCTTGCCAAACAGACCGCTGACGGCTGGGAACGGCGGACGCGGACGCGGCATGCCACGCCGCCCTTCGATGCTGTGAATCAACGCCGTCTCTTCGCCGCAGACGAACGCTCCGGCCCCCATCTTGATCACGATTTCGAGGCTGAAGTCGCTCCCCAAAATATTCTTACCGAGAAGATTGTTCGCCTCGGCCTGGGCAATCGCCGCCTTGAGCCGCTTGATGGCCAAGGGGTATTCCGCCCGGATGTAGACATACGCTTTCGAAGCGCCGATTGCGTAGGCGGCAATGGCCATGCCTTCCACCAGCCGGTGCGGATCGCCTTCGATCACGGCCCGATCCATGAACGCGCCGGGGTCCCCCTCGTCTGCGTTGCAGACCAGGTACTTCTGGCCGCCGGGCGTCTGGCGGGCGAACTTCCATTTCTTTCCCGTCGGGAAACCGCCCCCGCCACGGCCCCGCAACCCGCTCGCCTCGACCACATCACAGACCTGGTCGGGCGTCATCTCGCGAAGCATCTTGGCCAGCGCCTTGTAACCGCCGTGGGCAATGTATTCGTCGATCTGCGACGGGTCGATGATCCCGCAGTTGGCCAGGACCCAACGGGTTTGGGGAGCGAAAAACGGATGCTCGTCCAAATAGATCACGTCGGCCCACGGCTCAAGCGTCTGGCTGCGATGCTGGGCCAGAACGAGATCGTCAAGCACCTCGCCGGCAAACACGGCATCCAACAGCAAATGTACGTTGTCAGCTGTCACCTGCTTGAAGCAAAGCCGGGTCCGGCCGGGGAGCTGAACATCGACCAGCGGCTCAACGGCACAGAAACCGATGCAGCCGACCTTGATCACGTCGGCCTTGATCTCGTGCGCGTCGAGATACGCCCGGATCGCGTCCAGCGTCGCCTGAGCGCCGGCGCCCAGACCGCAGGTGCCGGCCCCCACGTAAATCACCGGGTGCACGAGGCTCTCACGACGCAACTCGGCCAGACGCTGCTGACGCTGGGCCGAATCCTGGCTGTCATCCGTTTCGAGGATCCAGGAGAGGAGTTCCGGATAGGTTGAATAGGCCACCGTAGAGCTGGCGCCGGCGGCGTCCGGTTGCTCAGACTTCTTTGCTGCCGTCATCATCGGCCGCCTTTCTGCGATAGAGGTCGAGAATCTTGCTGACTTTCTTGGTCGTCATGCTGGCATGGAACTCGCCGTTGACGCAAATCACCGGAGCCAAGCCGCAGGCGCCGATGCAGGCTACGACTTCCAAGCTGAACATGCCATCGCGGGTGGTTTGCCCAGGTTCGATCTTCAGTTCCCGCTTGATCGCGTCCAGGATCGCCGCTGACCCCTTCACATGGCAGGCCGTGCCGCGGCAAACCTGGATGTGAAAACGACCCTGGGGCTGAAAACGAAACTGATTGTAGAACGTCGCTACCCCGTAGATCTTCGCGGCCGGTAAATGCAGATGCGAACTGATCTGCGAAACGGCCTCACGGGACAGGTAGCCCAGCCGATCCTGCACTTCCTGAAGAATCGGAATCAGGGAGTCTCGCTTTGCATGAGGGTACTGCTGGAGAATTGCATCAACATCGGGTGCGATCACTGCATGTCTCCTGAAATTCAGCCGCGTGTGAACCGGGGGCAGGAGGAAAAAGGAAGCGGGGCCTTGTTTCTAAAAGGATCTCCCATGAAGCCGGATTCGCCTAGGGGCCGGGAGAAAAAAAGACCCCGCCCCCTCCTTTACACGCCGGGCATGACTCGGCGGCTGATGAATGCAACAATCATGCCAGACTCCCAGCCCCCCACTCCACTACGGTTCTGGCTGACACCCTCGACGGAGCGACGGAAACCATCGCCGACAGCTTGAGTCACACAAAGACCGCCATTTCTCGGCAAATTCTCGCCTCGCCCGCAAATCCGACGCCCCGCCCCGCCACCGTTCGCCAAATCGTGAAGCATTGTACCGGGGGAGGGTTCGGTGTATGATCGTAGCATACACTGTATGATGCGGCTGCTAGCGAACCGGGCACGCCGCCAACGACGAGAGAGAGCTTCCGCCTATGACCATTCGGCTCAAGTTGACCATGGCTTCAATCGCCGTGATCCTCGTGGCCAACTCGCTTCTCTCGTTGGTTGCCGTCGAGTATTTGCAGCGTGTCTGGCTCGACGAAGTCCAAACCCGCGTCCGTTTGGACCTCAATTCGGCGCAGGCGATGTATGATGGACATATTCACAACATCGCCACGTTCCTTCTGGCCGCCGCGCAAGGCCGGGCTCTCGCCGCTGCTCTGGCTGAGCATAACCAGACCGAGCTGAGGACGATCCTCCGGCAACTGCAAAAGACCAGCCGGCTCGACATTCTCTCCCTCGTCGATTCACAGGGGCAGGTGATGCTCCGGGCTTGCGGCACCCAGCCATCGGGCAATCCCTCTCCTCCAAACTCCCTCATCGTGAAAACCTTGCAGAAAAAAGAGCCGACCATGGGAACCCTCCTTGTGTCGGCCGAGGAACTGAAGGTGGAAGGGAACAGCTTAGCCGCGCGGGCTAGCTTCGACTTGTTACCCACTCCTGCAGCGCGACCCACCAGCGATCGATCGCGCCATACCGGGATGGTCGCCGCGGCTGCCGTGCCGCTGTTCGATGACCAAGGGGAGTGCCTGGGCCTTCTCTACGGGGGGAATCTTCTCAACCGCCGTTTTGAAATCGTCGATGCGATCAAGGACGAAGTCTTCCCCTCCCACCTCTACCAGGGCGAGCCGATCGGCAACGTGACCCTCTTTCAAGGCGACCTGCGAATCGCCACAAACGTTACCCATCGCGACGGCACTCGAGCCGTGGGAACCCGGCTAAGCAAGGAGGTCTACGACAAAGTCCTCGTTCGGGGCGAGGTCTGGGCGGCGCCCGCCCTGGTGCTTGACGACTGGTACATCACGGCGTATGGCCCAATCCGCGACCCCGACGACAAGATTATCGGCGCCCTCTACGTGGGCCTCCTCCAGGCCCCCTTCCTCCAAAAACAAAACACGGTAACCGCCGTCGTTTTGGCGATGGTCCTTGTGGCCACGCTGGCCAGCCTGCTGTTGGTCTTCTTTATGATGGAACTGGTTCTTCGTCCGGTGGGGCGGATTATCGCCATGGCCCAGCGCGTGGTGAGCGGCGATGCGGCTGCCCGGGTCGGCATTCGCCCCCCTGGCGAAATCGGCGTCCTTTGCCAGGCCATTGACCAGATGGCCGATGCCCTGGCCGAACGCGAGCAACGTCTCAAAACGGTTACCCGCCAACAGATTACCCGCAGCGAAAAACTGGCCTCGCTCGGCCGCCTGGCCGCCGGCGTGGCCCATGAAATCAACAACCCCCTGACCGGCGTGTTGACCTTTGCGCATCTGCTGCGAGAAAAGGACAATATGGACCAACAGGACCAGGAAGACCTAGACCTGATCATCCGCGAAACGACCCGCGCCGCCGAGATCGTCAAAGGGCTCCTCGACTTCGCCCGCGAACGGGCCGTCGTCAAAGAGGCCCTCAACATCAACGATGTCATCCAACGTACCATTCGTCTGATCCGTAATCAGAAGCTCTTTGACCGGATCTTGATCGACGAACAACTGGCCAACGACCTGCCGGAAGTCGAGGGAGACATGAACCAGCTTCAGCAGGTCATGTTGAATCTTTCGCTAAACGCCTGTGAAGCCATGCCCACGGGTGGTACACTCACGATCCGCACCATCCCTCAGGAAGACCGCGTCTTGGTCAAGCTGACCGACACCGGTTGCGGCATCAAGAAAGAACACCAGGATCAGGTGTTCGAGCCGTTTTTCACAACCAAACCGGTCGGCAAGGGGACGGGCCTCGGGTTAAGCGTAACGTATGGGATTGTCCAGCAACACGGCGGCACGCTGGAGTTTGAAAGCGAAGAAGGTCATGGAACGACATTTACCGTGACCCTGCCGGCCATGGGAAAGGGGCCGATTGAGAAAGCCGATGCAGCAACGAATCCTGGTGATTGACGACGAACCGGTAGTCGGCCTGAGTTGCCGGCGAATCCTCCAGCCGGAGGGGCACGAGGTCGAGGTCTTTCAAGACCCCCAGCTTGGGCTCAAGGCCGCCTTGTCCGGCGCGTTCGACGTGATCTTTCTCGACCTGATGATGCCCGGCATGACCGGTATGGAAGTGCTGGCTCAGATCAAAACCTCGGGCGTCTCTTCCGAAGTCATCATTATCACCGGCCATTCCACCGTTGAATCGGCCGTTGAGGCCATGAAACAGGGCGCGGCCGATTACGTCAGCAAGCCCTTCTCCCCTGACCAGCTCAAAATGGTCCTCAAGAAGGTCTCGGAGCGGTCGGCGCTGGTCAGCGAGAACCTTCTGTTGCGCAAGGAGTTGGAACTCAACCGCGGTTTCGAGGGGATTATCGGCGAGAGCCGCTCGATGGAACATGTCTTCTCGCTCATCAAACGCGTGGCCCCAACCGACGGCACCGTGCTGATCACCGGCGAAAGCGGCACCGGAAAGGAGATGGTTGTGCGCGCGATCCATCGACTCAGCCGGCGCAAAGAAGCCCCTCTGCTGGCCTGCGATTGCAGCGCCCTGGCCCCCACCCTCCTGGAAAGCGAGCTGTTTGGGCATGTCAAAGGCTCATTCTCCGGGGCAATCGCCACCAAGCAAGGCCTCTTCGAAGCCGCCCAAAAGGGGACCCTCTTCCTCGACGAGGTCGCCAATCTGAGCATGGAGACCCAGGGAAAGTTGCTCCGCGTGTTGGAAACCAAGCACGTAAAAAAAGTGGGCGACACCACTGAACGGGAAATCGATATCCGCCTGATCGCAGCCACCAATCGAGATCTGAGCGAGATGGTCAAGGAGGGGAATTTTCGCGAAGACCTTTACTACCGACTCAACGTCGTGCCGATCTTCTTACCCCCACTCCGCGACCGCAAAGGGGACACGCCCCTTCTGGCCATGACTTTCCTGGAACGGTTTTGCCGCAAGCTGGAGGTTGAGGTCAAAGGGTTTTCCCCCGAAGCCATGGCTCAGATGGAGAGCTACTCCTGGCCGGGCAATGTCCGCGAGCTGCGGAACATCGTCGAACGCATGGCCATCCTTTGCGACAGCGACCGGATCGAATTGCGTCACCTCCCCACGGAGATTCGCCAGGCTCCCCCAACGGGCGCGGTAAGCCAGCTTCCCCGCAGTTGGGAGGACTTTAAGAGACTCAAGCAGCAGGTCCGCGATGCGGCCGTAGAGAATCTTGAGCGGCGATTCCTCACCGAAACCCTTCAGCGCCACAACGGTAACGTCAGCAAGGCCGCCGAAGAAATCGGCATCCAGCGCACCAACCTCCACGCCCTGATCCGCAAATACGGCCTCTCCCCGGAAGAGACGTAGCGAGTGGAGAGTAATGCGTAGCGACCGGGGCTTGGCCCCACGCTGACTGAACACCGTATTCGGCCCCTGACGCCATAACCGCCAAACGCGAGGCAAGCCCCGGCGCTACGCGGGCGTGGCGAGCCCTTTGGCCCGTGTTATCGTTCGACTATACACCAAAATCCGCTTGTTCCTATACAGTGTATGACGCCCCCATACACAAAACTGGTCCCAAAACGGGACAAATCCCCCTCCCAAGAAAAAAACTGGTTCACCGGCGACGTACCCCACGCAGAATGGCCGAGCGGAAATCGCGGGAATATCCGGTCATTTCCGCGAAAAAACGGCCGAATTGAGCGTTGGCTCCTGATCGCGTCATTCCGCTTTGGCACACTACTTGCTTTTGGTTTCTGACGTCAACTCAAGGCCACCACAACACTCTAGCCAAGGAGTCCGGTCATGGTCGAGGATCAGAAACTGCTGGTCGTAGATGACGAAGAGGCGATCTGCGAGGGGTGCCGCCGGATCTTCACGCGACAAGGGTTTGAAGTCGAAAAGACCAGCGATGCCCGCGAGGGGTTGAGCCTGGCCGAAGAGAAAGATTATGCCGCGATTCTCTTGGATATCAAGATGCCCACCATGAGCGGCATCGAATTCCTCGAATCGTTGCGAGCGAAGAAGCCCAACGTTCCTGTGATCCTCATGACCGGTTATCCGAGCGTCCCCAATGCAATTGCGGCCATTCGTCTCGGAGCGGCAGGCTACGTAACCAAGCCCTTTACGCCGGAAGAAATCTCCCAAGTCGTGCAGAAACATCTCCGTCCCGACGGCGCAGCCCATGGCGCTTCAGGCCATGCGGAGCCCTGGGTGCCGGCCTCCGAAGGCTTCTACTTCTGGCAGAACGCCTGGGTCCAGCCGGGCGAGGACGGCACAGCCCGCGTCGGTGCCACGATTACCAAATCCCAAGGCGCCAACCTGCAAGCGGTTCAGCTCCCCAAACTGGGCGAAGTCGTCTACCAAGGACTCCCTTTAGCCGCCTTGACCGGTCCTGAGCAAACGCCGGTAGTTATTCCGGCTCCCGTCTCCGGGATCGTGGTCGCCGTCAACGAATCGCTCTGCAATTCGCCCTCGCCGTTATGGAACGACCTCTGCGGCGACGGCTGGATCGCAGTGGTCAGCCCCACGCGGTTTGATGAAGAAACCAAGAACTGCACGCGACGCCGCGTGATCCTGCTCAATGCCGATCCCACCTCGGCGCAAATCCAGCAAGCCAAGCTCACGGCGCTGGGATGCACGGTCCGCACCGTCGGTCGTTGGGAGGATCTCGCTTCGCCGCTGGAGGACGACCGCTTCTCGACGTTGATCATGGACGCGGCCTCCTTCGGCCCCGCGGGGCCAGCCCTGGTGGGACGTATCAACGCCGCCGCTCCGGGGATGAAGATTGTCCTGGTCGCTACGGCCGGCTCGCCCTTGGAAGCAGCCTATCGTGCCTACCGGATCTTCTATTACGCTGTTGAGCCATTTGCCGACAACGAAATCGCGGAGATCCTCGAGGCCGTGTTCCACACGCCCGATCCGCAGCCTTCCAAGAAAGGCAAGGGCCGCCCCGGCACCATCGCCACGATCAATATTGTCAATCGCAATGGCACCAAGGTTAGGCTGATGCCCGCTGCAGGGCTGTTGCACAAAGACGAAGGGCTGGGTATGCTGATTCGCCAAAAACTGGTAGAACGGCTCTTTCCCATCGAAACGATGGTCGGCGACTCGCAGATCACCCCCAACAATGTCCTCAAGGTGGCGGGGACCTGCGACCGACTCGTGGTGCTTGTTGCCAAAGATGTCGGCCGCTTGCCGGGGAGTCTGGTCCGGGATACGAAGTCGGAGATCGTCTCCGTCTCGGGGGAAGCTTCCAGCAATGTGACCACCTTGGTCGTCCAGCCCGAGAGTGCGGAAGGCAACCTGAACGATTTGGGATTCGGCAACCTCGCGGCCTTGGCCGAACATATTGTCAACGATTTAGCATCCTACTGAGCAGGGTGAACGGCATGGCGGTGGAAAGCAGTATCGAGCGGGTGGAAGAATTGGCCCATACGAAGGTCCGCGACTGTTACCAGTGCGGCAAGTGTTCGGCCGGTTGTCCCGTAGCCGAGCGGATGGACCTGCTCCCCAATCACCTGCTCCGCCTCGTGCAATTGGGGAGGTTGGAGAAAGCAATGCGGTCCAACGCCATTTGGCAGTGCGTCTCCTGCACGACCTGCTCCACCCGTTGCCCGAAATCGGTCGACTGTGCCGCCGTGCTTGATGCCCTGCGGCAGATGTCCGTCGAGTGCGGCGTGGCCTCGCCCGAGCAACGCCGCACGATCCTTTTCCAACAGGCCTTTTTGGACAACATCCGCCGCAACGGCCGATTGGCCGAGGTGGAGTTGATCGGCCAATTCAAGACCAAAGCCTTCCTCGGCGATTTGAATATTCCAATGTTAATGAAAGACGCCATGCTCGCCCCGCAACTGCTGCGGCGCGGCAAACTCCATTTGATGGGAGAAAAAGTCAAAGACCGCGGCATTGTCGATCGCATCTTCCAACGCTGCATGAATGGCTCACCCTGCGGAACGAGGTCGGAGTGAGGGAATAAGCCTGTTGGGTAGCAGGCTTCACCCTCCCTCCGATCTCCCCTACCCAACGTTAGGCGCGCCGATGCTTGCCCATCGGGGCGCCGCCGGCCTGGCCTGGCAAGCGGCCAGCGCCGCCCACCTGTGCGAGCGAACCATCGCACACAGCATTGAAGGAGTGTCAACGTGGAAATCGGCTACTATCCAGGCTGTGCCCTGCATGGATCGTCCGGCGACTACGAAATGTCGGTCCGGGCGTGTCTCGGCGCACTGGGGGTCACCCTGCGCGAACTGGATGACTGGATCTGCTGCGGCGCCACGGCCGCGCATTCGCTCAACCGCAAGTTGGCCGTCGCCCTGCCCGCACGCAACTTGGCTCTCGCCGAACGGGAAGGGATGGACGATCTCTTGGCCCCCTGCCCGATGTGCTCCATGGAATTGCTCAAGGCCCGCAAGGTGCTCACCACCAATCCGGCCACACGCAAGGAAATGGCCGAGATCGTCGAACTCGACGTTCAGGGAAAGACCCAGGTGGCCAACCTGATCCAGGTCTTCCAGAAGGTCGGCTACGATCGGATTTGCCAAGCGGTCACACGACGTCTGGAAGAGTTCAAACCGGCCTGCTATTATGGCTGCCTCTTGACCCGGCCGCCGGAAACGGTCCAATTCGATGACTGTGAACAGCCCAGCTCGATGGAGACGCTGCTCACCGGTCTGGGGGCTGCCCCGGTTGACTGGAACTACAAGACCGAGTGCTGCGGCGCGGGAATGACAATGTCCAACGAGGCCACGGTCCTGGAACTGGCCCATCGGATCCTCACCAACGCCGCTGCCCACGGGGCCAACTGCCTCGTCGTGGCCTGCCCGATGTGCCATGTCAACCTCGACATGAAACAGGCGGCCGTCAACCAACGCTACGGCGTCCAGCACGACCTGGTGGTCTACTACCTGTCCGACCTGGTCGGTCTGGCCCTCGGGTTGGATGAAAAGACGCTGGGGATCAATCGGCACTTCGTGGTGAGAAGGTAGCGGAACATGGCAAGAATCGGCGTATTTGTCTGCTGGTGTGGGGAAAACATCGCGCGCAACGTCGACGTCGAGCGCGTGGCCTCCGAGATCGGCCAACTCCCCGGCGTCCACTGCGCGGTGGCCTACAAGTACATGTGCTCCGAGCCCGGCCAGCGGCTGATCCTCGAAAAGATCAAAAGCGAACGGCTCGACGCCGTGGTGGTTGCGTCCTGCTCGCCCCACATGCACCTGAAAACGTTCCGCAAGGCGGCCGAACGCGAAGGGATCAACCCCTACATGGTCGAGATGGCCAACATCCGCGAGCATTGCTCCTGGGTCCATCACGACAAAGAAAAAGCCACCGCCAAAGCGATCGACTTGGTCCGCATGTCGGTGGCCAAGGTACGTCAGGACCACGCACTCGAGCCGATCCGCGTCCCCGTGACCCGCCGGGCACTGGTCATCGGCGCCGGTGTGGCGGGAATCCAGGCCGCCCTGGACATTGCCGATGCCGGCTACGAGGTGATCGTTGTCGAACGCGAACCGTCGATCGGCGGCAAGATGGCCGGCCTTTCCGAAACGTTCCCCACGCTCGACTGCTCGCAGTGTATCCTCACGCCGCGCATGGTCGATGTGGGCCAGCATCCGAACATCAAGCTCTACACGCTCTCCGAAATCGAGAACGTCGACGGTTACGTCGGCAACTTCCAGGTCACGATCCGCAAGCGGGCCCGCTATATCGACATCGACAAGTGCACCGGCTGCGGCCAGTGCTGGAACGTCTGCCCGTCGAAGAAGAACCCGAGTGAGTTCGACTACGGCCTGGGCCACCGCACGGCGATCTACGTCCCCTTCCCCCAAGCC
>CAZLDQ010000204.1:0-10307 GCA_964558295.1 uncultured Planctomycetaceae bacterium | reverse complement strand
AGGCGCTGGCGGGCGCCGAAGTGATTTGTGAACGGATCGTGCAACCGCGTCAGGGCAATCCGCTACACTGTGAGGTTCGCGTGGTCCGCTTTCCCGCTGCCGAGCAGCACCTGGTACGAGCAAGCTTCATTGACATCACCGAGCGCAAGCGGGCGGAAGCGGAATTGCGCAAACACCGCGACCACCTCGAAGAGTTAGTCGACGAACGCACGGCCGAATTGGCCACGGCCAACGAGACGCTGGCCCAACGGAGCGACCAGCTCCGCGCCTTGGCCCATCAGCTGATCGCCGCCGAACAGCGGGAACGGCGGCGGATCGCCTACGTGCTCCACGAGAACTTCCAGCAGCTCTTGGCGGCGACGAAGTACAGCATCCAGCGGTTTCGCGACAAGTCCTCCCCCGAGGCGGTCCGTCAGGCCTTGGATTCGCTGGACCAAGCGATTGGCATCTCCCGTTCGCTGACCGTGGAACTACGTCCCCCCGTGCTCCATGAATTAGGGCTGGCACCGGCGCTCGAATGGCTCGGACGGCAAGCCGGGGAGAAGTTCAACTTGACGGTCGAACTCCAAGCCGATCATGCGGTCAATCCGGCCTCCGAGGATCTGCGTTCGTTCCTGTTTGAGGTCGCCAACGAACTGTTGACGAACGTGGCCAAGGACGCCCAGGTCCAGAAGGCCCACGTGCATTTGTCCCAAGTCGACGACCTGATCGAACTTCAGGTCGTCGACCATGGGGTGGGCTTCGATCCGACCCAGGCCCGAAGCAACAGCTTCGGCCTGTTCAGCATTCGCGAGCGGGTGGAATTGCTCGGCGGCCAGATGGAAATCGATAGCGTCCCCAATCGGGGAACCCGCGTCACGCTGCGAGTTCCGCTGCGGGGGTCCCAAGCCGCCTAATCAAGCGACTTGATCTTCAGGTTGCGGAAGTAGATCGGCGCGCCGGCGTGCTTGCCTTGCAGGCCGATGTGCCCCTTGGTCGGCAATGTGGCAAACGGCTTGCTGAGCCACTTGGGAATCGAGCTGCCGTCGGGGTTCGTCGTGGCCGAGGTCCACTTGGTCATGTCCATCGTCGTGACCGCCTCGCCGTTGAGCAGCACATAGATCATCGGCCCCTGACAGGTGATCGTCATCCGGTTCCACTCGCCCGCCTTCTTCACGGCCGACTTGGTCGGGGCCAGGTGGCCGAAAATGGCCGCACACTGCCAGGTCTTCTCGCTCTGGGCCCATTTGGGCGAAAAGTCATCGGCGATCTGAATTTCCACAGAATTGGGGATCCAGTCATTCACGTCACTACAATAGACAATCACACCGCTGTTGGTTCCTTCGGCCGTCTTGAACTCCAGGTCGACGATGAAGTTCTCGTACTGCTTCTCAGTCCAGATGCACTTGTCCTCGCTGGCCGTGAGCACGCCATCGGTAACCGACCAGACGCCCTCCGGACGGATCGTATTGGACAAGTCCGGGGCAAACAGGTTTTCCCAGGCGGCCGAATCCGGATGGTTCTTGGGGGGGATGGTCTCGTCGGCACAGGCCAAAGCCGTAAAACCAAAACAAACCGCCAGCAGCAGAAGCATCTTCTTCATCGGAGGACCCTCATTGTGTGGTAGAATCAGAGTGGTACGTCAGACTTTGGCAGCCGAGGCGACCGTGACCTGGCAACGCAAAGACCACTATAGCACGCAATCCTCCCGGCGTCGTTGAGTCCGACAGAGGGGATCGATACCCCTCCTTGAATGCACGCCGAACACCATCCGAGGGATGCCCCATGAGTGGAGGCAGTATCGTCATTCCGGCTCACCAGGAGGCGGGTGGCTTGGGGAGACGGTGACGCGCGTCCGACGAAAGGGAGAGAGGGAGAAGCTCTTGGCGGCCGCCGGCTTCGCCAACCTCGAACGGTACCACCGCCACGGATCCAGTGGGACTGCGGACGCCACCAAACCGGTGGCCTCATCGCAACTACGCAACTCAATCCTCGCCAGGAAAGAAACGTATGAGCGGCGTCAGTGTCGTCATCCCCGCTTACAACGAGGCAGGTGCCGTGGGTGAAACGGTCGCGCGGGTGAAGGCCGTCTTTGCCGCCACCGAGCGCGAGTGCGAGGTCATCGTCGTCGACGACGGCTCCAGCGATCAGACGGCACTCGAGGCCGAGCAGGCCGGAGCCGTGGTCTTGCGTCACCCGCGCAACATCGGCTACGGCAACGCCATCATGACGGGTGTCCGGCATGCTCATCATCCACTCATCGCCACCACCGATGCCGACGGCACCTATCCGATCGACGAGTTGCCGTCGATGGTCGATGAGTTGGAACAGCGTGGGCTGGATATGCTCATCGGGGCCCGGCAAGGGAAGCACTATCGCGGACACCCGATGAAGGCCCTGGCCCGGTTCTTCTTCAAACTGCTTGCCGAATTCACAACCGGGACGCGGATTCCCGACATCAACAGCGGCTTGCGTGTCTTTCGACGTGAGCTGGTCGACACCTACGCCCCGGTGATCTGCGGAGGGTTTTCTTTCAGCACGACGATTACCGTCATCGCCCTGTTGACGCACCATTTCGTGGCGTTCCGGCCGGTCCCCTATTTCCGGCGAGTTGGCGCCAGCAAGGTCCGGTATTTCCGCGACACCCTTCGGGCCGCCCAAATCCTGACCATGGCCATTGTGGTCTTCAATCCGATCAAGCTCTTCATGCTCCTGGCGGGAGGGTGCTTCGCCATGATTCTGCCGTTAGCCGTGGTGGTGGCCGTCTGGCCTCATCTGGCTGCAGTTTGTCTTTTGATCGGCGGGGCCGCCGGTATCGCTACGTTGGTAATGGGACAGGGTTTCTTGGCCGAACAACGCCGGGCTAGTCCGCAAGGCGTCTTCTCGTTTCCAAAACACCCACGAGTCGTCTGCGTGTCAAAGTCGGACGACGTGGCAAGCGTTCCGACACGCGCGGCGGACGGACCGGAGGAACTGGCTTGAACCCAGGAGACGCCTGCGTGCCTAATCCGAAATCCACTTCCGGTTTTGCCACGATGAGTTCCGCGCTGCCCGAAGCGGTCAACTATCATCGCTGGCTCCTGGACCTGGTGCGCCCGCACCTGGGCGGCCGGGCGTTGGAGATAGGCTTCGGCTATGGCCAGTATACCCGCCAGATGGCCGGTCTGGTCGAGGAACTGGTGGCCGTCGACCTCGATCCGGCCTGTTTGACAGCCCAAAGCGACTTGCCGGCCAATGTCCGGCTCCAGTTGGCCAATCTGGCGGATCAGGCGTTTGCCGCCCAGGTGGGCGAGCAGGCTTATCAGACCGCGGTCTGCCTGAATGTTTTGGAGCATCTGGAGGACGACCTCGCGGCACTGCGAAGTCTTCATGCCTGTTTGCAGCCCGGCGGGCGGCTGGCCCTGGTCGTCCCCGCTCATCCGGCCCTTTATGGCCCCATGGATCGGATGGCTGGGCATTTTCGTCGCTACACGCGCGCCGCGCTTCGCCGGCAGTTGGAGACGGCCGGGTTCCACGTGCTCGCGCTCCGGTACATCAACCCCCTGGGGGGGCTAGGCTGGTGGGTCAACGCCCGATGTTTCCGCCCCAAGCACCTCTCTGATCCGGCAATCAATCGGCAGATCCTTTGGTTTGACAAATACGTGCAGCCGCTTTCCCGGCGGTTGACCCCGCTCACCCAGCGGCTCTTCGGGCAATCGGTGTGGGCGGTGGGCCAGCGAGACGAATCCAACTAACGCGCTGAGGATTGGCATGTGTGGCATTTGCGGTGTGGTGTTCAACGAGCGGGACCGCGAGGTCCCCGAAGCCATGCTGCGCCGCATGACGCACACGCTCCGCTTTCGGGGACCAGATGGCGAAGGGGTGCTCTGTGAAGGAGGTGTGGGGCTCGGCCACCGGCGATTGAGCGTGATCGACCTGGCCGGCGGTGCCCAGCCGATGACCGATCCGTCGGGGCGGGTAACCATTTCCTTCAACGGCGAGATCTACAACTTTCCCGCCCTGCGCCGCGAGCTAGAAGCGGCCGGTTTCCGGTTCCGCACCACCTGCGATACCGAAGTCCTCCTGCTCGGCTATCTCCATTGGGGCGAGGCTGTGCTCGATCGGATCGTCGGCATGTTCGCCTTGGCCCTCTGGGACCGCCCAAGCGAGACGCTCCTGTTGGTGCGCGATCGGTTTGGGGTCAAGCCGCTCTACTGGGCGGAACTGCCCGAGGGGGGCATTGTGTTCGGCTCCGAGCTGACCACCGTCCTGGCAAGCGGTCTGATCCCGGCCCGGCTCAATCCCCAGGCCGTGGCCCGATATCTGGCCCTGAGCTATGTCGTCGGCCCGCAGTCGATCCTCGACGGAATCCAGCGGTTGCCGATGGCCAGTTGCCTGCGTTGGACCCGTGGCAGCCGCCCACAAATCCGCGTCTACTGGGATATGGCCCAGCGCTGGGCAACGCTCGCCGCGCAGCCGAGTACGGGCGACACCACGCAGCGGTTTCTCGAGCTGCTCCAACAGGCGACCTGCGACCGGCTCATCAGCGATGTGCCGCTGGGCGTGTTATTGAGCGGCGGGCTGGATTCGAGCGTCGTCACGGCCCTGATGCGTCGCGCGTGCGGCGAGGTGCGAAGTTTCAGTCTCGGCTTCAGCGAAGCCAGCTACAACGAGCTTCCCTGGGCACGGCTCGCCGCCCAGCAACTGGGGACTGTGCATCACGATGAGTTGGCTCGTTGTGAAAGCCCGGAGTTCTTGCTGGAGATTGCCGCTAAGGCCGACGAACCGTTTGCCGACACGTCGATCGTGCCGACCCATGCGCTGTGCCAGATGGCCCGGCAGCATGTAACCGTGGCCCTGTCCGGCGACGGGGGGGACGAACTGCTGGCCGGCTACGTGACCCACCAGGCCGACCTGTATCACCGTCGCATCGCTCCGTGGCCGGGGTTCGTTAAGGTGGCCCTACGCAGACTGGTCAACCAGCTTCCCGACAGCCGGCGCAAGGTCAATCTGGTGTTCAAGGCCAAGCAGTTCTTGGCCGGCGCGGAACTGGATGCGTGCGATGCCCATGCCTGGTGGCGGATGCTAGGCGACCCGAAGAAGCTCGGCCCGCTGTTGCGTCCCGACTGGGCCCCACATGTCACCGAGGCCTTCGAGCCGTTCCGCGCCGCCTATCGGGAAGCGGCCGCGCTAGGGCCCTTGGACCGCATGCTCTATGTCGACTACAAGACTTGGCTGGTCGACGACATGATGGTGAAGATCGATCGGGCCAGCATGGCCTATGGGCTGGAGATCCGTAGCCCCTTCATGGACCACCGGCTTTTCGAGTTCTGTGCCACGCTTCCCGCCCACTGCAAACGGGCCCACGGCCAGGGAAAGGTCATCCTTCGCGACGCCGCCCGGGAAATTGTGCCGCCGCCGATCCTCCGGCGGCGCAAAGCGGGGTTCAACGCGCCCGTTTCCCACTGGCTCAGCGGCAGTTGGCGCGAGTTGGTCGGCGAATACCTCGGTCCCGCGAAGCTCAAAGCCTCGGGCGTACTCAACCCGCAAGCCGTGGCCGTGCTGCGTGACGAACACGACCGACAGCGACGAGACCATGGCTATCTGTTGTTTGCGATGCTCCAGCTTTCGTTATGGCTGGACAAGATCCGTCCCTCCGTTTAGGTCAAAGCCCCTTAACATGCAACTGGCAAGAAACCCCCGAACCTGGCTGCTGGCCGAAATGCTGGGCGTACTGCTCTTGGCCTCGGTCACCGGCCTGTGGCAAGGGGCGCACGAGTTGGTTGACAGTGCCAGCTATCGGGAAGCCAGTCGCCTTGCCCCGGTGGACATGCTCCGTAGCCACCGCACGATCGGGTATCCACTCCTGTTGAAGGCGGTGGCCCTGGTATCGCCCGACTATCGGCTCGTGCCGCTGGTACATCTGTTGGCCCATCTGGCCGCCGTGTTCTTCTTCGACGGTGCCTTGCGCCGCTACGGCTTTTCGCCCTGGCAAGCCCTGGCGGCCAGCAGCGGACTGGTCTGGATGGTGGTCAATGACCAGACCGTCACAATGCTGTTGACCGATTCTTTGGGACGCACCGCGGCGATTGTCGCCGTAAGCTTCCTGCTCTGGGTGTCGGCCACTCCACGCCGGGCAGGCCCCTGGATCGGCCTAGTCCTCAGCGTCGCCGCCGCATACCACGTCCGGCCGGTCTACCTGATTCTCGTTCCGCTCGTCCCCTGTCTGGGCCTGATCGTGCGACGGCTCCACCTGGCCTGGCAGGAACAATCGACGGCCTGGTTTCGCTACACGGCCGGTCTGGCGGCCGCCGCGGGGCTGCCGCTGGTCGGCTTCTGCCTGTTGCGACTGGTCGTCGTGGGGCATTTTGGTCTGGTCTCGTTCGGCGGCTACAACACCGTGGGGATTGCCGCGGAACTATTGGACCCCATGCTTGCCGCCGAACTGCCGGCGTCCTTGCGACCGCTGGCCCAAGAAATTCTCCACGAGCGTGAAGCCCGGCAGATGCCCAGTGCCGTGGCCGATGGAAACGTCAACATCCGGCAATGGACCGAAAACTACAACGTCAGCATCTGGCAGATTGCCTACCCGGCCGCGGTCCGGCTCTATGGCCGCGATCCGGTGACGATCAACCGCATGCTGACACGCTTATCGCACGAGGTCCTCTGGGCCAAGAAGGCCCTTTATCTCCGTTTTGTGCGTTACAACCTGGGCGAAAGCCTGGGAGCCCTGGTTGCCTCAAATCGGGTCCTGAAAGCCTGCCTTCTGCTGGCCGTGTCGCTGTTTGTCCTGCGAGCGATTCTCACTCCTCGTGCCGATGCGGCTGTGACGCTGTCGCCAGGGCTGCCTGTGGAAGTCTTAGCGTGGGTCGGGCTGACGTTTGCCGCGGCCAATGTGCTCTTGATCGTGCTCGTGGAGACAATGGTCGATCGCTACGCTCAGGCCGCCGGCCAATTCCTGCCGGCGGTCTTCTCACTCCTGGCCTGTGGCGAGGCGCGGAAGATTTGGCTTGGCTGGGGGCGGACCGAAGACAGGAAGACCGTCGAGCAGTGATACGTTGCCACGGGAGAATCTCAACGGGGTACGGTCCCCAATCGACCTTCATCCCCCCTGCAGATAATGCCAGATCTCCTGAAACATCCCGGGGGCTTGAAGCCAAAGGATGATTGCCGCGCCCATCAGCGATTCGCCGGCAATTAGTCCGGAGGAAGCGGGAATCGTGTACTGATCGGCCCTGCGGGCGTCGGCCTTGGCCCAAAGCCAAGCGGCCAATGCGCCGAGGAACATGGAGATCGAGTTGAACGCCGGGATTACGCCGGCAATGCCCAGGCCGGTCGCCGAAGGAATCCACCGTGCATAGCGCGGGGGAAGGAAGTGTTCAGCCAGCGCGAGGAGGATGCCCACCAGGCCGCCAAGGATCATGGCATACAACGCACCAGGAGGGAGCGAGTCCAAGCCGTTGGCCAGCATCTCCGCCACCCCGGCCCAGACTTTGGCCGCCGGAGCCGGCAACTCCCGGGAACCCAGTTTTTCCGGCTGGGCAATCACCGCATAGACCGGCACGCACAACAGCGTCCCAGCCAACACGCCAAACAACTGCGAGATCGTCTGCTTGCGGGGGTTGCCGCCCAACAGATAGCCTGATTTCAGATCGGTCAGCAGATCAGCGGAATGGGACGCAGCGCCGGCCGTGATCGAGGCGGTCATCAGATTCGTCGTCATGCTCGACGGGGCAACGACTCCGTAGATCAATTGCGTGATCTTCCCCATCGCTCCGATCGGCGTCACGTCGGTCTCGCCGGTCGCCCGGGCGGCTACGATCGAGAGCAGGAAGGTCAGCAAGACGGCCCCAATCCCCATCCACCACTGGACCCCAAACAGCCCGTGGCCCAGAACCCCGCACGCCCCCCCGGAAACCCCCGTCCCCACGACAAACCACGAGCCAGGCACCTCGACTTGGGCCAACGGATCGTCGGGGCTGCTCGACCGTCGGAACATCGAGAGCATGCCGCCAAAGGCTCGCAGCACCGTGCGCCATCGCAGGGCAAAGGCCAGCAGGCCCGAGGTGACCATCAGCGCCGTCGCAGGCCAAAGGGTCCAGGAGACGATTCCCTTGTAGCCCGGCTGGACGATCCCGCGTTCAAGCAACTCCGGGGCAAGGATGCCGTAATAGAAGACGGCGCCCACTAAGAGCGAGAGTCCCACGCGGAGGCCCATGATCGCGCCGGCGGCGATCATGATCAGCGAGCCTTCAAAACCGATCGTCTGCCGCTCCAGCCAGTGGTGCCAGCCGGGGAGCAAGGGAAACTCCCCGGGAAAGGCGAACTGCCCGAGCCGCTCGCCCAAGGAAGCACTACCTAGCGTTCGTCCCAACCAGGCGGCTAGCGGCGGCACGGCGTCGCGCCAGAGGGCCAACACCGCGCCGATCCCCCCAGAGCCGAGGAGCCACTTGGCCTTGCGCATCGCCTCCTCGCCGGCCGAGTGCATGCTCTTGAGCGTCTCGGCCGTGGCGATGCCTGTGGGGAAGGGCAACTTGTCGATGTTGATCAACTGGCGTTTCAGCGGTACGGCCATGAACACGCCCAAGACCGAGACAGCCGCCAACCAGAGCATCATCTCCCACCAGGTGAGCATCCGGCCGGTCGTCAGATACAAGGCGGGAAAAGCGGAGACCAGCCCAGCCGAGGCCATGTAGCCGGCCGCACTGGCCGCGCTCGACATGGTGTAGTTTTCCAGGATCGTAAACGGGCGCTTGCGGTACTGCGGGATGACCGTCTCCAGGGCGCGAAAGACGGCATAGGCAATAATGCAGGCGGTAATCGTCACCCCCAAGCCCCAGCCGGTCTTGAGCCCCACGTAGAGATTCGAGATCGACATCACTCCGCCAATGAGCATTCCGGTGACGATCGAGCGCACGGAAAGCTGACGCATCGTGTCACCCTGATAGACCGTTTCCAGCCACCGGCGCGCTTCAACGTCTTCGGGCAAGGTTTGGCCGGCATCCGGGAAGGGAGACGTGGGGAGCGGGGGCCTTTCGAAGTCCTCGTCCTGCGCGAATGTCACCGGTCGATCTCTCCTGTTCACAGTGGTTCAGGCCCCTGCCGAACCGATGATATCGAGCGGGGTTGCCGAACGCCAGCCGAATATGCTCCCCTCTTCCAGAACGCCCCAAACCTCCCCCTTATCGCAACACCCGGCCGCCATTGATATCAATGGTGGCTCCGGTCATGAACCCGGCCACGGGGCTGGCCACAAAGGCGATCACCCGGGCGACCTCTTCCGGCTCGGCAAACCGGTGGGTGAGCAGGTTTTTTTGCGCGTAATCAGGGGGCAGGGCCGTGGTCGTTTGCCGGCCCATCTCGGTAAGCGTCATCCCGGGAGCCACACAGTTCACCCGCACCCGGGGAGCGAGTGCCCGAGCGGCACTCTTCGTGAGGTTGATCAGCCCCGCCTTGGCCGCCGCATAGTGAGCATGATGCGGCACGCCCGTCTGACCGGCCACCGAGGCGACCGTGACCACCGAGGCCCCCACGTTGAGCATCGGCCGTGTCGCCTGGAGTACATGAAACGGACCGTTGAGATTGACCCCCACGATCCAGGCCCATTCTTCCGGCGTCAACTCGGCAAACGGCGTGACCGTGCTCTGCCCTGCACAGAGCACCAAGACATCGAGCTGCTCGACCTGCTGTTGCAGTTGTTCAATCGCCGCGTCTACCTCCTTGGCATCGGCCACATCCATCCCCAGTATCCACGCCGTGCGCCCCGCCGCACGCACGGCCTGGGCCGTACGTTCTGCCCCCTCGCGGTTCTTGTGATAGCCGACGACCACATCGGCTCCCTCCTCCGCCAGCACCCGGGCGGTGGCCCCCCCGATGCCGCTTGACGCCCCAGTAATCAGTGCGATCTTGTCCCTCAATTGCAGATCCATGAACACCCAGTCTCGCGTAGCTGTGCAGACAACGTCTCCTCACCAGCCTGCATTCTACGCAAGAGGCCCTCTCGCAGTAAGAGTCCCTCCCCCTTACCGCTTCCGACCGGCCTCCTTCTGCGCGGGCGTCGACTCAGGCGTCGGGGCCGGCACCACCACTTCCGACGGTTCCGGGGGAAGCGGCTGAAAATTCCCCGCATTTCGTCCACAACCAAGCCATGAGAGACTCGCCGCAAAAAGCACCGCCAACAAGATTCGTCGTCCGTTCATGACTGGTCGTTCTCCACCAAGAGTTGTCTGCAATCCGGTTCGGGGTCTTCGCGCGAACGTCTCCACGTCCCCGGGCCCACCCCCCCGCCCCGCGCGTGAAAGCCCCACAGCCAACCCGATTGAAAAGCCCAACCTAATAGCCCCCAGTCC
>CAZLDQ010000203.1:0-10369 GCA_964558295.1 uncultured Planctomycetaceae bacterium | reverse complement strand
CGAATATCTGGCCTCGGCGGGCGAAGATCCGCAAGCGCTGGAGTTGGACGCGCTGCTTGCGAGGTTTGCGACGTACCGCAGTGGGACGCATCTCGGCGGATCGCAGGTCGTCCTCGGGGCTCACCTGATGGCCTCTCTCCCGGCGGACATTCCTGCCGGTTGGCAGCAGCTTGTGGCCCCCAACCGGGAACCGAACCCCAAGTTGACGGGAGTGCCCCAGCAGACGCCGAACCCTGGTTCAACCGTTCAGTGGTGGCAGTGGTTCTCGATCACCAACGAGCAGGGGATCGAGTGGAATGGACACATGTTCGTCATTCCATCGCAGAAGCGATCGCCGGAATTCGTTTCCGTTGCCATCGGCCTGGAGCCCCAATTCTACACCTGGACAGCCGAGGGAAAGACTTACTCGGGCGACAAGCGGGAACAACTCGAAGGCATGGTCGCCAACACAGCGATTAACTGCCACTGGATCGACAATGCTAAGACACGCATTCTGTATATCGTCGACGACCGTCATGTCGAGATCCACTTGGTGCATACAGGCGTTTACGCAATGGTCCGCACACACTCTCCCAAGAATCCTCGCAGTCCGTATACTAAAGAGGATTGCCTCGCTTTGGCGAAGCACTTCGCCGATGTCATAGTTCAGAAGATCGACAACCGCCACAAGTAATCCCCCAGCAGCCAATCATCTCTGCAGAGGTCCTTTCCGATGCATCTCACTCACCTTCTTCTTCCAACCCTGGCGAGCAATGTGTTACTGGTCGGCATGCTGGGCAACGCCGCCTTTGCCCAGAATCCGATCGACGAGGCCTTGGCATCCGCTTACGAGCAGTTGAAGGCCGATCCCAGCCTTCAGGATGAACAAGCTCGGCATCGGAAGCTGATGGAGATGGCCGACCAGTACAGCCAGTATGCGGAAGCGGCCTTTCAGGCCACGGCCGACTTACAGAGCTACGCCGCCAAGGTCCGCGCCACCGGACTTTTGTTCCGTACTCCGTTGGCCAAGATCAAGCAGTTCGACAAGGGGCTCAAAAAGCTCACCGAGCACCCTGCCTTCAAGGGGTTTCAGAAATACGCCACGGTCAAGGGCCAGGTAAGCACCGTGCTGGGCCTCGGCGACCGGTTGGCAACAACGCTCAAGAATCCCGATTTGCCCCCCAGTGCGCGCAATAGCCTGATGGCGCTTCAAGCCGTCGGCACCGGCCTGGAGCAACTCGGCGAGATCCCCTTGGCCGGTCCGGCGTTGGAAGGCTATGGTCAGATCCTCTCCGGACTGGCCGACGTGATGAACGACTTGGCCGGCAAGGCGACCATCGCCACGAAGGAGGGGGTGTTCAGCCTCGCCGAGGAAAACGAGAAGCTCCAGGGGCTTGACCCCAAGGCGCAGTACGTGAAAACAACCCTCTGGCACCGCGGGATTCCGCTGGTCCAGGAGTATCCCTTTGCTACCGGCGAGGACCGCTACTATCTGCAAATGCCCAATGGCTCCTGGATCGGCGTCTCCGACTACGACGCCGTAGCCACGATCGCCGCTGACTACTACCTCGCCAAGAAAAAGAACCCCGACGCCCAAACGCTCTGGAAGTACTACAACGACCCGGAAGAACGTGAAAAACTCGCCTTTTGGGCAGAAGTGGAGCTACAGAACCGGCGAATCGAAGACGTTTTGGGCGGCCTGCCAAGCGCGGATCGCGGTACCCGCTACACCCAGTTCACGGAGACCGAGGAACGAATCAAACGTTGGCACAAGGGGCTCAGCCTGCCCTTGGACTACGAGGCTTTGAACAAGCTGATCCGTATCGAAGTGGCCAACCCCGGCAGCGTGGCCCGGGCGCTGCGAGCCCGGGTATTGCGAGCCTATCCAGGCTTCGCCGAATATCTGGCCTCGGCGGGCGAAGATCCGCAAGCGCTGGAGTTGGACGCGCTGGTCGAGTGGTTCGCGAAGTATCGTCGCGGCGAGAACCTCGTAGGCAGCGTTTTGGGAGCCGACTGCTTCCTCCGCATTCCCGGCGATCTGCCCGAAGGCTGGTGGCAGGTGAACATGCCCACGGATGCCAAGGTCCACAACGATGGCGTGCCATGGCCTTCGCATAACGCGGGGAGCACCTGGCAACAGCGATTCAACATGAGCCGCGACCAGGGCTTCGTGCTCCAAACCCCCACCGGTCCCTGGATCGACCCCCACAACCGAAAACGACAGTTCTCCTTGACCTGGGTGACCGTACTCATCTATGCACCTCTTCCACAGAGTTCTTCCGAAGACCGAAGTAAATTGCGAATCGACATGTGGATGAAGCACGAAGGGGCTCGCTTGCTGGATGAGAAGAAGGGGACCGTGCTACTGAATTACACCCAAGGCAACGGCGCGCAGCACCACATCAGGGTGGTGTTTTCCCATCGCGACTGCGAAGTGTTTATCCTACTTTCCAGTCGTCCAGGCGCGAACTCCGATTGCACCGAGGAAATAATCCTGCAGTTCGCCCGGACGATCTGCCGCCACCTGGACGAACACTTCGCCGGAGGAAAACCGGCACCTCCGCCTTTCTGAGAACAAAAGCCCGGTGCGTCATTATCCGAACGTACCTGTCTGAACCCAACCATGGAGAAAGATGATGAAACTGCTCGACTTGTTGCGAAAATTGGGCATCCTCCGCTTCGGTGCGGAAGCCGCCGTGTATCACAATGCCAAGGAGCGACCGTTGAGCTTTCAGCAGGACGGTGTCTTCGATTCCGAGAAAGACGTCATCCAATTCGGCAAGAAAACCGACCGGAACGCCAAGCCCGAAGGCGAACAAGGATCCTAGCCATGCGATACCGGAGCATCATGTTCATCACGGCGACTCTGGCCGCCGTGGTCGGCTGCGTCGTCGCCACACAGGCAGAAGACGGCGACGGTCAGTCTCGTCCATCGCCCAACTCGCCCCCTCTGAGCGAAAAGGAGGCGTTAGCCGAACTCAAACAGTTTGGCGGCGTACTCGTCCACTATGACGACCGAAAGCCGAACCGGCCGGTGATCGCCGTCGATTTCACCAATCATCCGGGCTTCCAGGAACCGTGGCTCAAGCCGCTTGGCGCGTTTCCTCAACTCAGCACACTCGGACTGGCCGGAACCCGCCTAACCGACGCGGGAATGCGCTACCTGAAGCAGCTCACCGAACTGGAAACGCTCATTCTCAGCCAAACCAAGATTACCGACGAGGGATTGGCTGAATTGCTCAGGCTCAAGAAGCTGCGTTATCTCGACGTGCGCGGCACCGGAGTCACCGGCGCAGGCGTAACGGCGTTGCGGCGGTTCCTACCGGAGTTGGAAGTCGCTTTGGGGCCCATGCCTACGATGGACACGCCGGCCGGCCGTGCGGAATCACCTCCCGAAAACCCGAATTCGGCTGCCCCAGCGACCATCTCCGTGGCCAAGATCAATGAACTGCGCGAGAAGGCAGCCGCCTTGTCGCAACCTGTCGAGGGACAGGAGGAACCGCAGGGGTGGTCGAAAAGCCGCGTCGACCCCGGCAAGCTTGTCGAGCTCTTCTCACCCCTTCGGCTGCGCAAGGGCTACGTCCTGCGTGCATACGTCTTCCGCGAGGAAGGCAATGGCAACGGCGTCGTCTGGGCGATGCCCGAGGGGGCCGACTTCCCGGCGCCCAAGGATTGCCCGACCCTGGAAAACCACCTGCTCAAGGCGCCCAAGCCGTGGGATGCGTTGGACGACCCGATGGAAGCCATTGAAGGTGACGGCTCAGCTTGGTCCTATCTGGCCGCCTCGCTGTTACGCCGTGAGCTGCGCGAGTTTGGTGCCATGTGGCACGGCTGCAACTGGGGAACGCACTTCCTTCTGGACAACGATCCCTGGAAGGACGGGCCGCCCAGCGAGGGCGCCTCGCCCCTGGAACGTCCCACGAGCAACGCCGACCAGTGGAAGTGGCTCGGACCGCGACCTGCCGAATGGGGCCCTCAGGTCCGCATGGAAAACGGCCAGGTGACCGTCACCTTCTACACATACAGCGGACTGGAGAAGCAGGCCATCTACCGCCATACCGACACCTATCGGGCCGGGAAATATCGAGCCAAGGTCGAGCAGGAGAAGATCGCCGAAGGCCCTGAAGGCTACCTGTTCTAAGCGGTCCGAAACGCCTGCCCGTTGCCTCGACACATGGTCGTCTCTCGCATTCATCACGCTCCACGTGATGCTCTTCCTCACGGCAGAGCGGGAGGAGAACCGTGTTGACAATCCGACGGGCAATCGCCCGCCGGCCAAATGGTGACGCTCACTTCTGGGCCGGCGACCGGAGCGTTACGGTGAACGTGCTGCCGACGTCCAGATCGCTCTCGACCGTGGCGTCACCGTTGTAGAGGAGGGCCAGCTTTTTGACGATCGACAGCCCCAGGCCGCTTCCCAAGATGTTCTGCGTACGTTCGTTGCGAATTCGCACGAATTCGCCGAAGAGCTTGGTCATCTCGTCATGCGTCATGCCGATGCCCGTGTCGGTCACAGCGATCGTGACCCGGTCGGCAGCCTGATGGAGCTTGACGTCCACACGGCCGGCGTCGCGGTTATACTTGATCGCGTTGGAGATCAGGTTGTTGAAGATCGTCTCGATCTCGTAACGGTCGGCCGTCATTTTCACCGTGGCCGGCGAGTGAAGCTTGACGGTGATCTTTCGCTCCTTGGCCGCTGGCTGCATAGTCTCGATCGACGCCCGAGCGATTGCCGCAACATCGAGTTCGGCCAATTGCCGCGTACGTTGCCCCGACTCAATGGTCGTCAGATCCAACAGGTCGGCGATCAATTTGCCCATCCCCTCGATTCGCACCATGCTCCGCCCGACGATCTCGCCATAGGCGTCCAAATCGTTGCCCAGCGCCTTGTCCTGGATCATCCGCAGGTAGCCTTCAACGGCATTCAAGGGGGCCTTGAGCTCATGGCCCAAGACGCGGATGAACTGGAAGCGGATCTGCCGCTTCTCTTCGGCGAGCTTGCGGGCTTGCTTGGCCAGAATCAGGCGGCTGGCCGCCTTGCGCACCGTGTTGCGCAGTTCGTCAGGCGTGAACGGTTTGGCCAGGAAATCGTAGGCTCCGCGTTTGGTCGCGGTCACGGCCGTTTCAATCGAGGCGTAGGCCGTGATCATGATCGTCAGCATGTCGAGTTGCATGCTGCCAAGTACATCGAGCACGTCGAGCCCGCTGATGCCTGGCATCTTGTGATCGAGCAAGAGAATGTCAGGGGGCGACTGCTTGATGATCTCCAACGCCGCTTCGCCGCTCTCGGCCTCCTCAACGGTGAATCCCACCTCGCCGTTGACGTCGGGCACCTGGATCGTGAAGCCGCGCAGCGTCCGTCCCACGCCCAAGCGCATCCCCAATTCGTCGTCGGTGATCAGGATCCGTAAGGTTTCCATCAGCGTCCCTTGGGCAAGGAAGGAAAAGGGGAAAGGGAGAAAAAGGAAAAGCAAAGAAGACCGTTTGAAGATTGGCCTCAGACTCCTCCAAGACCAACCGTCGTTCCGCAGTCTTCTTTTCCCTCTTTCCTTTTTCCCCTCTTCCTTTCGCTCACACCATTTCCGACGGGCTGCTGATCACGCGTGCGCGGCGGCGTCTTCACGCTTCAACAGCCGGTCGATTTCGCCTTTGAGTTGCTCAAACCGGATGGGCTTCGCCAGCAAGGCATCTGCGCGGATCCACGAACGGTGTTCCTCGTTGGCCACATCGAATTCCAGACCGGTCTGGCTGATGACCGACGTGACGACGATCACCGGAATGGTGGGGTCCGTCTTGCGGATATGGTAGCACAGCGTAAAGCCCGAGTCGGGATTATCCATCATCACGTCGACCACCGCAAGGTCGGGGCGTCGCTGGGCCAACACCTGACGGGCATCGTCCTCCCCGCTGGCGGTAAAGACCTCAAACCCCGCCCGTTCCAGTTGCAGCTTCTGTTGAAAGATGAAATCGTCATCGTCGTCGACCAGCAGAACCGCCGGTTTTGCGTGGGTCGTGCTCATAATTATTCCTCCCGACGGGGCAGAGTGACGGTAAACGTGGTGCCCGTAGGCCCGGCGGCCGGATTGGCTTGCGACTGGACGCGGATATCGCCGCAATGCATCTTGATGATGCCATAGGTGACCGCCAAGCCTACCCCAGTCCCCTTGCCCATGGGTTTCGTGGTAAAGAACGGTTCGAAAATCTTCTTCAGGTTTTCCTCGGGGATTCCCACCCCGGTGTCGCGGACGCGGAGGAAGACCTTGCGCTGGTCGCCGCCAGTCTCGATCCGCAACGTGCCCCCCTGCTCCATGGCAGCGATGGCATTGGTCACCAGGTTGGTCAACACCTGGACGATCTGGTCGCGATCGATCTCGGCGATCGGATCGCTGAGGTTATGTTCGACCTCGACGGTAATATTCGCCGGGATACGAATCGCCTTCAAGGCCCGCTCGACCTGTTCGCGCAAGTCGGCCGGATAGCGGACAAGTTTATTCTGCCGCGCGAAATGCAACAGACCGGCAACGATCTTCTTGCAGCGGTCGGCCTGCTCGGCGATCATCACCAGATCCTCGCGGAGCGGCGAACTGCTGTCACAACTGTCCAACAGAAGGTGGGCGTACATCAGCACCACCCCCAAGGGATTGTTCACTTCGTGGGCGATTCCCGCCGCCAATTGGCCCATGCTGGCCATCTTTTCCAACTGGACCTGGGCTTCTTGGGCCTCGGCCAGTTGCCGGTTCGACTCCTCGACCTCCTTGACCGCACGGCGAAGCTGCTCGATCGTGTAGGGGAGACACATCTCGCTCTCGGCCAACCCTTTGCAGATCGCGATGGCGTGCTCGCGGCATGTGTCGTAACCACACGCCCCACAGTTCAGTTCATCTTGCGGGACAAATTTCCCCATCCGAGCCATCACGTCGAGGAACTCGACCTTCCCTGGCGTGGGAATCCGCTGGTCGTTGGCTGTGAAGGTCCGCGCCAGATCGAGGTCGGCGGCCCGTTGCATGTCTTCATGCCAATGCCACTGGTCGAGCATCTCCATACGCCGACGGACATACTGGCGCACCTGGCGCCGCCGGCTGAACAGGGGCAGCTCGCTGGTGATTCCCGCCCCCATGATGCACCCCTCGCAACATAGGGCTTCCAGGAGTTTTGCGCCCAAGTCGCCGTCGGCGAATTCCTTGATCGCCTCGACCATGTGGCTGCGTCCCTGGGTCGAGACCACCTCGCCGGTCATCAGGTCTTCCTGGATATTGGCCGCCTGAAGCATCCCACGCCCAATGGGAAACAACGCCCCGGAATTGCCGTAGGGCGGATCGAACTCGCTGGGATCGATCTTCTTCGTCGCCAGCGCGGCGTTCTCAAACATCTGCCGCAACTCGGTAAACGTCAGCGCAGCGTCGACCTCGCCGGCCACCGATTGGCTGTCAATCTCCGCCTTCTTGGCGATGCAAGGACCGATAAACACCACGGAAATCTGTTTGCCGTAGGTCCGCCGCGCAGATCGAGCCGTGGCCACCATCGGCGACACGATCGGCGCCAGCGAATCGACCAGCTCGGGATGGTAACGCTCCACGTAACCGATAATCGCCGGGCAGTGAGTGGCGATATAGCGATGACCGTTCGCTTCCGCCAGGAGCTTGCGGTACTCTCGGGCGACCAGGTCAGCACCGAAGCTGACCTCGAGGACCCAGGTAAAGCCCAACTCCCGAATCATTCCCACCAGGTGTCGATAATCCTTTTCGGAAAACTCGGCGGGAAAACTCGGGGCCAAACAGGCCGCCACCCGCCGGCCCGAAGCCAACAGCACATCGACCTGATCGATGCTGCTGACTGCCTGCTTGGCCTGTTGCGAGCAAACCCGCACGCAGTTGCCACAGGCGATGCATCGCTCGGCGATCACCTCGGCCTGGCCGGTGACGATGCGAATCGCCTTGGCCGGGCACTCGCGCACGCACGTATAACACATGCGGCAGCGTTCTTTGATCGTCGTGATGTAGGCCGCACCCATGGCAACCATCCTCAGACACCCTTCCGACACCGTCGCGTCACGTGCCGACGCCTTGCGTCACACATTCAACTCGCGTTTCGTGTAATGCGTGTGGAGCAGGTGATGGCTCTTCTCCCCCAACGGTTTGCCGAGATACTCGGCATAAATCCGCTGCACCGACTCGTTCTTGTGCGACACGCGGATTTCTTCCCGGCCGTCGATGTCGTACAACGCTTGAAACCGGGCGCGGATCCGGTCCCGACTCGTGCCGAGCGGCTGCCCCCCCCCGTTGACACATCCGCCCGGGCAGGTCATCACTTCCACGAAGTGATATTCCTTCTCCCCAGCGCGGATCTGGTCAAGTACCTTGCAGGCATTGCCCAGGCCGCTGACCACCGCCACCTTGACCGTCAGGCCGTTGACCTCGACCTGGGCTTCTTTGACACCCTCCATGCCGCGAACCGGCTCGACCGTCAGGTTGCCCATCTCCTTCCCCGTGACCAGGTAATATACGGTGCGAATCGCCGCTTCCATCACGCCGCCGGACGCGCCGAAGAGCTTGCCGGCGGTCGTTCGTTCGCCAAAGGGCGTGTCACACGTATCGCTCGGCAGATCCTTCAGATCCAGGCCGTGCATCCGGATCAACTCCGCCAGTTCTCGGGTCGTCAGCACGGCGTCGATGTCGGCCACGCCGCCGCGACCCATCTCGGGACGTCCGGCCTCGAACTTCTTCGCCGTGCAGGGCATGATGCTCACACTGTAAATGTTGGCCGGATCAAGATTCTCGCGTTCGGCAAAATACGACTTGATGACCGCCCCCATCATCTGCTGCGGGCTCTTGCAGGTCGACAGGTTGTCGATGAAGTCCGGGTAGTAGGTCTCGACAAATTTGATCCATCCTGGCGAACAGCTTGTCATCATCGGTAGTTTGCCGCCGCTGGTCAGGCGTTGGACGAATTCCGAGCCCTCTTCCATGATCGTCAGGTCGGCTGTGAAACCCGTGTCGAACACGCGGTCGCAGCCCAGACGCCGCAGGGCCGTGGTCATCGTGCCGATCACGTCGGCCCCGGCGGGCATGTTGAACTCCTCGCCCAGCGTTACGGAGACGGCCGGCGCATGTTGCACGACAACCATCTTGTGCGGATCCCGCAGCGCTTCAAGCACTTCACGGATCTGGCTCCGCTCGCTCAGCGCACCGGTCGGGCACACGTTGATGCACTGGCCGCAGTTGATACAACCGGAGACGTTCAAGCCTTCGTCGAAGGCCGTGCCCACCTTGGCCCGCGAGCCGCGGCCGATGAAGTCGATCGCCGCGACGCCTTGGATTTCCTCGCAGATCCGTACGCACTTGCCGCAGAGGATGCACTTGGCTGGATCGCGGACGATCGAAGGGCTCGAAGTGTCCAGATAGTGCGTGCTCTTCTCGCCCGCATAGCGCCGCTGCCGCACTCCAAGCTCCTCGGCAAGACCCTGGAGTTCGCAGTTGCGGTTCCGGACACAGTAGAGGCAGTCGTCGGGATGGTTGGCCAAGAGCAACTCGATGATCGTCTTGCGGGCCTGCACGGCACGCGGCGAGTGCGTCTGGACTTTCATACCAGCCGTAACCGGGTAGGCACAACTCGGCACAAGACCCCGCTGGCCTTCGACTTCCACAACACACATCCGGCAGGCGCCGCTCGGCGTCAGTCCGTCGATGTGGCAGAGCGTCGGCACCTTGATGCCGGCACGCCGTAGTGCCGCTAGCAGCATTTCGCCCGGCTGGGCCTCGACGGGTCTCCCGTTGACTTCAATGGTGATCATGCCTGATCCTCGACGATAGGTTTGCCGTCTCTCGTGTAAGCTTACTTCTTCATAATCGCGCCGGGCCGGCACACGTCCATACAGGTGCCGCAGCCGATGCACTTTTCAGCAATGATGTAATGGGGGTTCTTCAGCGAACCGACGATGGCGTCCGCCGGACACTTCTTCGTGCACAGCGTGCAGCCTTTGCATTTTTCCGGGTCGATCGAGTAGGTGACCAGCTCCTGGCACACGCCGGCCGGGCAGCGACGCTCGAAGATGTGCGCCTCATACTCGTGCCGGAAGAAGCGGAGCGTGCTCAACACCGGGTTCGGAGCCGTCTGCCCCAGCCCGCAGAGACTCGTGTCCCGAATGCTCTCGGCCAAGCTCTGCAGGTGCAACACGCTGTGGAATCGCTCCAACGCCTCCAGGCCGCGCTCGCGACGTCGGCCGCGGGTAATCCGTTGAAGGATCTCCAGCATCCGTCGCGTTCCTTCTCGGCAGGGAATGCACTTGCCGCAGCTCTCGCGCTGGATGAAGTCCATGAAGAACTTCGCCACATCGACCATGCCCGTCGCTTCATCCCTCCCGACCAGCCCGCCGGCCCCCATCATCGCCCCG
>CAZLDQ010000202.1:0-10376 GCA_964558295.1 uncultured Planctomycetaceae bacterium | reverse complement strand
ACCCCCTTTAGGGCAGGGGGCAGGGGGCAGAGCGCCTTGTGTGCGGCGTCCTGCCGTTGACAACCCCCCTGCCCCCTGAACCCGGGCGTGGCAAGATCTCCAGGCATCCCTATGCAGGCGTCCCGCCTGCCGCAGCTTAGTCATCTTGCCTGAGGCCTACTCTGCCGCCTCGCAGTCAGGCAGGATGCCAGGCTTCCAGCACACAAGCGGGACGCTTATGCCACGATTCAGGCAGGATGCCTGGCTCGGCAGTTGTCAGAGAGAGTTGCCACACCCCAATCCCCGAAACCTTAACCCAACCGATACTCTCATAACGCCTGGTACAAAAACTGAGGGCACTTCAGAGGGACGTACTTCTTCACCGCGGTTACGCTCGGACACCGACCGATATTATGCGAACAGTTGTGGCGACGGTGTCTGCACAAGGCGATTGAAACGATGCGTGAGAGGTGGCCGTTCGACAGAGTAGGGGGCGTCCTGCTCGCCGATCATCTGCATCCCGTCCGGACACTGCCGCAGGGCGATGACCGGTATCCCGTGCGTTGAAGACGAATCAAAGAGGAATTCACCCGGCGGTTAGAGGCGGGTCGGTGCCGGGGAGGTAGGTGCAGTCGGGCTCGGGGCCCAGCGGGTCGCCGGTGACGGCGTAAGCACGAGCGCGGCTGCCGCCGCAGACGTAACGGTATTCGCAGACGCCACAGATCCCTTGGAAGTGGTCGGGATCACGCAGGGCGCGGAAAGTGGGATGATTCTGGTAGACATCGACCAGAGAGTCAGCGGGGAACTGACCGCAGCACAAGGGGAGAAAGCCGGCGGGAAAGATCTCGCCCGTGTGGCTGATGAACATCACCCCTTTGCCATCGCCCACGCCCAGCGGCGCACGGCGGGGTGTTTTTCCCGGTCCGCCCTGAGCATGGCTCGGGCCCGCCAAGGGGTCGCCGCCATGCTGGAGCACGTAACGGCGGTAGTGCGGGGCCTCAGTCGTCTTGATGCTGTAGGGCTGACGCTGGGCGTGATGCCAAAGCTTTTCGAAGACCATCTCGTACTCTTCCGGAGCAATCCGCTGTTCTTCCACCCCCCGGCCCACGGGAACCAGAAAGAAAACCGACCACATGGCGATTCCCTGGGCCGTGAGCAGTTCGGCCATCCGGTCGATCTGGTGGAAGTTGCGTCGGGTGATCGACGTATTGACCTGCACGGGTAACGCCAGACGCCGGGCGTCGTCCAACATGCGAAGCGTGCGTTCAAAACTCCCCTCCCAACCGCGAAACGCGTCGTGGGTCACGGCATCCGCCCCATCAAGGCTGATCCCCAGGGCCTGAATGCCGGCTTGCTTGGCCTGGGCAAAGGCGTCGTACGTGGCCAGCGGCGTAGCCGAGGGAGTCAGCGCGACGTGGAACCCGGCGGCTACGGCATGACGGATCAGGTCGAACAGGTCGGGACGTTTCAGGGGGTCGCCGCCGGTCATCACCAGCATCGGGCGGCGGGGGAAGGTGGCCGCCTGGTCGATCAGGGCTTTGGCCAAGTCGGTGGTCAGTTCGCCGGGAGCGGCTTCTTCCTGGGCGGAGGCCCGGCAGTGCTTGCAGACCAAGTCGCACGCCCGGGTGACCTCAAAATAGAGCATTAAGGGGTTGCGATGGAATTCGTCGGCCGTATAGAGGGAGTGATTCATGGGTTCTCCGGGATTGCTACTCCAGATATTGTAGCAGATGCTTGGGGAGAGTTCCCGCTAAAGCAAACCGGGGGAGGATGGCCCCCCGGCGAACCCATGGAAACGGGGTTTGACGGGGATGAACCGCGAATGGACACGAATAGGCGGGTGTGAAGCTGGTGCAGGAGCGGACAAAGGGGAAATAGGAATGAGGAGTCAATCCCAAGCGAGGGCACAAGTGCCGCGGCCAAACGGGGTGATTCCCGAGGGGAGTCATTGGTCGTCGTCCTGGCGGCCCCTTTGCCGGGCGTCGCGGCCGCGGGCTTCGTTTTCTTTCATTTCCTCGATGGTGATCTTGGTGTCCAGCGAATGGCGAAGTTGCTTCTTCGACTGGCTGGGGGAGGCAGGGACGATTTCCTTGACGACCACGTCGTCCCACTCCACCACGCCGCCGCCGAGGTAGGCGTAGAGCATCACGCGGCCCCACTTGGGGCTGTACTTCGTGTGCTTGGGCGTAAAGTCCTCGGTCTGGACGTTCCAGGTGTTCTTCGGCCCCTTGAGGTTCTGCTGGCTACGATAGACTTCGCGGCGCTGGCCTTCTTCGGGGACATACTCTTTGCCGGCGTGTTTCGGCTTAGTGGGCGTGTAGCTCTCTTTGTACTCGGAGCCCATCTCGTCGTAGCACTTGATGAACACTTTGGGACTCGGGCCGTTGGTACGGTAGCGGACCTGAAAGCGGTATTTGGCCCCTTCGGTGACAGGAAAGAAGTCGCTGTAGTACATCACGCCAGAACTGTCGCCGACCGCTGCGCTGAAGGTGAAGCGGATCACCTTGTTGCTCGGGTTTCCGACCTCGGGGACCCAGGCGACAAGGCGGCCCAGGGGCTCGCGTTCCTGGCCGCCGCGTGACTCCCAGCCAAACGGTACGCCGCCGGAACCACGTTGGAAATCGCCCCCTTTAACCAGGTTGGGATTTTTCCGCCAGTTCTCTTCGGCCAGTTGATCGACCGGGGCCGGCCCCTGCTCGGTGCGCTCGTAGAGCTTGCTTATCAATTCCTTGACGTAGCGATGCGAAATCTCGCCGGCCGAGTTGGTCCGGACGGTCTTTTCATAAATTACCTTGGGCTCTGCGCCGCTGGTAAAATCAACACACTTGATCACCAGATCGTAGACCTCCAATTCCACGCGTTCGATGCTTCCCCAAATGGCGATGTCGGCATCGAACGTGCCTCGCACGACTTCCTTGACCTTGTCGAGCGGCATGTCGGGAGTGATCTGGATATTGCTCGTCGCGCAAAGATCGCGGACGTCAGCCATGGCATCGGGGATCACGAATCCGCCTTCACGCTCAAGCTTCTTCCAAACCAGATCGCCCACCATCTCGCCATAGCGGCCGTTGTCGAACTTGGAGACGAAGTCGAAGGGGACGACGACCTTTTGTTTTTCCTCAGCCCAAGCGGTCGGGTTGATCATCGTGCTCAGCAAGGCCCACCCGGCAATCCATAAAAGGGTTAGTCGGTTCTGAGCCATGATGAACAACTCCTTATCGACAACGTTGACGGAAGACGGTACAAGAGAAGGAGAACGGAAAGAAAGGGAAACGCGGAGGAAGACTAATGAAGAAGTACGGCGACCCGAGATTGGGGCAACTTATCCATTTCTTCTCCCACTCTGTTGCATTTCCCATTCTCCCACTCCCCCGATTCTCCTTTTCTTACACGCTTTAGTTTTTGTTCATTGTGGTTGTGGCGGGGCAGGGGACGGGGCGCTGCCGGTGGCAAGGCGTTCGAAGTACATGCGGGTGAGCTCTTCCCAGCCGGCCGGCGAGGGGTCTGTCATGCTGCCGACGATTTGCTTTTGGATGTCGGTCGGCAGATTCACCGTAGCGTCTTGCTTGACCGCGAACTCCCCTTTGAAGTATTGCTTGACGTTGCTCATGCCTTGGGCCAGGACTTTTCGCTGGCGCAAGGCGTTCTGGTAGCGACCGGCGCGCAGGTCGCGTTCGATCTGGGCCATCGTCTCGATCATTTTTTGTAGATCGGTGTGATGATAGCCGCTCACCTGGAAGTGCCGGAGATCGACGGCTTCGGCCTTGTTGCGTAGGTCGGCTTGCTTGCCGGCCAGACGGTTCATTTCGCGCTTGCGCTGGGGAGCAGCCGGCCCTTCGAGCCCTTCGCCCCCTTCGCCGCTTTCCTTGCCACCGCCACTGGCGCCGCCTTGGGCGTCCTTGCTATGGTCTTTGATCTGGCCTTTGACGACCGGATCGGGAGTCAGACGGCTGGGTGTTTTGCGCCCGCCTTTGCCAACGGCCTCGTCGCCCACGAACTCGCCGCCCGACTTGCCGCTACGTCCCTCGCCCGAACGGCCGCCGATTTCATTGGTATTGGGTAGGCGGTTTCCCGTGACGCCCTTGGCGCTATTGTTGGAGATCGGGCCGTCGGCGGCGTCCCAGCCGGCCCCTTTGTCGAGTGAGTCCATCGCGCTGGAGGTGATGTCCTCCATTTCGTCGAACAGGTCTTCCTCCTGCTCGGCCAGCTCGCCGATCAGGTCTTCCAGTTCGCCGGGTAATTCGGCCATGGGTGCTTCTTTGTCTTTGTCGGTGAGAGCCTCTTCCTGGCTCCATCGCTCGCGGTCGGCCGTGTCGGGAAGCCACTTTTCGAGATTCGTGGTGATCTCCTCGGCACGTTCGTAGCCCAACTGTTCCAAGGGGACGGCAATATCGGCCGATTTCTTGGTCAAGGCATCCTCGGCCATTTTCAGTTCGGTCTGAATCTCATTGAGTTCCTTGGCCATCGAGGCGTTGGAAAAGTCCTGGTCGGGAAGCTTGGCCAGGTCGTTGGCCAATTCCTTCATGAAGCGCGAGATGTCGACCTCGTTGGCAGCCAGGGTCTTGAGCAGTTGTTCGTCCTCTTCACTAAAATCCTCGGTCGGCTTCTTGGCCAGGTTCTCCGAGGCCTCAATGATCTTCTTCTGTTGCTTGAGGAACTCGTCAAGCTTGGCCTTGGCCTCTTCGAGTTTCTTGCGGGTATCGTCGGGCAAGTCGCCGGCGGCGCGATTCTTCATCTCGGCGAGGGTGTCGGCCTGGGCCGCCCGGGCGGCGTCGAGGAGCTTGCGGAGCGTGTCGGCGATGCGGTCCTGCGTGACGGTCAGGTCGCCTAGCGTCGGGGCCATTTTTTCGGTGGTTTGGAGTTTCACCAGGTTGTCGCACTGCTGGACAGCCTGAAGCATCTCGTTGAAGGCCAGTTGATTGAGGATTCGTTTGGCGGTCGCCCGTTCTTCCTTGTCGGTGTTGCCAATCGAGTTAACCAGAGCGATGGTGGCCTTTTGGATATCGACTTGCTGAATGCGGACTTCCCCGGAGGCCCTTTGGGCGGCAGTCACTTCCTTGGTCTGGGCAATCACGGCCGTCTTGACCCGGGCGCGGATCTGGCTTTCGAGGATCTTCCACATGGCCGTGCGGAGATTGTCGAGTTGCGACAATTCGGCGTTAACCTTGGCGTCTTCGGAGACGATGCGCACGGCGTGCCAGCCGCTGGCGCCTTCCTGTGCCCTCAGGTCGAGGCCCCAATCGCCGATATCGCGGCGGTCCCAGGTTACGGCGCGGACCAAGACGGTCTGGCCGTTCTGGATCTTGTCGGCCGGAAGTTCGAGGCGGTAGTTGAGGAGGACGCTGGTGCTGCTCTCGAACTGGTTCCATTCTTGAACCGTGGTAACGGGGCGAACATCGGTATCGGCGGCGTTGTTTTCCGGGCTCCCCTCAGTCGGCACCGCCTCTTCGCTTTCGGCTTTCTTGATCCGCATTTCCAATCGCACGCGGCCGAGGCCGTGATCGTCGCAAGCCCGAATGACCACGGGAACACTCGCGCCCGGGGCGGCCGCCTCCTGACGACCCGGCTTGAGCAGTTCGACAGTTGGGGGTCGATCAGGAAGAATGTGGATGCGATTGACGCGCGGATCAGGATCGGTGTGCCCTTGGTCGTTGAACAGGTGGATCGTGTAAACGGCGTCCTTGAGCAGAGGCATCTTCACGGCGAGCACGGCGCCGTTCTGCATGACGCGGCCGGCGTAACGATCGGAGCCACACTGGAGATGGCCGCTGGAGATCGGCACCGAGGGACGGATTTCCAACTCGGCGACCGTGTATTGCGGGGCTTCCAAGTCAGCCAGATTCTGCGTGAAGGTCTCGGGCTCGCGCCCGAGATAGGCCGGATAGCGGTAGGTGATTTTGACCTCAGAGAGGGTCGGCTTCTCGCGGAGGCCGACCTTGTAGACGTCGCTCTGCGAGTCGCCGATTTCCAGCCGGTAGGAGAAAGGCTTGAGCACTGAGGGGATTGTCAGTTTGAAGAACTTCTCCTGGTCGGCCATCATCGGCATGGCGACTTCCCGTTCCCCTTCCTGCGTGACGTAGAGCGTACCCTTGACCGGTTTCTTCTGGGGATTGCGGAACTCGGCAATGATTTCGAGGCTGGAACCGACGAGGACTTCGGTGCTGCCTGGCTTTACGCTGACAATCTCAACAGAGCCAATCGAGGGAACGAACTCCCAGGGCTGCATCAGACGGTTGGCGGCCGACCCCCAGTTGGGCAGAAACATCTGGCAGACAACGGCGATCCCGATCAGGACGGCCAGCACGCCCACCGATTCGCCAAGATCACGGGGCGTCTGCATGCAGTAGAGAAAACGGCGCCACCGGGATTCCCGGGCGGCTGCCCCTTCGAAGTCGACGTGCCCGACGCGCATCGCAGCCGCTTGAACCGCCGCTTCGCAAAAGGCACGATTCACGTTTTGGGTGTCTTCGGAGAGCTGGAGCACATTGATCAGGTCGCTCCCCAGTTCCGGGAACTCATACTCCACGCATCGGGCCGTGGCCTCCAGGGTCCGCTGGCTTCGAGCGAGCCGCCGGAAGAGGAACCCGAGCAGGGTAAGGGTCACCAACAGCCAAACGCCGCAGAGAACGGCCAGCGTCAGTTGCGAGAACCGAAATAAGACATCGGCCAGCATGAAGACCAGTGCCGTGCCGAATGAAACGGACAAGGCCATCACCGCACTGGAAAGGAGTGTGAACAACCACCACTTCTGACGTGCCGCATCAAGCCGCTCGATGATCGATTGCGCTGCAGGAGACATGAGCGGAATCCTCGTTTCTGTTCCCAAGTTGTCGGGAAACGCGATGCCTGAAGGGCAGCAAGATTCCTTATCGCGGGAAGATAGTATCTCCCAGGTTCATTCTGCCAAATATGGGGGGAGTGCGTCAAGAGGCAGCAGAAATCCTCTTGCCACCCAATACGGTTAAGCTGGGACCACCCATCTCGGTTCACCGACCATCGACATTGAGCCGGCGGGGCTTGGCCGCCGCGTTTTGCGGAGAACTAAGGAGAAACGGAAACGGAAGGGGAACGCGGCGGACTAGCGCAGCCGACTCAATGGGGTTGCGCGCTGGTGTGATGTCATGGCGTGACGCCGGTCTGGACGGATGGCAGGTGCAATCGTAAGCCGTTTCGACTACAACTGGAAGTATCACGACGTTCCTAGCGTTCTCGGCGAACGGAGGCCATGCCATGCTGAAAGGGGGTTTCAAGGCGGTCGCTGTCACGAGTAGTCGGGTCGGTGGGCTGTTGCTTCTTGTCCTGCTGGCGGAGGCGTCAGCATGGGCCCAAGGCGAGGAGCCGATCAACCCCTTTGGAGCCAAAAGAGGAGATCAAGAGAGGGCGGAGGACGACGAACCAGCCGCGTTGAATCCCTTCAGTCAGGTGAAACGTGATCGGGACGACGCGGTTCCGGGCTATGTGGAAATGTCGGACGGCCGTATTCTCGTCGGCGACATCTACATGACCCGCGATAAGCGGCTGAAGCTCTACGATCCGAAACTGGAACGCCAACGAGAGATTCCTCTCCAGAAGGTCAAGCAGATCGAGTGCAAGGTGGTCAAGGAATGGATGGAAAAGGAATGGCGGTTCAAGGAATTGGCACTGGATAAGAAATACTACACAGGCAAGGCCTATCCATCGCGGAAGTATGCCCACACGATTACCCTGCTCGACGATCGAACGCTCGACGGCGAATTGGCCGAAATCCTTTACGTCCAACCTTACGTAAGCGATCCGAACAAACCGCTAACGGCCCGACCGGACGTGCAGCCGGAGCGGGTGATACTCCACAAACGTGACAAGGGGGAAATTGGCACGGATTTGAAGTCGCTCGTCTACGTCAAACTCGTTAAGCTGGGGACGGAGGCATACGAGGAAGGGAAGAAGAAGGCCGCCCAGTACCGACCGGCGCGCAAGCCGGAACCGCGCAGTGAGCGGTGAACGGAGGCCTTGGTGTTTGAGCTGCACTTGGACCAAGGCTCCCCTGTCGCCACGATGCTGGCCGTGATCGTTGTGGCGGTCCTCCTGGCCACCTTGTTCTATTATCGCGCATTTGGCATGCTACGGCGGGGCCAGTGGCAATTGCTCTTGGCACTGCGGATCGTGGCGATTCTCATCGTCGTTCTGTTGCTCTTCCGCCCGATGCTTACGTATCACAAGGACCTGGAGGAACGACCGGCTTTGGTGTTTTTGTTGGACCGGTCGTCGTCGATGAGCATTGCCGACGATGCCCGTGGGGTATCGCGGTTTGGTCAGGCCTGCCGTCAACTGGAGGAGTGGTGGGGGCAGTTGAAAAACGATTTCCAGCTTCGCCTGATCGCATTTGCCGAGCAGGCTCAACCGCTGGATGACGTGGCACAACTGCCGACTGTGGCCGCGGACGGCAAGGCGACCTCACTCACACGGGCCCTGCAGGCCGCGGTCAAACAAGTCCCCAACCAGGACATCGAGGCGGTGATTCTCGTGTCGGACGGAATTCATAATGTGGCCTCGCAGCTCGGTCCGAAGGAGCTGGCCGGCCAATTGGGACTCGTCGTCCATACGGTGGGCGTTGGTGCGAGTCTGAGGAATAACGTTTCCTACCGCGATATCCAAATAACCGGCCTCGACTGCCCGGACCGTTTGATGCTCGACAACAAGGCGCAGATCAAGGCCTCCATCGAAGCCGCGGGCTTGGCGGGCCGGGTCGTCCAGGTGATTCTTGACGAAGACGGCAAGGTGGTCCATCAGGTGGAACTGACGCTTGACGACATCGAGGGCTCCCAGGAGGTGCAGTTCGAGTTTATTCCTGCGGTCAAAGGACGTCACACCTATACGGTGAGAGTGCCAGCCGTTGGCGAAGAGCGGATCAAGGAAAACAACCAGCGGTCGACCATCTCGACAGTCGTTGAGCCGGGGATTCGCGTGCTTTACATCGAAGGCACGCTGCGGGCGGAATACGGGGCGATCGTCGATCGCTTTTTGTCCAAGGATCCCGACCTGGAGTTTTGCGCCTTGGTGCAGACGCGTCCAAACCATTTTCTCAAGCGGTCGAACATGCGGGGAGTAGAGATCAATACGATCCCCCATGATGCGGAGACAATCAACAAATTCGACGTGTTCATCTTCGGCGACCTGGACAGCAGTTACATCAAACCGGAACAACAACAGTTGATTGTCGAGCGGGTGCGAGCGGGGGCCGGACTTCTGATGCTTGGCGGTTACCACAGTTTGGGACCGGGGGGCTATGAGGGGACGGCGATCGGCGAGTTGGCGCCGGTCGTGCTGGGCAGCCGCGACATCGGACAAGTAACCGACTCATTCCTGCCGCTTCTCACGCCCGAGGGGGCCAGACACCCGGTGTTTGCCAACATCGCCAGCTTCTTCCCCACGCAAGCCGGCGAGGCAAAGACCACCGGGTTGCCAAACCTGGAGGGCTGCACGCGAGTCGCAGGGGCCAAACCGGGAGCAACGGTCCTCGCCGTTTGCCCAACGGACGTCAACAAGATGCCGGTGCTCGCCACGCAGCCGGTGGGCAAGGGGCTTTCGGTCGTCTTTGCGGGCGACACGACGCGCAAGTGGCAGCAGGGCCCACGGGCGTTGGACCAAGAGTCGCCCTTTTTGCAGTTTTGGGGACAAATGATCCGCTTCCTGGCCGGCCGGTCCAATCCGGTCGAGGCCAAGGCGAGCATTGTGGGCAACACGGACAAGGCGTTTTATGAGCCCGAGCAGCCGGTACAACTGACGGCCGTCGTGCGCGATGCCCAAGGCGAGGGGACCAACCAAGTCAAGGTCGAAGCGCAAATCCGCGGCCCGGCGGGGCGTGCGGAAAAAGCCGAGTTGAGCGTCGTGCCCGGACCGGCCGGTCATTACGCAGGGGTGTTTGAGCCGAAGGTGGCCGGCAGCTACGAGGCCGTACTCCAAGCCCGCCTCGGAGAAACGCACCTGGAAAGCGAGAAGCTGACGTTCGAGGTCGGCCGGCCGACGTTGGAGTATGAGAAGCTCGACTTGAACGAGCAACTTCTCAGCCAAATTGCCGCGGAGACGGGCGGACGTTACGTCCACATCACGACGGCGAAGAACCTGGTGGACCACCTGAACCGGACGGCGCGTAAGAAGCGGGAGTATGTTGAACGGGCCCTTTTCTCGCCGCCGCTGTTCTGGCTGCTGTTTGTTGTCGTGCTGACTGCCGAGTGGATTTTGCGTAGAAAGTTCCAACTCCGATGACCTCCCAGAGCGGATACCGCTACCTCGAGCCGGAAGCCCTGGCGCGCGTGAAGAACCTGTCGCTCGTAGCACGCGGCGTGGTCGAGGGGGCGATTACCGGCATGCACGCCAGCCCCTACAAGGGCTTTAGCGTCGAGTTTGCCGAGCATCGC
>CAZLDQ010000201.1:0-10495 GCA_964558295.1 uncultured Planctomycetaceae bacterium | reverse complement strand
AACGCGGGTACCCTGGCCCTGGCCACCGGCGCGACGATCGCCCACTCGCCCATCATCAAGCTGGCCACCTCAACCGCCATTCTCGACGTCACCGCCGGCGGCCTCACGCTGGCCTCGGGCCAGACGCTCACCGGCATCGGCACCGTCGCCGGCAGTCTGACCGTTGCGGATGGTTCAACGCTCAGCCCCGGCTTGAGCCCAGGCACGTTGACCACCGGCAGCCAAACCTGGGCCGGCGGCGGCCAATACTGGTGGGAGATCAACGATGCAGCGGGAACTGCCGGGCAGGAGCCCGGCTGGGATTTGCTGGTCATTCAAGGCGATTTGACCCTCACCGCCACTGCCGACAACCCGTTCGACATCCATATCACGTCGCTGCTTCCCGACACAAACACGCCCGGCGATGTGGCCAATTTCGACAACTCCGCCGAATACACCTGGACCATCGCCCAATACTCGGGCTCTTTCGCCATGACCGGAGAGGACGACTTTGCCAGTCGGTTCAACTTGGTCAACGATTTCCGCAACCCTCTCGGCGAAGGCACGTTCTCTCTTATCCACGACGAGGCCCGACGACAGATCAATCTTGTGTTCAGCAACAGTCACCTCCTTGTCCCCGAACCTGCGTCCCTGTTGATGTTTGGTCTGGGATGGGGGATTGTCGTAGTGCGACGAAAACGGCGATTGCGCTGATCGGAAAGGCCGGATTGATATCTCGGAGTGACCGTGGCGGGGGGAGGGCCGCCCGAAGAATCCATTCTGAGTTCGACCTACCAATGGAGCGAACGAAAGTCATTCTTCGGTCGTCCCTAAGCAGGATTTGCAGGAAAGGACCGGCAAGCATGCAGTCAATCTTATCGCTTCTCATTCCTCGGCCCCTCCTTATTCCCAAACGCCGGCACACGCGTTCTGCTTTCCAGCCGTCCAACCGCTCGCCCATACGTGCAGGCTTCACGCTGGTCGAACTGCTGGTGGTGATCGCCATCATCGGGATTCTCATCGCCTTGCTCTTGCCTGCCGTGCAAGCGGCACGCGAGGCAGCGCGGCGTATGAACTGCTCGAACAATCTCAAGCAAATCGGTCTGGCGCTGCACAATTATCACTCGGCCCACCAGGTGTTCCCCCCCGGCGGAATCACCCGGCTTCCGGTGAGCAACTGCGAGCTATCCGGGGCGGAAACGGACGCGGGGCCGCCGTGGAGTGTGTTGATTGCCCCGCTCCTGGAAGACGATACCCGGGCGAAGCAATACGATTTCCGCACATCGTTCGCCTCGACCCACTGGGCCACCTCGGCCGGCAACTTCGCCGTGCAATTTCAGCCCAATCCCAAGTACCACTGCCCCTCGGATCCCAATTCTACCAGCGATTCGCCCAACACGAACTATTACGCCTGCCAAGGCGGCGGATCGACCCCCTTATGCCGAGCCTCCAGCGATACAGGTCGCGTGTTCTTCCAGAATGGAATCTTCTTCAACAACTCCAAGCTCAAAGTGGAGCATGTCACCGACGGCTCCTCCAACGTGTTTCTCGTCGGCGAGACCAAGTATTGTCCCCATAAGCGCTGCCCCACCGACGCCTACACGAGTTGGGATACCGGTCTGCGAGTCTACCCCGCTGGCACGTACTCCTTCCCGTCAGGACTCTGCGCGGCCATGGAACAAATCAACTCTTCCAAGCTCGATCCGACCATCACTTATTCGGCCAACGTATGTACGCGAACCTTCGGCAGCAAACATCCCGGCGGTTGCCATTTTGCGATGGCCGACGGGTCCGTCCACTTCCTCGCCGAAACGATCGATCTGACCCTGTATCGCGGACTGGGAGTAACCAACGACAATCAGCCGTCAGGAGGATTCCCCCAATGAGACGCCAACGGCGAGCCATGACGGCCGTCTGGCAGAAGTGACTCGTCCTGGCCATCGGCTTCCGACTGGCCGGTTACGACGAAACCAGTCGGCTGCCAAGCTACAGCATCAAGACCAATGTTACCTGTACACCCAAGATTTTGCGATTCCAACGTTGCGGACCGCGGCCCAGCCGATCTGTGGTCACCCCTTTCGCCCGCGGCCTTCCGACGGCTCGCGATCCGGCCTGTTGACCCAGTCTTCCACGACCTTGGCGACCTTCGCCCGAAGCGTCGCTGCTTCGAAGGGCTTGATCAGGTATTCGGTCGCCCCCGCCTGAATCGCTTGAAGCACCTGATCGCGCATCGCCTCGGCCGTCACCATGATCACCGGGACCTCGGAGCCCTGGCTGCGCAACTGGCGGAGGATCTCCAGCCCACTCTTGCCCGGCATATACCAATCCACGACCACCAGGTCGAACTCCTGCTGTTTCAACAAGGTCCAGGCCTGGATCCCGTTGGAGGCCTCCACGACCTCCGTGATCCCCACGGCGGCCATGTTGAGCACCACGAAGGTGCGCATCAGATCGTCGTCATCGGCAACTAAGGCTCTCATGCTCAAGAGTTACTCCCCTTGGCAAGCTCACGGCAATACTCCGGATTCTCCTCGTCGCAACCGCGGTCCTTAGTCCGCGCCAGCACTGAAGCTAGCACGGCTAGCAGGCGCTCGCGGTCAATCGGCTTGGTCACATAATCATCACAGCCAGCGTCGATACACTTCTGGCGATCCTCCGCCATCGCATGGGCCGTCAGGGCGACAATCGGACCTCGGTAGCCCGCGTCACGCAACCGCCGGGTGGCCTCATACCCATCCATCACGGGCATTTGCATGTCCATGATGATTACATCGTACGAGTCGACTCGGTCATTATAGCGACGACGCCATTGCGGGAAGATCGACAAGGCCCGTTCCAAGGCGATCTGACCATTCTCAGCCAGCGTCACCTCGGCCCCCGCTTTCTTGAGCAGGAAAGAGAGCAACCGCTGGTTGTCCGGGCCGTCTTCTGCCAACAGGATACGGCAGTTGAGTTGAATCGGCTGCTGGGGGAGAGCCTCCCCACCCGCCCCCCTCAACGCATGATTGGCCTCCACATCCAAGCCGTTCGAATCCAACGGGCCGGCGGTCAAGGTCGCTGAGAACGTGCTTCCTTGACCAGGCTGACTGGACACCCGGATCGTCCCCCCCAGCATCTCTGCCAATCGCTTGCTGATCGCCAACCCCAATCCGCTTCCGCCGTACTGACGATGCATCGAGGAATCGCCTTGCGTGAACGGGGTGAACAGCCGTGCCAGCCGGTCGGCACTGATGCCGATTCCCGTGTCGATCACCTCGAAGCAGAGCTTGGGCGCCCCCGTCTCTTCATCGATCCATCGCACGACGACCCGCACGCGCCCCGTTTCCGTGAACTTGATGGCGTTGCCGATCAGGTTGACGAGGATCTGCCGCAGTCGCGTCGGATCAGTACGAATCGTCGTTGGCAACTTCCCTTCGTAGGCGACCTCCAAGCAGAGCCCCTTGGCGTCGGCTCTCACTTGCATCAGTTCGATCACGTCGCTAAGAATCTGTTGAGGCGAACAGGCGATCTGTTCGAGTTCCAGCTTTCCGGCTTCGATCTTTGATAAGTCGAGAATATCGTCGATGATCTCCAGCAAGAACGCCCCGTTCCGTTGGATCGTCTTGGCCGCGGCCACCGCATCGGGATGTGTCACGCTGCCGAGCAGGACCTCGGTGAATCCCAGAATCGCGGTCATCGGAGTACGAATCTCATGACTGACATTCGCCAAGAACTCGTCCTTCGCCAACGAGGCGCTTTGTGCTGCTTCCTGCGCCTTGCGCAGCTCGGCGGCCGTCCGCTTGTGCTTGGCAATCTCCTGATTGAGCCGGTCCAGGCTCACTTGGATTTCGTCCGCCATTTCATTGAACTGGTAACCGAGAATCCCCAGTTCGTCGCGAACCACGCCCGGCGCGCGAACCTGCAATTCCCCGTTGCCAAACCGAGCGACGGTCATGGTGAGCCGTTGGATCCGGCGAATCACTCGGTGAGAAAACCACCACCCGATCCCCCCCACAACCACAACGGTTAGCACGGCCCGGAAAGCGATACCCCATTGGTTCACCGCTACTACGTCTCTGATCTTCTTACCGTCAACCTGAATCGCCGCCATCTTTCGCCCAGCAAACTTCTCGACGACCTCGAGCAAGGCGCACAGATGCTCCGCTTTGCGATCAAAGTTTTTCACCACGGCGTCCTGGTTGACAAGCCCGCCGGCCTCAAGCCCCTCGACCAACTTCACAAAACCTTCGCCGTGATGGCGAACCGCACGACTCCAGGCCAGGACCTGGCGACGTTCGAGTTCTTCCAACGGAGTGGTCTCAAGCCGCGTCACCAGGAGCTTTAACCGTTCATGCGACCCTCTCCAGGCGTCCATCTCCTTTTGCCGCAGCGTGGGAAGATCCCAAACCATCTTGATTCGCGATTCCCGATTGCGGCACTGAAGAATTTCGCGAGCAATCTCGTTCGCCATCGCCGCTTGCCGCGCATGGACGTCGATCGCATGGTCGATACGCGCCGAGAGAGTCCAGTGAGATCGCTGCGCCAAGAACGTAATCAGCAGCGTCCCCCCCAACGCCGCCACCAACAACAGGCGGACCTGCCGCTGAAGGCCGAATCGTGTTTCGAACGGCCAAGGCGTTGGAACTGGACTGGTTGCCATGTGCCGGAGAACCCAAAAACGGAAACCGCGCTTGCTCCCACGGAGAGTCTGAACAAGGCCCCGTAAAAGTATAGGACTTGGCAGCAGCTTCCACGGCATTCCAGCCAACCAACGTCCCTCGAATCGTCCCTCCCCTACCGGCTTTGAGGAGAAAACTGCCCCGCTACCGAAACAGGGGGGGGTAACGAGCGTCCCCCTCGCTCCCTCCCCTTTTTCTCCGTCTACTGAACCCGTGGCCAAGATCCCCGGCTAGATCCGGGCAATCCCTCCGAGCAATTTCACTGCTTCGGTGGTCATCTGCCGCGCAGCGGTTGGGGTAAACGGAGGCAAGTCGAGAATCTTCGGCGTGACCACCGCAGCATATTCGCCCGCCGTATACGCGTTCGGGTCGGCCAGATAACCAATCGCGTCGTCCGTATAACCGACCACCAACGTCGTCGGCAGCGGGGAGTCGCGGCGGATGGCCAGCCCGTAGTAGCTATACAGTTCGGCCGGATGAAACACCAGCCCCACGTCGCCCAACTGCATGGCGGAAAGCGGCACCGGCAGATACGTCTGCTGCAAGTCCCACTTGCGAGCCCCAGCGAACCAGTCGGCGGCAAATCCCGCATCAACCCAAGTCCCCTTGGTACACTGGGCCGGATCCGTCTGGTACTCACTCAGCCAACTCTGGAATCGAACGATATCAAGTGGCAAGCGAGACTCGGTGGTCGCCAAACGCAATCGGTCGACCTTCACTTGCTCGGCACTAGCCAAGGCCCGCTGCAGCGCCGGATACACGCCCTGGACCGTTTCTTCGGCGTCTCCGCGCCACGGATCGCCGTCGCCCGGGTTGACGTCGCCGATGTGTCCTTGCAAGAACGAGGGCTCCAGCTTCTCGTTCACACGGACCTTTTCCGCCACCAGTCCCGGCCAATCAGGCCCCGCCAGGTCATCGGCGAAGCAAACCGGATGGGCCGAGAAGTGATACCAGAGCAAGTCCCGTTTGCCACCGGCGCGGCGGAAATGTAGCACCTGGAGCAGGGTATCGAGCCAACGTTCCGCATCGCTCGACTCCTTGGTCAGTTGTTCATCGGTCTTGAACTGCTTCGTGGTTCGATTGTGATTACCCCCTACCGCCCGGCTCTTCCCCACATACAGTTCCGTCGGCGCCAGATCGGCCTTGGCCCGTCCCACCGCTTCCACAATCTTCTTCTCCACCTCCGCCCGATACGCCGTCGGCACGGCGCCCCATTGCCGCAGGTATCGAAGCGTGGGCATCGAATGAGTATGCGTGGCACAGACACGGACATGTACTGCGGGAATGCCCCATTGTTGCTCCACCTGCGATTGCACGCTCCGCGCCAAACTGCGGTCAATGCAGGCCATATCCAGCGAGACGATCGCCGCCTGCGTGCCGCCATGCTGTAAGACAAGCGCCCGGACCGCCGACGCTTGTCGAATTCCTTGGATACGCCGTTCCTTACCGGCCGCACGATGGAAGCCGGCCAGTTCAATCCCTAGAGGCGGCGTCACGTCCACCACCCCTTCGCCAGCCTCCAGAACAGACGCTGCCTCAAAGCCCAACGCACAGCGCCCGGCCAGGCCTGTCGCCACCAAGGAACCGACAAACGCCCGCCGCCCTAAACGTCGATCGCAGTGTTTCATGGCCAGACTCCTGAAAGGACCGAAAAGGAATCACCTGCCAACAGACGCCCTCATCCTAGCAGAACGTCTGGAACCTGTCGATGATCACCGGTGAATGGAGTGTGGCAAATCGTCCTGGCAGTTGTCGCTCCACGCATCTTGCCTAAGTCGCAAGCGTCCCGCTTGTACACCGTACCACAAGCGTCCCGTAGCATAAGCGTCTCGCTTGTGTCCCGTAGCACAAGCGTCTCGCTTGTGTACCGTCGCATAAACGTCCCGCTTGTGTACCGTCGCATAAACGTCCCGCTTGTGCACCGTACGCCAAACATCCTGCCTGGCGGCGAAAGCTGCCAAGCCTCCCCCTCATGACTGACGATTCGTAGCACAATTCCCCAAATCTCTTGCAAAGCCCTACCCCAAGGGATCAAAATGGTCTTGTGCGTGATTGGAGCGAGGAACTCCCCATACTCACCCGAACAAGCGGAGCCTGCCCATGTCAGCCACTCGTCGCGGTTTTCTCAAACGGGTCGCCCTGGCCACCAGCGGATTGCTATGGGAGGCCGGATTCCGCAAGCAAGCCTCGTTCGGTGCCCCGAGCGTAATCGACTCGCCCAGGTCCAAGCCCAAGCTCCGGCCCGATCTGTTGGACGCCGACTCGACCAAGGGGATTGAGATTGTCCAGTTGACCACCGAGGCTGACGTCCCCAGCTCACATCTTTACATGGCGTCAAGGAGAACGAGCCGTTCGGCCTGATGGTCTTCGACCTCGACAAGGCCACCGTGAATCTCATATGCCATGGCACGACCTGGTGCAACATGCACGCCCAGTATTGCCGCTCGCTCGATCCGGAGGCAAGCCACGACCTCCTGATCCAAGAAAACCATGGCAGCAGCACCGACGCCAAAGGGGGCATCGTGAATCTGGTTGGCGGCGACGGAGCCGACATCCATGTGATCCGCGACGACGGCACGAATTTTCGCAACATGCCCTGGGGCCGCGACGGCAACGAGTTCTGCCAGGGCCACCAGTGTTGGCGCGGCCGAACCTCCTGGGCGATCACCAGCACCAGTACGCGCACGCCGCCCGAAGCCCAGTTGATCGAGGCCCTCCCCGCCCCGCACGCCGGCCATGTCGGCCTCAAGACACCCGGCGGAGTGCGCAACGACCTGACCCGAGAGTTCCCCAAACCCAAGTTCTACCACTTCGCCACCGACCTGGCCGGCAAGCGGCTGATCTCCGACGCGGCCGAGTTCCAGAAAGGCGGCAAAATCTTCGTGGCCGACCTCGGCGTCCCCGGCAAGGATCCCCTCCGAAACTTCAAGTACCTGCTCAATCCCAAGTCGTCCTGCACGAAGCAAGCCCACATCCACCCCTTCCTCTCTCCCGACGGCTCGATGGGCTTCTTCAATTCCGACGAATCAGGAATCCTTCAGGCCTATATGATCCGCGGGTTGGATCGGACGTAGGGGGAAGGAAAGAAGGGAAAAGAACAATCGCACGGTTATCAGACAAGACGGAAGATCACGAGAACCCGAAATCCGGAAACAAGCAAGGAGGCCATCTTGGCTACGGTGACGCCGCCAACCGTTGAATTGCTTCGTATTCCTCTTTCGTGGTTTCGGGCTTTCGTGATCCAATCCACTTCCATCGGCGCGCGATAGCCTCTCCCTTCCACAACACCCCGCCAGGAGCCTCAGCCATGCCAAGACCCGCGGCAATCGCCATTCGGTTTGGCCTCCTCTCCACGGGGTCAGCCGCGGAGATTGCTGTGATTCAGGAGGGACTGTCGATCCCACCGCAACAGACGCGGCTGCGGGAGTTCGGCAACCTGCTTCGCGCCCGCCGTCCGGTTTCGTTCCCAAGAGAGCGAGGACAAGGAAGCTCCCCCCTGATGGCCACGCAACTTCCCAGAGTCTTTCTTTCCTAGCGATTTGAACAACTGGGGATCACGGCACTTGCCGTCGGGGCTGGAAGCACCGAGACCAAGATTGCCGTATCCGGGGCCTTGCCGGAGTAGAAAGCGAGGACGTGGGCCCCTCGGATCACGGTGGCGTTCACGTTGCCCGCATCAAACGTGACCGGACTCCCTGTGGCGACCGCTTCGGAAACGGGCCAGTTGAGCGGATTGTTGAACACGCGGTCTGGCTCGACGACGCGGCGCCGAAGGATCCCTCGACCGCGCTGATAGTAGTAGTTGCTCAGTAAACCGGTTTCGGCGTCGAGGATCAGGCTCGGCGTCGAGGCCATGACATCGCCGATGTTGGTTTGCGCGCGAGTCCACGTCGCACCATAGTCCGTCGATACCATCTGAAATTGAGCGCGCGTCGAGGACGTGCTCCCCAGCTCTGTCCGTGCAACGGCAAGAATCCTGCCGTTGCCAAGATAGACCGCGGAGGGTTCGGTCGGCCACTCGGCTTTGCTCAGCCCAGACTCAACAGGGGTCTGCGTCCAGGTGGTCCCGTTGTCACTGCTGGTCAACTTGCCCCACGAGTGACTCGGGCCATCATCACGGTAATCGCCGGCAAACCACAGTGCCATGAGTCCGACCGTGGGAACCGCGAAGACGTCGGTGATCTGGATGGGGGTCACAGCAAGCTTCGGCGTCGCCACATGTTCGAACTTCACACCGTCCGTCGTGCGGTACAGGTCGTGGTTCCACTCCTTTCCGATCCGACGCACCCAGAGGAGCATCGCCCCCGTGGAATCCAGCCCCTTTCCGACGGCGACCTCGCCATAGCCCGGCGTGTCGGCAACAACCGTTTCCGTGGTCCACGTTTTTCCCCCATCCGTGGAAGTCCGTGCGTAGACAGCCCGGGCGTCGTCACCGATCGAATGCGCCGTGCCTCGGCTATATACGCAGACCAGCTTCTCTCCGAGGGCCTGAATCATCGGCCACGAATTGTAGCCGCTCACGTCCTGTACGACATGGGCTTTCGCTGGCGCCTCCAACGGCGTCACCTTGACCATTGCCAGGCCCGTGGGGTGGGTAAACGAGTCGGCCGGATCGCCAGGCTCCCGCTGAACGCGCACGCACAGCGGCGCATTCGGCTTCACGGGGTAGTAGGACTCCAGGGTAATCGTCCGGGTAAAACACGGTGTGGCGGGAATCGGTGTGCGCACGGGAACGCCTTGCAAATACCCGGACGTAAAGGCTGCATCCTCCACCATCTGCGATAGATGGACCCGATAGACATCCTCATCGCTGGGCCCCGTCGCCGCATCCGTCGTAGTCACGACAATCTCGACCTTCACGGCGGCGCACCCGCTGGGAAAACCGGCCACGAGTCCGGCGACCGACTGCCCAGCCGTGCCGCCCGAAAGCGACCACACGGGAATATACGTGGAGCCGCTCGACATGTTCACCAGCGACGGTTGCCCCGTTGCGATCGACATATGTTTTGCACTCAGGTAGATCGGCGACTCTGCTCCGCTGCCGGAAGTCCGCTTTTCACCCCCTCGCGCACCCTCCTCAACCACTGCTGGGGTCTTTTCGCCGGGTGGATTGACAGGATCGCTCGCCCCGAAGCTGGACACGGTCGAAGCAAGCAGCGCCATGGATAGGAGCGTCATTCGCAGGACGATCCGACCAAAAACCAAAAAGGGACCGGACAAAACGGCCTTCGTGAGTGCTCGCCCTACAGGCTGGATGAAAGACATTGTTCGGTTCTCACTCCTGGGTCGGCTAATCCTGATGTTCATTCCTGGCGTAATGGCCCGGCATGGAATTCCTATTCGTCAGACGGTCCTACTAGCTCCGATTCTACCTCGCCGAACGACTGGACGGCAACAGGCTGCGCCAAGACGCAAGCACCGCCACTTTGCCGGCTCCCGTCGTCTCCATCCGCGTGCCTGCCCCGCCGAATCTGCCTGCCTTCCTTTGCGTGCTTCGCGTCGTGGCGATTCCTTCCCAATGGGAATCCACTGAGGAGGTGCCCGGGGGTGGCCAAAAACTTCGCTCGCATCCGGCTCGCGGATCTGCTAGGCTCCATGAAGCATGAGAGCCCAATCGGTTTTGATGAACCAAACCTGTAGGGAACGCCCCCGTGGCGTTCCGGGTGATCGAGACGGCGGAACGCCCCAGAGGGCGTTCCCTACCGAAACGATTACCGGTCTTGTTCGTCAAAACGCATTGGATCCACGTCGGAAGGAAGATGCCCTATGAATCATCCCCTGCCACACCCCATCATCCGCGCCGTGCGACGAGCGGACCTCCCCCATCCCGGCTGCCCCCAGGGCGTCTGGGTGGCTTC
>CAZLDQ010000200.1:0-10589 GCA_964558295.1 uncultured Planctomycetaceae bacterium | reverse complement strand
TGCGCGGGGCCACCTTACAGATCTTGGCGACCTGACCAGTTGTGAAGACCTTCATTGCAGGCTCTCCGAAATCTCACTCGCTAAGTTTCGTCTTCCGTTCCGATCGGCTCACCCATTCCGACCGAAACCTCATGGCTTCGGCCGGCTCAGCACCTCCGACCGAAACCTGTTAATCGCCCCTTGTTTGCGGACTCGCGGCCGTTGTCGATCCATCGCGCCGGCTGCGGAGCCAGCCGGCCACCCGCAAACAGCTGGGTCGGGGCAACATCCAATTCGCTTCGCTTGGCTGTGGCTCAGCTCCCTCTGATCCTCGCCCTTTCTAGTAATCTCATCGGCAATCGGGGCATCCGGAAGTCAGTGAAAATCCGTAAAATAGAGAAGGCATGTTTCAACCGACCCATTACGAATCCCATGAGCAGCCGGCAGAATCCCCCGCTTGACGGTATCCGGTCGGGCGACCCGTGCAAGATAGTCCATCTCCGTAGGCCGGTGACGGGCCATAAAGGCATGTACTCTCAGGCATGGTCCCCCCTTCAAGCCTGTTCAGGAGGCGGGCGGTACCCTAACACGTTGGTCCACACGCAGAACAAGCTATCCGATGATTAGTTTCGATCTTCCCAAGGGTACGACTTTAGAAACTTTCTCCTGTTGTAGCGACCAGCCTAAACATGCCGATCGCCCGAAGAATGCCGGATTTGACGTCTATATCAGATACGTCAACCCTGCCGCCCCCAAACCATCCGCCATTTGACCGGCGGACTTACCGGCTGCGGCTTTTCCGCTGCCGAAATGGCCTGGAAAGCCCCCTTACGCCGCCTGCTCTTCCTCGTCGCCACCCTCAGCCGACTCAACAGCCCGGTCCGCCGAAATGCGGATCTCCCCGTTATCGCTCACGTCTTCGAACCGAACAGAGATCTGCTTGGAAACCCCCGACTCCTGCATCGTCACCCCGTACACGGTGCTCGCGCAAGTCATCGTCTTCTTCGAGTGGGTAACCACGATAAATTGCGTCCAGGTCAGGAAGTCCTGGATCACCTTGATGAACCGGTCGATATTGGCCTCGTCCAACGCCGCATCGACCTCGTCGAGCACACAGAACGGACTCGGCCGGCTGCGGAACATGGCCAATAGAAGGGCCACGCAGGTCATCGTCTTCTCGCCGCCGCTCAAAAGGGAAATGCTGCGCAGTTCTTTGCCCGGCGGCCGGGCGACGATCTCAATGCCACTTTCGAGGATGTCGACCCCTTCTTCCAGCACGATGTCGGCCTGCCCACCGCCGAAGAGACTCGCAAATAGGCTGCGGAAATGGCCGCGAACCATCTCCAACGTTTCGGCAAACAGCCGGCGGCTATCCGTGTTGATCTTCTCGATAATCCGCACCAGCGCAGCCTTAGCATCGACTAGGTCCTTGTACTGGTCAGCCAAGCTCGTGTGGCGTGACTCCAACTGGTCAAGTTCTTCCAAGGCTTCGAGGTTCACATTGCCCAGACTGTTGATCTTACGCCGCAGTTCATCGATTTCTTGCTGGACTTCGTCGCGATGACGTTGTTCTTCGTCCGACGGGGCGTTTTCCAACTGCGCCAGTTCGATCCCATAATCCTCGCGCAGCCGGTCGGCCAGCCCGTTGCGCTCATGCTGAATCTCCGTCGCTGCCAGCTCTTGCGCGTGGATCTTCTCATCCAACTTGCGGATCTTTGCGCGGAGTCGTTGTGAATCGCTGGCCAGCTTGCCGCGTTGGGCCTGAATCGTCTCGCGCTCGTTGATCGCCTGGATTGTCTGCTGAGTCAAGGTCTCTTTACGCAAATACAGCTCGGCCACCTCCGACTCCGCCCGGAGGATGTTCCACTGCGACTGAGCGAGGCGTTCCGCGGCGAGGGTCATCTGCTCCCGTATTTCTCGGATCGCCCGCTGACGTTCCTGCTGGCTTTCCTCGTATTGACGCATTCGGGCTCGCAGATTGCCCAAGCGTTCTTCGCTCTTGGCCAACTCGACTTTGACTTCCGTAGCGTCGCGATGGCGTGTCTGACGGTCAGCCTCTAACAGATCGATCGCTTCGGCCAATTGGGCCAACTGCCGCTCCATGTCAGCCAAGGTCTCTTGGACGACCTTTTGCCGCGTTCTGGCTTCGTCAAGCCGCTGGCTGGCTGCTTGGTGTTGTTCCTCGGCCGTAGCCCGTTCACGTTGCATCGCCGCCCGTTGCCGGCTGAGCTGACTGTTCCGCTCCTCGGCGGCAGTAATCCTGTGACCATGTTCCCCCAGGGCCGCCATTGCCGCTTGATACTGTTCCGCGAGCGCTGCGACGTGCTCTTCCTCCTGGGCGATCTGCTCCTCCAAACGTGCCACAAACGCCTGAAGTTGCTCAATCCGGGCGTCCAGTTCCACGAGTTGCGATTTCAAGGCTCGCAACTCAGCCCGCCGGGAGATCAGCCCCAGCGAAGCCTGACGCGGCCCCACGGTCAGCACGCCGTCGGCCGTCAACAGTTCGCCGGCCAACGTGACGAAATCCACTCGGGCGCGGGTCGCCTCAGCCAGGGTCAAAGCGTCGGCCAAGGTCTGAACGATCCAGGTCCGTCCGAGCAGGCGCCGAGCCAACGGCTGGTATTTCGGGTCGGTCTCGACAAACCGATCCGCCCGGCCCAGCACGCCCGGCCGCCCATCCAGGTTCACTTCCTGCCCAGTGGTTTCCACCGGCACGTCCCACACAAACCCCACCCGGCCGGCCAACCGGGCCGCATGCTCCTTGAGATACTCGATCAAGGCTTCTCCGGGCGCAACAACCACATGCTGCGTCCTTTCGCCCAGGGCGACCTCGATCAACAGCGCCGACTCGACGCTCACCCGCAACAGGTCGGCCACCAAGCCAGCCACCTGCCGGAACGGCCCCTGGGGGTCGCTGCGGACCAAGCCGAGCACTTCTTTCACGCCCGGGCTGACGCCCTCACGGCGTTTTTCCAACTCGTCAAGCACGGCAATCCGTTCGACCAACCCGCTGCGACGCTGCTGAAGCTGGGCCAACTCGACTTGCCGCGCCGCAGCCTCCTGCCGACGTTGGGCCAGCCGGCTTTGGGCGTTGGTCATCTGCTCGTTTTGCTGATGCACCTTCTCGGCCAGCACTTCACGAGTGGCTTCCAACTGCTTCCGTTCCACAGCCAGCGTTTCGAGCTGGACCTCCAACTCGCTAATCCGCTCCTCGGTCCGCTGGCAGACGGCCGACGCCAAGGCCACTTGGCTCTCCAGGCCACTGATCTCGTTACCCAGGGCCGCCGCCAGACGCATCTGCTCCAGGTGTGCCTTGCGCCGCTGGTGATTCTCCGCACGCATCTGGTCAAGCCGTTCGATCAGCTCCGTCAGGCCCCGCTCTCCTTCGGCCATCAATCGTGTGATCTGGCGGTGATGTTCGAGGGCCGCCTCAACCGCTTGGTTGGTCTCACGGAGTTGCTGTTCCAAATCCCCCGCCCGAGAACTCATCGCAACTACTTGTTGCCGATGCCGGGCCATCTGGTCGTCCAGGTCGCGGCTCCGGCGCCGCTCGTGTTCGATTGTTGCTTCCTGGGCGGCAATCCGCTCGCGATTGTCTCCGATCCGACCTTCCGCCTCCCGGATTCGCTCGTTGATGTCGCCGATGCGCACCTCGAATTCCAGAAGGCCGGCTTCGAGTGCCTCGGCTTCGGCCGCGGCACTGTCCCGCTCGGTAACCAGTGCCTCGATGTCCGCCTGGAATTGGGCCAGTTTCTCGCTCAAACGACGCCAATCGACCAACCCGACCTGGGTGCGAAGTTCCTGCAGTCGATCGGTGTATTCCTTGTAGCGTCGGGCCTTGCCGGCCTGACTCCGCACGTTGCGCAAGCGGTTATCGACTTCGTCGACAATATCCGACAGCCGTAGCAGGTTCTGTTCGACACGTTCCAGACGCCGCAGGGCCTCAACTTTTTTTGCCTTGAAACGGCTAATCCCCGCTGCCTCCTCAAAGATCATCCGCCGATCCTTGGGCGACGATTGCAGAAGACTGTCGACCTTCCCCTGCTCGATGACGCTATATGCCTGCGTGCCCAACCCGGTACCAGCCAGCAAATCGCGGATATCCCGCAAGCGCGACGGCTGGCGGTTGATCAGATACTCCCCTTCGCCGCTGCGATAGACGCGGCGTGTGATGTGCACTTCCGGCGCATCAATCGCCAGAAGTCCTTTGGAGTTGTCAAACGTCAGCGTGACTTCTGCGGCATTGACGGGCCGGCGGGAACCGGACCCGTTGAAGATGACGTCGGCCATCTCTTTGCCGCGCAGGCTCTTAACGCTCTGTTCACCGAGAACCCACTTGATTGCGTCGACAACGTTCGATTTGCCCGACCCGTTGGGCCCCACTACCGCCGTAACCCCGGAGGAGAAGACCAGCCGTGTTTTGTCGGCAAAGCTCTTGAAACCAACAAGTTCCAGGGCCTTCAGCATGAGCGGTTCGGGAAACGAAGCCTCAACAGGGTGACTGACAGCCTTTTCAGTCGGATTTGTTACGTCCCATCATTCTAGCAAAGAAACCCTTCACCGGGTGGGGTTTCTTCTCAGAATCCGAGGTTTCTTCCTGACTTTCAGCGGTCCGGTGTTCCTCCTCAGTCGCCCCGGCCGAACTAGCAAACAGATCGGGCATTGGTCCCCTCGGGAGGGCTTCCTCCTCCGCTTCCTCTTCCTCCTTGTCACCTGAGGAACCGTCTTTGGCCGTTCGGTGGTAGGTTCTCCCCATCTCGGGGAGTGCCTCGATCGCGAACCGAGCCTCCAAGGCACCGGCCGTTTGAGTCTCTTGGAGAAACTGGACCACGTCGGGATACGTTCCCCCTAACTCCACGATCGCCCGAATCACCTCATCCAACCGGTCGGAAACAAACCGCTTCTGGTCAGGCTCGTTGACCGCGAACTTGGCGACCGAGACCTCTCCCGGCTTGGTACTGGTGACCATAATCTGGTTCCCGGCCTCCACCGAGAGCGGGGATCGAATCCGCTGATCCTGCCCAAACAGGACCACTTCCGGACGACGACTTTTGGTCACATGGATCATTGCCGGACCGGTCGTGTTGAGCACATGGTAGCTGAACTGACCGCCGAGCGACTCGCCCAGCACCAGGGGGTCGTTGCGATTCATGGCCCACAAGGCGCGGAAGGCTCCGTAGCGAGTCTCGGCACTCGGCACATTGAGCAAATCGCGCAACTGCTCGTAAGCTCCAAAATCGGCCGACGCACTCATCGCCGCCAGGGCCAAAGCCCGGAAGGCGGGGAGTTCCCGTGCGGTCTCGGCCAGGATTTCAGCAGCACCGTTTTCGTCCAGGTAAGCCAACGCCTCGGCCGCATAGAACCGGGTCTCGCGATCGCCCCCCTTCAACGCCTTACGCAGGGCCTCAACGCCCTTCTGTCCGATCGCCTCCAACTGGAGCGCCGCGCGGCAGGCCGTCACCGGATCGCAGAGTTGCTTTTCCAGCAACGCAATCCGATCGATCTGCTCGGATTCTGTTTCTTTCAAAGCAATCGCCCGGACCACTTGAACGTAGCGTTCGATATTGTCTTTGTAACGGGGATGCACGGTCAGCTCGATGTACTGGTCGGTGCGGGCTTTGGCGACCCCCACTTTCACGCCCTTCTCGAATGTGTGGAACCGCCGATTGACTGCGGTCTCGATCCGTGCCGCGTTGAACACCGACTTTTGCTCCGGCTTCAACACCAGCCCCAACGAACGCGATTTCGTGCAAACGCCGCCACCGAGCACCGTTCCGCGTCCCGACAGCACGCGATCATTTGACTTGCTGGCGGTCGGATCGACCAATACGGCCCCGTCGCCCTTGCCCCAGGTATGCCCTTCATGGAACTCGTTGTTCAAAACGGCCATTTCCTTCAGATCACACGGCATGAGCCACCCGCCCCGCAGGCTGCTCGTATCGCTATCACCCGGAATGCGCACTTCCAGGTCAAAGCGATCCCCTTTCTGAATCCCGGGGCGCAGAATCCCGCGTACCAGCACCAGCGAGGTGTTGGCCGACGCCAACACGGCATTCGGCGAGGCCACGCCACGGGCCTGCATCTGCGCCATCAACGCTTGCCGCTGCGGCGACGGCTTTGGATCACTGCCCGTCCCTCGAAGCCCCGTAACCAACCCCACGGTTTCCACACGCAAGGGAAACATGTTGAACGGCACGGCCCAGTCGCCGACCAACCGCGTGCGCGACTTGTCCTCCTCTGCTTCGTCCGGGCTCTGCGAGCGCACCGAGGTGAGCCCTTTGAACCAGGAGCAACCGCTACACAACAATACAGCGGACAACAGAAGTGCCAATCGGGACTTCATGTTTCCCTGAACTCCTTCCGGGGTTTTTGGGGTCGCCAGACAAGTATCAGCGCAACCGGCCGACACGCCGACCGAACGCCTTTCCGCAAGAAAGGGTTTGAGGTGCGGACAATAGTCATTCCCGCTCCAACCGTCAAGGCAGACTGGGGGGATGGAAGCCGATGGTTCACCAATGAACTAGGAAAGACAACGGTGAAAGAGGAGGAAAAAGAAGAAAGAAGGGAAACGGGGAGTAAAGAAGAGAGCGAATCACAAAAACACGAGAACACGAAAGAACAGGTCGCCTGGAAAAGGCCCATACATTGGGCCCTGGGGCACCTTTCGTGCTGTCGTGCTTTTGTGATCCTCTTGCCTTCCTGGAGCGGGAACATGTTATCCACCCTCTTTTCCTGATTCCCTCTTGGGAGGCCGTGCGTGTGTTTGGTCAACACAGCCGAAAAAAACGCCGGGCAAACGCTTCTGCCGGGGGGCTCGAATATGCCCCGTCGCGCATCACGCCCAAAGCGCTCGGGCAACACCTCTCGCCAAGCCGCACAGGACTGGCCCTCACCCCCCCCACTCGGCGAGCTTGGTCGAAATAAACTGCACGATCGCCTGATGCTCTTCGCGGCCTTTGCCCTGGACGCAGAGTAGTTCGCCAAAGGCAAAATGCACTTTCGACGCCGGTCGTATCCGGCCAAAATCGGGGAGGTATCGACCGAGCCCCCAGGCGTCCGTCTTCAATGCAATGGGAATGATCGGGACTCCCGCTCGCCTCGCCAGCTTCACGCCGATGGTGTTGAACTCCGCAGGCTCGAAAACGGTCGTGCGTCGGGATTGCGGAAACACGACGACCGAAATACCGGCCTTCAGTCGTTGTTCCCCGCCCTCTAGGATGGCGACGAGGTCGGCGCGGGGATTCGTTTGGCTGACCGGGATGGGATCTCGTGAGCGCATGATGTGCTTGAAAATCGGATAATCCATCAGGCTCTGCTTAACGACGAAGGTCGTTTCATGAAACCTCGCAAGGATCGTAGGCAGTACGAAGGTCTCAAGGGTTGACATGTGATTCCCGGCAAAGACGACGGGGCGATCAAGCTTCCGAACATGATCGATGCCGGTAATCTCGAATTGAACGCCGACGGATTCCAAGGCCCTGAACAGCTCCAGGCTGCTGGCCACCCAGGCGGAGGTATCGTACTCGCCTCGCTTGGCCATCCGGCTGGACTTCACGACGAGGGCAAGCTCCTGGCAGTAGAAGGCCAACGACGGAAAGGTCCGCCGCAGACTCCATCCGTTCTTGTAAGGGGTTGTGTATACATCACGATCAAACGGCTGCTCTTCCCGCATCGGATCCCATTCACATCGAACAACAGAGGACTTGTATCACAGGGGAGTCTAGCAAATCCGAGGGCCGGATGCGAGCATAGTTTTTGGGCCAGTCTCCCGGGTAGCGTGAATCTTCCGTCCAAGCTCCCGGCTAACGACAAACGACGGCCTGACGCCCCCCTCTCGCCCTCAATGCCTCCGTTCCGTCTTCAGGGTACCAGCCGCAGGCAAGCGCTGACGCAATGGAACGCCGGATCGTGTCACGTGGCTTCTCGTTCATTCTGCGGCCTTGAGCCACTGGCATTCGCAACACAAGCCTGATGGGACGAACACACCATGCCCCCCCATGCACCACCAGCCGTCTGCCAAGACGATTGGTTCGAAGATGGCTTGAACCGAGCGCGTCCCCCCAGCCGCTCCCGGTGGGACTCGCTTGGTTTTCCGCGGGGCAAACGATTTTGGTCTGCAGAGCCTGTTCCTGCATCCGCCTGCACCTCTTCTGCCCCGCTCCTCGCCCACCCTACGACCTGCCTTGTGCGGAGCCTCTGATATCCAGTCGAGCCAGTCTCTTGGCCAAATCGACCATGAAGTCTCTCCCATGCCGTCCGTTCTCAATCTGAGCAAACCAACGACTAGGAATCCACTCCGAGCCGTAAAGGCTACCTAGTTGTGCTCCAACCATTGCCCCGATTGTATCCGTATCGCCGCCGAAGTTCACGGCACGGATTAGACATTCCTCCGGGTTGTCGCCGTAACGAAGGAATGCCCAAAGGGAAGCTGCAATGGCTTCGGATGCCCGAATGCCATTGCCGATGGTATAGATCACGTCGTCATCCGAAACACCTTCATCAGGTTGCTCCAAAAGGATTTCCAGTTTCCGTTGAACGACGAAGGTTGTACTGTAACCAAGTAATGTGTCGAGAAGCTGCCGACGATCAAAGCGGTTCGGATCGGATGTGGCAAGAATGGAAACGGCCTTGGCTTGAATGAATGCTCCATCAATGGCCTCGGGATGAACGTGCGTGCAGAGTAACGCGGCTTCGACCGTCTGATGAAGCAGTTCATCCGACGCATGACGGTAAGCAAGGCCGACCGGAGAGATCCGCATCGCTCCACCGTTTCCGAACGAACCGTTGGGAAACTCTATGCGGCCCGTCGTACGATAGTCCGCACCATTGAGCAATGCCCCCATTACCCTGTGGGCCGTTGCACCGTAGCCTCGACGAGATTCATAGAACTCGGCATATTTCAGCGACATGTCTTCGGGATCGGCGGTTCCTTTCTCCACAAGGCTGGTCGCCAAGGCCAACGTCATTTCGGTGTCATCGGTGTAGCAGCCGAACCCTCGAACCGTGTCCAGAAAATCACGCACTTCACCGTGGCGGCCACGAATGGTGTCAGCCGGTTGCCCTTCCACCGCCGCACCGAGAATGTCGCCACAGGCGGTGCCCAGCAGGCAGCCGATGCAGCGATCTTCATGTGAACGAGAGTTGGGCGTATTTGTCATCCTCAACCTGCCATTTCGGACTTGCGACCACGCACAAGCTCCCTGCGACTTCTCCCCTTCCCTTCCCCAAACAACTCACGGCGGATCATACCCACCGGGGTGCCAGGGGTGGCAGCGGCAGATCCGCAAGAAGCCGCGAAAAGAACCGCGAAGCGCCCCGTATTTCTTGACCGACTCGATGAAGTACTCGCTGCAGGTCGGCTGGTAGCGGCAATTGTGGCCCAAGAGGGGGCTGAGGAGCCACTGGTACAAACGTACCAGCCCGATCAGGCCCCAGCCGGGCAGACGCAGCAAAACGCCGGCGGATTGTCGCAACCGGTTCATCGTCGCGTCTTGGTCAGCTTTCTTGCGATTCGACGGGAAAGAGAGACCAGCGACTCTTTGAGCGGTTCCAGCGCGGGCTGTTGGTCCGGCCGCGGGATGACAATCAGGTCGAGCCCCTCGGCCAACTCGGGACGGGTCAGACGAAAGGCTTCGCGGATCAGCCGTTTCCAGCGATTGCGCACCACGGCATTGCCCACCTTGCGCGAGACCGACAGGCCCAGGCGTGGGTGCGGCAGGCCGTTCTCGTAGCCGTACACGACCAGATTCGCATCCGAGGCGACCAGCCGCCGCCGATACGCCCGCTGAAAATCGGCGTCGCGGCGAACGTGGTATTGCTTCAAAAAGCGTTGGTCGCCCATCGTTAGGTTATGGGGTGGGGTTTGTTGACCTTCGAATCATCGAAGTGTCTAGTCGCGTTATTGCATTACTTTACCACCGCAAATCAGCCCGCGGGTCTTCGGTGTATTGAGGCGCCAACTGCTGGGCCAACTGGCGAGCCGTATCGTCCAACCGCTTGGGCAGCACGATCAACACCTCGGCGTACAAGTCGCCCGGCTCCCCGGTCTTGGGCACGACGCCATGCCCTTTGATCCGCAGCTTGCTGCCGCTGGAGGTGCCCGCCGGGATGCGCAAAGCCACGGTCCCCTTGGGCGTCGGCACATCGACCCGGGCGCCGTGGATCGCCTCGGGCAACGTGACCGGCACGCGCATGTAGAGATTGTTGCCGCGGCGGTGGAAATGCGGATGGGGCGCAATATGGATCGTAATGAGCAAATCGCCGGACGTGCCGCCCATGGGCGACGGTTCCCCCTGGCCGCGCAAGCGGATCTTCTTGCCCTCCTCAATCCCTGCCGGGATCTTCACAGAGATCGTCTCCGGATGGCCCGTAGGACGCTGGAGCGTAAACTGCACCTCGCCGCCGAGGATCGCCGTGTTGAACGGGACGGTCAGTTCCGACTGGACATCAGCTCCACGGCGTGGCGGTGCCCCGGTCCCGCCGGCGGTCGTGCGGCGTCCACGTCCCGGCTTGCGAAACTGAGTGAAGATGTCGCTAAAATCGCCAAACGGCGAGCCGCCTCGCCCCCCAACCCCACCGCCAAAGAACTGGCTCAGGTCGATATCCTCAAA
>CAZLDQ010000199.1:0-10669 GCA_964558295.1 uncultured Planctomycetaceae bacterium | reverse complement strand
AAGGTGACGTGCCCCCAGCCCGCCTGGTGGTGGTCCACCATCCGCAGGAAGACGCGGCGCCCGGCCCAGGGCCCGGCGTCCCAGGTGACCCGCTGCATCACCTCGGTGTTGGCGCCGGCGGCGCGGCGCAGCTCCGTGCCGTCCTCGCCGTAGAGGGCGACGTAGGTGGTATCGTGCGAGCCGCCGCCGACGAGGAAGGTGATGGGTCCCTCGGCCAGGAGGAAGACCGGCGACTCGACGATACCGGCCAACGAGTCAGCCACCATCACGACGCGCCACGGGGTGCTCCAGGGGAGTTTGGAACTCGGCTCGACGTCCCCCTGGTGCCAGCCTTCGCCCGGGTCGGGAAAACGGATCTGATAGACGCCCTCGGGGGCGGCCTGTTTCAGGCGACAGGCACAGTAGGAACCGTCAACGGCCGCATCGGTCAACAGCACCCAGCGATTTCCTCGCGTCACTTGGAACAACGCCGGGAACGCCCAACCGGCCGGCCGGGGCCCTTCGTCCCCCACGGCCACTTCCTGATAAAAATCCTCATAGGCCGGCGCCCATTGGGTCGCCTCTTGATACGGGCTCAACCAGCCACGCCCACCGGCCGGAAGCCGGAAGCCGCTCAATTCGCGGAGGATCTTGACCGGCTCGGCGCTCGAACCGGGGAAATGGTAGCGAAAGGCCACGCCGTCGTTGGCCACACGGAACACGACCTCCATGGCCGCGCCGCGGGGATTCTCGAACACGAACGATTGCTCGCGGGCCACGCTATGGCACTGGCTTCGTTTGCCGTGCAAAAGCGTGTAGGTCTCGTCGATCGTGACAATCTTCCTCAGGTTCTTGAGCGTCAAGCCATCGACAAACGACTCATCGCTCCGCACGATCCCCAAGGGCGACCACGGGAGGACCTCGACGCGCTGGCCTTCCGGCCCCTGCTCGACCCGATAATAGAGCCGCGTCTTATCGGCCGGATAGGCGGCCACATCGGCCGGCGTGGTCAACCCAAGCGTGGCGGCCAATTTGCCGTCGGGCGAAGTGAGCGTCCACTGCATTTGGCCCCCCCGAGCTGTAAGCCCGTTTCCCGTGCAGAAGAGAGCCAGAAGGATTGCAAAGCCGGTTGTCAGTCTCATGGTGTGGTTTCTCCAGGTGAAAGTCCTTCCAGGATACACCTGAGCAAGGGCCCTGGCAACCAATTCCGTGCTGGCGGAGGGTCACTCGTGCTCCATATCCACCAAGCTTGGGGCTCTTGCGATGCAAGATCAGGGGGAATAGGATAATCGAGGCCCCGGGTGGCATGCCCCCCACACACGCGGCACAAGTGCCGCGGCTAAACGGGTTCGTTCGCAGTCTGCCAACGGCCAAGAACTCACGAGGAATCGATCCCATGTCCGGCGACGCGTTTCTCCTGCAACAACTCTTGGGTGGCTCCGGGTCCGGCTGGGTCTCGGTGGCGTTTTTGGTCTCTTTGTTCGCGGTTCTGGCATTCCGCCCGGAACGGATTCATCGTCAATGGCTGTTCCGAGTCGCGTGCGGGCTGCTGGCCCTTTCGATCGCGCTACCGCCGCTGGTGACCTTTGGCGCCACGTTCGGGTTTGACGTGTTTTTCGCCCCCGGCCGATCGCCCGGCCGCTTCGGCGAGGTCCCCTGGGCGCTGCAACTCGCCCAGACGTGTGGCCCGCTGCTGTTGGGCAGCGGCGTGTTCTGTGGGCTCTGGTCGCTGATCCCTCCGAAACACTCCCCAGGCCCAACGCAACCGACGCGGCATCCACTCGAATAAAAGCCACCGGATTGACCAGCACCATGCTCAGCCGTGAGTACCTCTACGCCCGACACTGTGTATGGGACCTCGTGCAGATCCTTGAGGCCGTCGAATTCCGGGCGGAAGCGCGAGGCTCCTTGACGATCAACGAGTCGACCGTGGGGCTCCTGATGCTCTGGACGATTCTGCGCGGCGAACGGACGTTCTTGCTGCGCTGTCTGGAAGGACTGGGCGTCGACATGTGGGCGTTTACGTGCGAGGTAGACGAACTGCTCCGCCAGCGCAAAGGCGAGAGCCCAAGTGGCCCGTCAACCTCCCCGTCGCTGCGCGACGCCCTCGAACGCCACACGCGCACCTGGCTCGATCGGGCGGAACTGGCGGCCACCACGCTGGGACACCACTGGCGCGGCACGGAGCACCTGCGCCTGGCGATCGTCGCCGGCGCCGATCCGGAGTTGGCCCCCATCCTTCAGCAGCAAACGCTTACCCACGACCGTCTGCGCGAGGCCGTGTGCGAAGCGTTGGCCAAGGGACCGGAGTCGGCCGAGCCGGCCCCCGTGGCTTGGGTGGTCGAGGAATCGAGCCCACGGGTTTCCTGGTCAGCCGCCCTCGACCGACCGGCCGTGGGTGTCGCCCGTCGGTTCAGCCTGGGATTGCTCCTGGCGCTGATGACCACTTACGCCGTCTTGCTCGGCTTCATGCGGGCACTCGATTTTCAGGCCGTCACGATCGTTTTCTGGATCGTCTTCTTCACCGGCGCAGGGCTTGGGCAGCCGATCCTCTTTGGTGGCAAGCGGCCCCGGGTCGCCTCGCTTTGGCTCGGCGCCGTGCTGTTTCCGTTGGAAGTCTTCTCGGTATTCCTCTATTTCGCGATCCAGGATGGCGTTAACGGTGTCGCCCCCCTGGCGTCCTTGTTTATCCTCACCATCCTCGCCATTCCCGTCGGTATTCCACTCGGCTATCTGGCCGGTTGCCTAGCCGCGGGCGTGTTCTTGCTGGCCGATCAGTACAACAAGCTGATCGAGCGGCGTAAACAACCCAAGGAGGCGGACGAAGCCCCGGCCGATCCCTTTGGAGATGGCGAAGAAAAAGAGTTGTAGGGTGCGTGCAACCACCAATTTCCCGCAAGTGCCGCGGCTAAACGGCTTTTCGTCATCCCGATGGCCACCTCACAGGAATTCCTCCGCGCGGCCCTTGACCTGTCTAAAGCTTCACCCTGTACAATCCCCCTTCGTCACGTGCGAGGAGTCAGCATGAACCACGGCCTTACCATCGGGCAACTCGGTCGGCAAACCGGTCTGAGCCGGTCGGCCTTGTTGTATTACCACCGGCTCGGGCTGCTGCGTCCGGTGAACCGGTCGGGCGGCAATTACCGGCTCTATTCGCCGACCGACGTCGAGCGGCTCAAGCAGATTTGCTTCTACCGCAAGATGGGGATTCCGCTCAAAGAAATTGCCCGGCTCTTGGACCAGTCCAAAGGGGCCGGTCCGACGGAAAAGATCCTTGAGCGGCGTCTGAAGGTTTTGGACGAGGAAATCCAGTCGCTCCAGGCCCAGCAGCAGGACATTCTCCGGTTGCTGGAGCAGTTGTCACAGCCAACCTCCTCGCCACGTCATCTTAAAACGGCCCGGTCGCCAGCGACTCGAACGACCGGGCACAAGCATCCACCCTTCGAGTCTCAGGAGACCACCATGGTCAACAAGCAACGTTGGATCGAGATCATGACTGCCGCCGGGTTCAGCGACCAGGCGATGCACAACTGGCACCGCACGTTCGAGAAGATGGAGCCCCAAGGCCACCAAGAGTTCCTCGAATCGCTCGGCATCGACGCCGCGGAAATCGCCAAGATCCGCGAGTGGGCTCGCGGTTAGCGAGAAAAGGATTCACCGCAGAGGAAGAAGGACGAAGAGTGTCCTCTGCGGTGAGTCCACTCGCTTGTTCGGCCGTAAGCTGCACGTGATTCAATGCAAGAAAGACGTAGGTTCACTCCGCGAGCCGTTTCAATGCTTCGCCGTATTGCTCGTTACAGGCGGTCAGAGCTTGCTGAAACCGCTTGCGCCGGCGCTTGTCATGCTCCGGCACGATCACCAGCGCTCGGCCGTCGGTGGAAATATGGAGCGGCGTCTGTTCGTCGATGCCCAACAGTTCCAGAATGGAACGGTCGATCACCAGGGCCAGGCTATTGCCGTGTTTGCTCAGCTTTTTGGTCATCATCGCGTGAAACATTATACCATTGCAGCACCTTTTCGAGATCACCGCAAGCAGGTTCGCGACGGCTTGCCTTGCAACTTACCCCCCATCACGGTAAACTAGTTGAAGATCACTTCCTTGATGGGGACCGGCCCATGACCACGATTTCTCCCTCTCCTTTTCCGCCCGATTGGACCATCGCCGATATGCTGGCGCAACTTGGCGATGTCCCGGTGAACCGCATCCGCCTGACTCCCTTGCCGGGCACGGCGACCGAGCAAGATGTTCTCGACGTTCAGGCCCGCACGGATCGGCTGTGCGAATTGGTCGATGGGGTGTTGGTGGAGAAGACCATGGGATACCGCGAATCGCTCTTGGCTGTGGCCATCGCCAGCTATCTACGGGAGTTCGTTCGCCCGCGAAGGCTGGGGATCGTCCTCGGCGCCGACGGCACGCTCAGAATCCTTCCTCGCCAAGTGCGAATTCCGGACGTCTGCTTCCTTGGCTGGGAGCGATTCCCGGGCAGAGAGCTTCCGCCAGTGCCGATTCCAGCCGTGGCCCCCGATTTGGCCGTAGAGGTTCTCTCTCCCGGCAACACCGAAGGCGAGATGCAGCGCAAACTCCGCGATTACTTCACGGCCGGCGTGCGGCTGGTCTGGTACATCGATCCGGCCACGCGCACCGCGCGGGCCTACACGGCCCCCGATCAAAGCACGACGTACGGAGAAGCCGACCGTCTCCCCGGCGGCGACGTGTTGCCGGGCTTCGAACTGCCATTGGCCGAGCTGTTTGCCGAGTTGTAGTTGCACGCCCTCTACAGACTCAATAAAGACTCACGCGGAGCCGCAGAGAGAGAAGAAAGATCGTTTCAGCCTCAGTCTGTCGTCCCTTAACGACCGCGCTACATGGGGCGAACCAGTCGCGACCAGACCAACGCCGCCGCCACAAGGAGTGAGGAGAGAATCACGATCATCGCGCCGGTCGGCAGGTCGGTGACGGCGGAGAGGAGAAAGCCGCCCAAGCCGCTGACCATTCCGAGAATGCCGGCCACAACGACGGTCCGACCGCACCCTCGAACCAGTTGCGAGGCGGCGGCGGCCGGATTCGTCAGCAGACTGTAGATCATCAGTCCGCCGACGGCCTGAAAGTTGACGGTCAATACGACACTTGTCACGAGGAGAAACAACGTCCAGACGACGGCAACGTGGATGCCAGCCGCCGCGGCGTGGGTGCGAGAGAAGAGAATCGCCCGCATTTCCTTGAAAAACACCCCCAAGAACACCAGTTCCACCACAGCGCCGATGGCCATGATCCAAACGTCGCGCCAGCGGCAAAAGGCAAGGCTTCCCCAAAGCAGATTGCGAACCTCGTTGTCCGAGACGCCGCACACGCTGAACAGCCCCAGCCCCAGGAACGCCAGTCCCATGCTGAGGGAAAAGAGAATGGCGAGCAAAACGTTGACGTCCGCGCGTGCGGTCTGCGGATCGATACAGCCCACCAGCAGGCCCATGCCAATCGCTCCGGCCAAGGCGGGCGCCATCAACATATTGCCGGTCAGACCGACCAGAGCCCCGAAGACAGCTCCGGCCAAGGCGGCGTGCGCCACACAGATTCCCAGAAACGGCACACGCATTCCCACGATATACACGCCAAGCATCCCGTTCGAAGCACCCGCGATCGCCCCCGCGCACATCACGGGGGCCCAAAAGAGCAGATCCGTCATGTCAACTCTCCCGTGCCGCGTGGGACAAGAAAATGACGCCCGCCGTCGCGTCGCACCTTCAGTTGAGGGCCATACAGCGCAGCAATGCGTTGCGGCGTCAACACCGCGGCGGCGGGGCCACAGGCCGCTACATTCCCCCGGTCCAACAGCAGCAAACGGTGGCAGCACGGCGGAATCATCTCCAACTCGTGGCACACCAGAATGATCGTGATCTGTGTTTCCCGGTGAATCGCGTCGAGGGTCGCCACGATCTGCTCGCGCCAAAACAGATCGAGGTTGGCGGCCGGTTCATCAAGCAGCAGGATTTCCGGCTGCTGTGCCATGGCCATGGCCAGCAGCGTCTTGCGTTGCTCGCCGCCCGAGAGAACGCTGTAGGGCTCGTGCGCTAAGCGGTCTAATCCGAGCCGCTCGAGCCAATGGCCGATGATCCGCCAGTCTTCGCTTCGCAGGGAACGGAACAATCCGGCGATTCCTGTCCGCCCGATCGCCACCACCTCACGCACGGTAAGCGGCATTTCGCTGCCCGGCGCCAAGAGTTGCGCCAGATAGGCAATGCGGCGGCGCAGACGGGTCAGCGCGATCGGACGCCAACGGTCCAGCGGCTGACCGAGCACTTGAACCCGCCCGCCGGACGCCCGGAGGAAGCCGACGCAGCACTTCAGCAGCGTGCTCTTTCCTGCCCCATTCGGACCGAGCACAGTCAAGACTTCACTCGCCTCAACTGCTAAGGCGGGAACGTTCAACAGCGTCCGCGTCCCCCGCACCACCTGCAAGCCGTCGATTTGAATGGCCGTCTTGGTCATGGTCGGGCGGCATCCACGAGGCGCGTCACGTTACCGCGAATAAGCTGATCGACGGCCTGGGGCTCATCCGTTTCGGGAAAATTGCCGAAGACTACGACCTTGGCCCCGAAACGGTCGGCCAAGGCATCGGCGGCCTGCCGCCCCTGGGGGAGATTGGCGACAATCAGGCGAATGCCCGCCTTTTTCCCCTGTTCGACAGCTTGATCGATCTGGCTGGGGACTGTCGTGTCGGCCGCCGGAAACGTGCCGACCACATCCAGGCCTAACCAACGGCAGAAGGCGGCCTGGTGCTGGCTGGCCAGGACGCGCATGGCGACCAGTCCAGCCTTTTCGACCTGACACCGGGCCCAGCCCTCCAGTTCTTCCATGCGGCGTGAGGCAACCGCGATTCGTTCGTCCCCCTGCTCCTGTGTCAATAGCCCCGCGTCAACCAAGGCCTCCGCAATCTGGCGGCACGCGGCGACGAAACTCGCCGGCTCGCACAACCCCCCGGCCACCGCAACGGACACGATTCTCGGTGGTCGTGTTCCCGCGGCCTGAAACCGCGCGTCGAGTGACGCCTGAAAGTTGAATCGGATCAAAACACGGCAATTCAACGCCTGGCGGACTTGACTCGGCCGCAAGTCGAAATGCCCCGGGCACATCCCCGGCTCTGCCAGCGTAACCAGGGGTGTGCGCTCGCCAAGCACCTCGCGGGTCGCAGCCGCCAGGTACGAGTTGGATACGGCAATGGCCGCCGCTCCGTCACCGACCGTATCGGTATCCGTGGGCACCGCCACCTCGCTGGAATGCCCACAGCCAACGATGGACAAGAAAAGCAGGAGGGCGATGCATGGCAACGATTTCTTCAACATGCGAGGAGCCTCTGCTCGCGAGTCAGGCCAACGGTAACCACTGGCGCCCTGACGATCCCTCTTGACAATGCCAGGCCGCCCAATGGTATTATGAACCGTTGAGGCGTAACACGACAATCCCTTTTTTGCCACGCCGAGGACCACCTCCGTGCACGACTCCCCCCCTGCTTCATCGCCGGATCGGCGAATCACGTTCTTCGATCAACTGGCCGAACGCTGGGATGTCGTGGGGCAGAACCCCGAAGAAACGGTCCGCCAGGTTGCCCAACTGGCTTCGCGGCTGGCTCTCTCCCGCGGAGAGACGGTCTTGGAAGTCGGCTGCGGCACCGGCCAGTTGACCGGATGGTTGGCCGAACAGGTGGCGCCGGGGCGGGTTTTGGCCATTGACTTCGCGCCCGCGATGATCGCAGCCGCTCGTGCCAAACAAATCGCCGCCGAGTTTCGCACCGCCGATATCTGTCGCGACGACCTCGGCGAAGGATTCGTCGATCTGGCCCTCTGTTTCCACAGTTTCCCCCATTTCCGCGACCAGGCAACCGCGTTGCAGAACATGGCGAGGACTTTGAAACCCACGGGCAGACTGATCGTCCTCCATCTGGCAGGCAGCGCCCAAATCAATGCCTTTCACGATCAGGTAGGCGGCGCAGTCGCAGGCGACCACCTGCCTACCCAGTCCCAATGGCCCTCGCTGCTGCAAGGAGCCGGATTGAGAGCTACAGAAACCGTGGATCGCGAGGGGCTCTTCTTCCTCAAGGCCGTCCCCAACGTATCATAAGTCGGCGGCTTCGGATGGCGGGCCGGCAAATCAACGACGCGAACCAGTCCCCGTTACCCGACCTTCTGGGCCTCTCCCCTAGCCCGAGTTTCATTCGCTCTTGTTATGCCAATGCCGCATCTGCTTACGGTATTCGGCCGGGGTTTGGCCGAGACGTTCGCGGAAGAGCTTCGTCAGGTACTGGACATGCTTGAAGCCGACCTGGGTGGTGACTTGCTTCAGCGGCAGGTCGGTCGTGGCGATCAATTGCCGGGCATGGGCAAGGCGGACCCGCTGGATCTCGGCATGGATCGTGCGTCCCATGACGGCTTTGAAACGACGTTCCACCGTAGACCGCGAGGGGCCGACGGCCTGGACTACGTCGTCGATCTGGATACCTTCGCAGGCGTGGTCGCGGATATAACGCATCGCCAACACCACATCAGGATCATCCACGGCCAGGGTATCGGTCGAACGTCGCAAAACGACGCCTTCCGGCTCGACCACAAAGCGAAGTCGCGGCGCCGCCTTGCCATGCATCAGCCGATCCAACAGGGCTGCGGCTTGGTAACCCATCGGCGTGGCGCCTTGCTCGACGCTCGATAGCGGCGGATCGGTCAGGTCGCAGATCATCTCGTCGTTGTCGACACCGATCACAGCCACATCGTCGGGCACGCGCAGTCCGAGTGTCCGGCAAGCTTCCAGCACGTGCCGGGCGCGCACGTCGTTGCAGGCCATCAGCCCGAGCGGTTTTTCCAGCAGGCGGAGCCAGGCGGTCAAGCCGCGCTGCAACTGACGCCACTGGCGAGCTGTCTCGTAGCGCCCCGAGTAGACGGAACAAGGACAACCGGCCTGGGCGGCCCGCTCCTGAAAGGCCCTCGCACGCTCTTCCGACCAGCGGTTGATTCGCGTGCGCGGATAACCGCAATAGGCCAAGTGCCGAAACCCGCAGTCCAATAGATGTTCGGCCGCCTGGCGGGCGATGGCCTGATTGTCGACAAGGAAGTAAGGGATCTCGGTAGCCGGATCGTACCAACCATAACCGCCGCCCACACCGACGACGGGCACACGCAACCCACGCACCGCAGCGGCCACCTTGCGATCGTCGAAATTGGCGATGATGCCCTGGCCACGCCAAGTGCGGAGGTCGGGCAGCTTTTCCAGTGGATCCTCTTCGACGTAAAGGCTCCAGTTGCCCACCTCCTTCCCGTAAGCGGCCACGCCCCGGATGATCTTCCGATCATAGGGGCGGGCCGCATCGACGATCACCGCAACATGCCGAATCCGAGGCATCGGAGCTACCGGCCGCCCATCAGGTGGTCCAAAACGAGCATTTCCAACGCTTCGTAGTCGCGTTGGGCAATGCACTGCCGAGCGGTCTGCTCGGGGAAGTTCCGCACTTTTTCCACCAAACGGAGGAAGACCGCCCGGCTGTTGGCCAAGTGCTGGTGGCCGCCTTCGGCCTTTTGGGTCCGCATGACCTTGACGTCCAGCCCGATGAACCGGCCGGTGGCGGCGTAGTTGGCGGCTTCCAGGATGCGGACCGGGTTGAACGCACCGCGGAGGTTGGCCGCACCGAACGACTTGTCCTGGTCAAACTTCAAGCCGTTCTGATCGTTCAGGTGCACGCTCCAGAGCTTGCCGGCAGAAAGAGCGAAGGCCATTTCGTCCGACGGATCGAGTCCGGCCAACATCGCATGGGCCGTTTCGATCAGACCTCCCACGCGAGCCGGGGCAACCGTCTGATGGGCCAAGGCCAAGGCGTGGCCGATCGTCGGAATATAGGTGTGATCCATCGGCTCGTTCGGCTTCGGCTCGATGGCGATTTCGATCTGGGAGTCGTACTCCAGGCATTCGTTCAGCGCGTCGACGAGATAGCGGTGGGAATCCAACGCGTTTTTCGACTCGCGGATATAGGTCCCCTCGCGGGCGAGCCAGAGCACGATCAACCGGGTGCCCAGGGCGTTGGCGATGTCGATCGTCCGTTTCGTGCGGTCAATGGCCCAGCGGCGGCAAGTCGCATCGTTGGAGGTGTAGCCGCCGTCGATCCCGTTGGGATGCTCCCAAAGACGCGGAGCAACGAATTCGGCCACCAGCCCCTCCCCTTCCAGCATCTTCTTCACCTTGCCGGCTTCCTTGACGATCTCGGCCGGCGAGAGGTTTTCCATGTTCGGCACGGCATCGTCGTCGTGGAACTGCACGCCGTCGAAGCCCAGCTTCTTGTACATCGTGAGCTTCTGGGCAAAGGCCAGCGTGGGCCGCACCGTGGGACCGAACGGATCGGCGCCTTCGTGGATGTTCCAGGGACCGAAGGAGAAACGATAGGCAGTAGGCATGAACGACCTCCTGGTTGGCTGGTATGAGCACGGTTAGACAAGCTTCAGTATACCAGATCCCGAGTGATCTATTTGCGTAAAAGTGTTACTTTTTTACGGCAGCAAGGGGGGGCACGCCCCCGGGATGCCTAGCCCCAAGAGCTGTGCGAATTTTCTCATTACGACATCGGTGCAACCAGAGCGTCCAGGGTTCAGGGTTCAGGGTTCAGGATTCGGGATTCAGAAGTCCCAAAATCGTATACCGCCTACTGCGTACCGC
>CAZLDQ010000198.1:0-10710 GCA_964558295.1 uncultured Planctomycetaceae bacterium | reverse complement strand
AGGAGGCCGTCACCTACCTTAGCCGCTGTGCCATTTGGGCTGAAACACTACAGGTATGGGCCGCCGTATGGCTAGCCATTGCAATCCCGACCATAATCAACACTGCTCAAATGGAAAAGGCTGCTAGAAAGGAGTTGGCAGAAGCTCACCAGTTGTGGCAATCTGGCAAACAAGCAGAGGCCGTGATGAAATACGAGCAACTGCTGACTAATAATTCGCAGGCCGCATCATCCGAGCTACCAATTATTCTTTCCCATGTGATCGACTACTATGCCGCTCACGACGTTGCTAAGGCTAAGAAAATGATCGAACGAGCCCTTGATCGCGAAACATCGCTCTACCTCAGTACAAGAGAGGCGCTCGCGCTGTTGGAAGTGACGAAGCTTGATCGTGAAAGAGCGCAACGTGAGCGGCAAGGGCGATTAGGCATGACTACACCACAAGTCAAGGAGGCGTTTGCCAACATGCGGACAGAGACCGATGTTAGGCAGGTGTTTGGGGACGGCAAGAAGACCAATTGGACGGTCCAAACCAAAGAACACAGGACACACATGGCAAGAGAGTTGGCCAGAGCCATCGGTTCGAACCCAAACAATGAGGACAGCCTCACGATTTTGGAACAATCCGACTTCAAGGAAATGGTCTATGACAATGGAGATAACGATATTTTCGTGTACTACGGGGGAAATGCTCGCAATCCGTACATTCTCGGCGTCGAAACAAAGGAGCACAGAGACCGACGTGAAGCACGTAACAAGATGCTGGAAAGAATGAGCCCTGAAGAACGGCAAGAGTACGACAAAGCTGTTGAGTCGTTCAGAACAATGATAGAAGACGCCCGCAGGAAGAAAAGTCACTGAATGGACAACACGAGATCCAGGAGTGGCAATGTCTCACGTCCGGTCCTTCCTGACGTCCCAGTCCTTGACGTTCGTTGCTTGGTGTTTTCGATTCTGAATCGAAAGAAGAAGGAGTCAAGCCCGTGAGACACATTCTGATCCTGGCAGCGATTAGTAGCGTTGCCGCCGCGCAGGAACTAGAACTACCCAATCTTGATGAGGTCGGGAGGAAGGTCACGGAGAAAGAGATCGTAACCATCCCTACCGAAGATGGATTGGTCTATCTCAGTACGATCACGCCTGATGTCGTGAAGAGATTTGGTCCCGGCTGGCCGCTGGTCCAGACGCTCCACATCGGTGGAGTGGGAGGGGAGCATAGCCTCTCCGCTCACCCAGCCGGTCACAACGGCTTCTCCGCTCTCACGTTTACCCTCGACAAGGAATATGATGGCATCGTCGGCGGCTGTGGGTTCACCGATGAAAAACCTCGCGAGGGCAGCACGCTCACCTTCATCGTTTCAGCAAACAAAGACATTCTCTGGAAAAGTGAAGCTGTTACAAGCTCTCAGCCAGCAGGCCGCTTTGCTGTGAAGCTGAAAGGCGAAAAGAAACTGGAATTATGGGTGAAACTCAAAGGTTTCTATGAGGGATGCCACGCGGGCTGGATCGAACCCGTGCTAATTCCCGCTGATTTTGACTTGAAAGAGCGGGTCAACGATCTGAAGGAAGCGGCAAAGACGGTGGACAAGAAGCAATTTCCCGCGTTTTCCCAACGGGCGTTGTTGCTCCTCGGCGTGGCGGAAGTGAGAGACGACAAACGGTCGATGAATACGATTCGGCAAGCAGGATTGATCGCCAAACACAGATTGAGAATGTAGATGCGATGTTTGGAGTATCCAGGTCATTGACCGACTCCGTCAAGAGCGTATGAGTCGCCCGAAACCGGAAATTGTACTTCCACCTGTCGGAGGTGCATGATGACGAACGAATCCAATGCCGGTGCTGGCTGCATCGTTGCTCTTGGGCTGTTGATGGCTGCGCCGTTCTTCATCGCCGCGATTCCGCTACTTGCCGGAATCGCGGCTGGATTCTTGATTTACCTGCTCTGGAGTCTGTTGTTCTGGGCACTGTGGAAATGGATCTTCCGCTGAATGTCCGGAGCCCGGACATAACGAATGCTAGGCCGAATGATCGTCAGCGGGAGAGCCACCTAGCGGGTTTGTGTCAGCTTCCTCAAGCGTTCCCCAGTCTATGCGCAGGAATAGCAGCATTCCAGGTGGATTATCGGTGGTGGTAAGGCGGGCGACGTCGGCCAGGTGATCAGCAAGCTGCTCGATGTTCACTTCGCCATCGCCAATCAGGTCAACCATTACGGTAGCCTTGAGCCGCCTCCGGGCCTTGTCGGCATTCTCGTGTATTTTGATTGCCCGCAAGTCGGCAGCGGCGTCTTCGAATTGGTGGTAGAGGCAGGCCCGCGATTCATCCATATCCCAGTTGTCGCCCGTCCAGAAGCCCTTCCCGCAATCGAGAATTCGGTAACGCGGGAAAGTTGTGGGGCCCGTCGTCTGTACGAAAAAACGTTGCTGTTCGCTCATGGGTTTGGAGCCCCAAAGGAAAAGGAGTCCCGCACTGGGTTTGATACCGGCCCGTATGGGACCAAGTTTCAGGCTTTTCCAAAAGAATTGTCCAATTTCTAATTCTGCAACAAGACATCCTCCGTTCTCGTATCCGGCTATAGGTCCGCCTGCCTCATGGCCTCCTGATACTTCTTCTCCAATTCGCCATCTAGGGCGACGTGCTGGTAAATGGCCAGAGTCTCCCGACGCGAGTGGCCGGTGATCAGTTGGAGTTCCGCATCGGCCATTCCAGAATGCCGAGTTAACCAAGTGATGGCCTGGTGCCGAAACGTATGTGGACTGGCACGGACTCCGGCCCGCTCTGCGTACTGCTTGACGATCTGCTGGACCCGACGTGTCGAGAACCTCCCACTCCGGGCCGTTTGGAACAGCCACCGATTCTTGGGGTTGGCCGCGATGTGGGTTCGCAGGGCCGTGGCGAAGGTCTTGCCGAAGAGGACGTACCGATCCTTACTTCCCTTGCCCTGGTTGACTCTGATCTTGCAGGCTTCCAGGTCCACATCCCCCACCTGGATCGCGCAAAGCTCGCTGACCCTGACACCCGTGTAGAACAGCAACCGCAGCATGAGGGCGTGCTGAACATCGTCGGCCTGATCGACCAGCCGGTAGAAGCGGCGGAATTCGTCGGCGGTCAGCACCTTCGGCAATTTCCGTCCCCGCTTGGCCGGTTTCAGGTCGCACTCCTCACGGACCCGCTTGGAAACGTACCGCCAATCGTCGTAGTCCAGCCCTTCCCGCCTGACGATTCGGGCAATCTGGGCCACGATCTTGGCCTTGTCCGATTTCGCTTTTCCTGTTTGCGATGCGCGATTGTCCGGTTCTTTGGGCATCTTGGGGTTCCTTTTGTTGTTCGGGGACGTGGATTATTTCGTGGACGGGGCATTATGCGAAATCGGGAATCAATACTCCTCGGGGAGGAGGATCGTGGTGGCCGCCCGGTTCCCCTGATCGTCGGCGGCCTCCGTGATGATCCAGAGCTTGACTCCCTTGCTGGTCCGGTAGGCGGACAGCAGTCTGCTCCCGTCTACCACGGCGGCGTCGTTGAGTTGTGAATCTGCGGCGCAGATTTCTCCCCAATCCCCTTGAGCGTGACGACCGAGGAACTCGGCAGGGCTTTGAGCACTCGCCTCAAGTGCAGTCAAAGCGCCAGGGGTTGCCAGCAGTTGGCCGAGAGGGAACTTGGGCATAGGACTGTTCCTGATAGGGATGGCGGGATACCACCAATCACGATGGTTGGTAGTACAATTTCTATTCTGCGGTCCACCTTCCCTTGTCAACGAGAATGCCCCCGCCTCGCTCCTCCGGTGCGAGGCGGGGGCTGTCACCCGGCCATCATCCGTTGGGTTTGCCCGCCGTTTCTCCGTTGTCTCTCGGATCGGGGCACGATTGGCCACCACTACTTGGATAGGAATGGGCCGTGGCCAGTTTAATGGAGGGGACGTTCGCCTGTCTTCTTCTGCTGGCCGTGGGGACTTTGGTGATTCCCTGCAAGAATACCGAACGTGCCCAGCGAGAGGAGTTGGACCTCTCCGGGCGATAGCAAGCGTCGTTTGTTCAAAGGTTGGCCAATCAGGGGTGATTCACTTCCCGTTTATTGAAGTACAATTTTTGTTTTCTGGGAGTGGTCAGTCGGCCTCCACCTTTCCATCGAGGCCGAGCCAAAGGCGACGGCCCGCCGCAGCTTCGTATTCGGCGACGGGCATTCCGTCCGCACGACGGATACCTTCCTTGCCCGTTGAGTGGTAGCTCGTGCCTGTGTGGGCAACCGCTCCCGGCCAAGCAACCTGAAGATAGACTTGGCAAGGGTAGCGGCCTACGGAAACCCTGTCTGCCAACCGATGCACGTCGCTTGGGTCAATCAAGATCATGGCCGCGCCCTCTTTGGGTCAACGTACAATTTCTGGTTTTGCAGTCTCGCACCTCTCACCCCGACGTGCGGCGAAAACAGTTTCCCTCGCCATCCTCCGTGACGTTCCATGCCCAATGCCTTCCCCACTCGGCAGGCGGCTCGACCTTGATCTTCTGTCCGCTGGTCCGGTCGTGAATCCATAGCGCACGACCATCCTGATCGGCGTACCACGACGGCCAGGGCGTTTTGTGGACGACGAGAGAATCAGTCATGGGCACTGCTCCTCATCTCCCCAAACCTCGTGCTGCGTGTGGAAGCCGCCTTCCGGGTTCGGCGGATTGAGAAGCTCGTGAGGGTTACCGTTAAAGAGCATGGCGAAGGGGGCGAACTCGATGCTGCCGTCAGGCCCACGATTGGCGGCGCAGATCACGGGGACTGTTTCGCCAGTGGCCGCAAGCTGACATTCCATGAGGGCCACGTCGCCTGCGAAGAAAGCCTTTTGAAGGGTATTGAAGTTGTGGCGATGTCCAACAGCCAGAGCCATTCGATTTCTCCATGATGTTCTGGGACACAATCCGCCGCCTCCGCGATCATCCCGGAGGCGGCTCTTGATGGGTTATGCTCATACCAGGGAACGTACAATTTTGCTTTTCCGCCGCCCGTACACGTTGATGACCGCCGTGCGAACTCGCTCCCAGTCCTCTTCGGTCCAATGCTGCTTCCGAGTCTGGGGAAGCGGCGTGACGTAGGCGTTGAGGATGGCGTCCTCATCCTCGCCGTTGAAAGAGATGGCTGGTTGGATGTCGGGACCGATGCCAAGCGACCCCATCGTGCGAACATCCTCCGCGACCAGGCCGCAACGATCCACGAACTCATCGAATTGCTCCCTGTTCAGCAAGGCGAACCACTTGCGATGGTGGCCTTCCTCCCAGCGACCTTCGAGATAGCCGTACTCGTAACCGCTGTCGCCTTCGGTTTCCTGCCACAGGTCTTCGACCTGGGGCGGGGCGTATTCTAGAACGTTGACGTTGCCGGGTGTGTCGACCGAATAGATCACCGCGAATTGCATGGACGGGCTCCTTTGGCGGCTAGTTCCTCTGACACCCCCGGAAGTACAATTTCAGTTTCGCGGCGGTGTCAGAAATCTCGCGACTGGAACTCCCGATCCCTGGCTTCGAGAAGCCTTTCCGCAACCCTTCGGGCGTAGCGTTCTTCTAGGTACATTCCAACGATGGCCTCCTCCTGCAACCCACCGCGAATCTGCCTCGCAAGACTCTCAAACGTGCATTCAAAGCAGATATCGCCCAACTCTGATAATGGAGTTGGGCGGGTCACGATCCAGAACCGTTTGATGCTGACGATGCGGATCTCGACATCGCGATCCATCACTTGCCCTCTTCTTTCTCAATGGAACGCTTCAAGCGGTAGAAGCTTGCTCGGCTCTTGCCCGTGGCTTTGCGCCAGAGCGCCTCTTGATCCTTGACCGATTGGGGGAACTGATGCACCGCCTCCTTGAAGCAGTCCAGGTCATGGGCTTTGGAATCGATGGGTTTGGCGATGTTCTCTCCGCCGCCCAACTGGTCAAGCTGGCAGCGAACCAACTCTTTCCAATCCACGCTCGACGCATGGGCATAGAGGTACTTGCGTAGGCTTGGTTCATAAAGCCGCATTGATAGACGCCGATTGCCCCCAGCCTGGTCGATGAATGCCACCACCTCGCGGCACTGCTCCGGTGTCATGGTTTCAAACCCGCGACCGGCCAGATACCGCATCTGTTCGAGGACTTCTTCGTTTGTGGCCGCGAGTTCAAAACAGTCCACACGGGTCAGCACCGCCTTGAATGCTTCGTTGCGGGCGGGGATTACGTTCGCACAAAAAATGATCCGGCTGTCGAAGGCGAATCGGGCGGGCAAGTCATCCGGCAATTGCGTGCTGGTGTAGGTGACGATCCTCGTGCCTTGTCCCCACAGCGCCGACCGAAGAAGGCCGAGGATTTGCAGATTGCGAAACGCGCTGTCACAATCGTCCAGCCAAATGACGTCCCCGGCGCGGTTGTAGTAGAGGGTTTGGTACAAGGACAGCGGTGTGATGTGGCTGTTAATAATGACGGGCCGAACACCCTCCGAGGCAAGGGTGGCTGCTATTGTGTGGCTCTTGCCAAGCCCTCCAGCCCCAGCCACAAAAAGGCCGTTGCTGTGGCCTTTGGCCACCAAGCGAACGTAATGGGCCAGGAGTCGCTGCTTCTCTTCTAGAGCCGTCTGGGGCATGGAATCAGGCAATGGTGGCGTTCCGTTCGGTTGAAGCAAATGCTTGATACGGTTAGTTGGGTCCATCGTGTCTCACCAGTGGGTTGTTGGTCGCGTGATACCGCGACACGTACAATTCTCAATTACAACGACACCACAAAGCCGCCGCCCAAAGGGCGGCGGCTCTTGCCCTTGAGCGAGGAACGACTAGAACGGCACGCAAATTTCTTCGGCTTCGACAGCCATCTCAGGCTGGCGAGCGAACGCCAAGAGGAAGTCCGCCACCTTGCTCGCTTGCGACGAAGCCCGGAAGATGAACCCGTGGTCCCCCTGCATATCTTGTAGCCAACTCTGGACGTACGCCGCGTGGTTTTCCAACGCTTCACCGTTGGGAATGCCAAGCTCCGCCGAAACGAAGCAGGCCGCCATTTCGGCTACTAGCTCGCCCAACTCCCGGCCACCGATCCAGTTGACTCGTACCTCGCTCCAATGGGCCAATTCGTGGAATGTTGTTTCGTAGTACGCGCCCTCGGTAATGAAGTTGGATTTGGGCGGCATTTGAATGAAATCGCCACTTGAGTGACGCGGCCACGATCCGATGGGGCAGGGTTGGCGGTAGAATGCGTGGTCACCGCCGTACCGAATGTCTGCGCCGCTGTTGGTAATGAGTTCGTCTGCCGGGGCGAAATCAGGATGGACGTTGCCCGCTTCCCAGTTATCCGGCACTTGGTACTCGTGCGCGTTAGGGCCGCAGACTTGATCGGCGCTAAACACGGTGAACGTCCGCAGGATGCGGTACTGCTCCTCGTCCTCCTCGCCGGTGATCGGGTCCACGACGGTCTTACTGACTGGCTTGTAGAAGACGATCTGCGTGCCCCATCTTCCAGGCGGCACGCCAGCCGGACGTTTCATCACTTGGCAGCCGACCTGTTGCCACTGCACGTAGGTTCCCCACCACCGCGACCGGAAACCGTGCTCCATCGCCGCGATTTGGAGCAGGAGCGGATTGATGCCCTTGTAGGCTCGGCCACTGGCGACGTTGGCGGCCCGCCCCGTGTTCTTCGGGCTGACCCAGGACTTGCGCCACGGCACCACGCCGCGCTCAATGGCCGCGATGATTTTCTCGGTAAGTTGGCTGCGAATCTCGGTCGGGTTGGGCATTGGAAATCTCCGTTGGTGGCTGGGACAACAATGGAGGTCCAATTTTCAATTTCGTGTCGGTGAGACTTGCGGCCAACGACGACGCGACCGCGTAAGTCGTTGGCAGGAGGGAAGATGGAGTTGGAAGTGTCAGGTGTCATGAGCCGCACGCCAACCGGCGATGAAACTCATCACCGCCCGAGCAGCCTTCCTCAACGAAGGACTTGTTAGCAGAACGCCTGGGATTAGTCAGACGCCCCCGGCGTTCTACTTCAAAGGCGAACCGCCCGGCAAAGCCCCTGCCTGAGTGCGCCTTGTCATAACCCTTCTTCTAAATTACACTTACGTTCTGATTGCGCGTTGTAGCAGCCTCCATTCTCAACCTGTGTGTCACACATTCTGAGGGGTGGCCACGCGAGGCGCGAAGGCCAATTCGAAACCAAGTCACAGAACAGCATGATGCAGGACGTTGAAAAGCTCGAAAAAGACCTATGGGAGGCCGCCGATCAGCTTCGCGCCAATTCCAAGCTCACATCCAGCGATTACTTCATGCCGGTGCTGGGGATCATCTTCCTGCGGCACGCGGCCAATCGGTTCGGCGCAGCGACGAAGCAAATCCAGGAAGACCAAGCCTCTGGCAAAATGCCCAAGCGGAAGGTGCGTCCGGAGGATTACCTCCGCCGCCGCGCTCTCTGGTTGCCGGAATTGGCCCGGTACGATTCCATCATGGAGAAGGCGACCAGCGATGCCAGCGGGTTGCCGAAGCTCGTAACCGAGGCGATGACCGCCATTGAGGACGAGTTCCAACCGCTTAAAGGCGTCCTGCCGAAAGACTACGGAATCTTCGAGCCAAAGGTGCTGGAAGACTTGATGCGGCTGTTCAACAGTGAGCAGATCAAGCAGGCAACCGGGGATGTGTTCGGACGTATCTACGAATACTTCCTGGCCGAGTTCTCCATCCAGAAGGCCCACGACAACGGTGAGTTCTTCACTCCTGCTTCGCTGGTCCAAGTCATCGTCAATGTTATCGAGCCAAATCACGGCATCGTCTTCGATCCGGCTGCTGGTTCTGGCGGCATGTTCGTACAGAGCAGCCACTTCATCGAACATGAGGGCGGCGACACGGCAAAGAAGGTCGTCTTCTACGGCCAGGAAAAGAACCGCGACACCATTCGCATTGCCAAGATGAATCTTGCCGTCCACGGGTTGGAAGGGAATATTGCGGAGGCCATTACCTACTACCAGGACGAACACACGCTGGCCGGAAAGTGTGACTTCGTGATGGCCAACCCACCGTTCAATGTAGACCTCGTTGATGCAGCAAGAGTAAAGGGTGATCCACGACTTCCCTTCGGAATCCCAGGAGCCAACAAGAATGGGAAAGTCTCGCCCTATGCCAATTATCTTTGGATATCCTACTTCTGGAGTTACTTGAACGACAAAGGCCGCGCTGGGTTTGTCATGTCGTCGCAGGCATCCAGCGCGGGCCACGGCGAAAAGGACGTGCGGAGGAAGATCGTCGAGACGGGCGACGTGGATGTGATGATCTCCATTCGCAACAACTTCTTCTACACTCGTACTGTCCCCTGTGAGTTGTGGTTCTTCGACCGAGCCAAGCCGAAGGCTCGCCGTGACCAAGTGCTGATGATTGATGCCCGCAACATCTTCCGCAGAGTCACCCGCACAATTTGCGACTTCTCCCCGGAGCAACTTGCCAATCTTTCGGCCATTGTGTGGCTCTATCGTGGCCAACGCGATCGATTCTTGGGTTTGGTACAGGATTACTTTGGCTCCATTTGCCGAGAAATAGCGGCTATCCCCGAACGGCTTGGAACCTTTGAGCGGACTTTTCAGTGTCTCCGCGAAAGGTTCGTTGCAACAAAGAAGGCGGTAGACAAACTGAAAGACGTAGATTCTGAGAAGAAACATGCATTTGCCGAAGCCACAACGGAACTGGACCAAGCTGCGAACCCCTACGAGAAGGACCGTAAATCTTTGGTGAGTGACCTTGAGGATTTTGCCAAAGGCACCTGCAAGAAGCTACCGGCGACCAATGACAGACAGCACTCGCAACGTCAGGTATTCGACCCACTTGCAGATCGCATCAAAGGGCTAGTGAAGCAGGTGGATTCGCTCTACAAACTGGTTGTCCGGGCGGCGGTTGCTGCAATCGAACTCGTCGACGCCGAAACGGTTGCTGAGACATATGATCGTCGAGTGACAAGTAAATTGGTCAAACAGCTTGATGCCCACCATCGCACCGCTATTGAACAGCTAAGACTGCCCAATTACTTTCACCGACACATCGTCTGGCTTCAGGATCGTTTCCCCGATGCTGAACTACAAGACGTGCCTGGACTCGTAAAGGTCGCGCCGCGAAAGGAGATTGCGGAGGCCGATTGGAGCCTGACGCCGGGCCGGTATGTGGGCGTGGCACCGCCTGAGCCAGACGATGACTTTGACTTCGAGCAAGTGATCCGTGACCTTCATGCCGAATTAGCCGACCTGGACAAAGAATCTACGGCGCTCGCAGCGAAGATTCGGGAAAGCTTCGAGGAACTCGGTCTATGAAAGCCAGAATGAAGACACTGGGCGAAGTTGCCGTGATAACGATGGGAACGTCGCCAAAAGGTCACAGCTACAATCAGTCCGGCGAAGGCTTACCTTTACTCAATGGGCCTACTGAATTCGGTTCAGACCATCCAGATTGTACCGTATTCACAACGGCTTCAGTCAAGGAATGTCAGACCGGAGACTTGATATTCTGCGTGCGCGGTTCAACTACGGGGCGCATGAATTGGGCGGACAAGCCGTACTCTTTGGGACGCGGAGTCTGCTCCATCCGAGGTGAATCTGACCTTGACACTCGGTTCATCAAGTACTGCTTAGACCACAAGCTTCCAGCGCTCCTGCAACTCGCAGGCGGGACGACATTTCCCAACCTACCGTGTCCTTTCGGCAGGCGTGAAAAACTTTGATCGCCGGGCGGTGGAGATGGC
>CAZLDQ010000197.1:0-10742 GCA_964558295.1 uncultured Planctomycetaceae bacterium | reverse complement strand
CGACCAGTCTTCTGCTCCCTTTCACGATGCGTGTCTTCGATATCGTTAGTATGCCGCTCAAGCCCCTTCCGAGGAAACCATCGGGGCCCCCAACGGCCGATCCGGCGTACAGCGCGTGCCAAACGCCGGACAATCGTGCGGCTTCTTGTGCCCCTGCAGCACCTCGCCGGCAATGCACGCGTTCGGCTCATCGGCCACGAGCTGGTCCACGCCGAACCGGCGGCTGGCGTCGAACCGAACAAACGGCTCCCGCAGCCCGAGGCCGCTTTGCGGAATCTCACCGATTCCGCGCCACTTGCGGGCAACCGGCTCGAAAACCTGTTGGATCAGGTCAATCGCCGAACGGTTCCCCTCCGGACGTACACATCGGCTGTACTGGATCTCAACTTCCGCCCGGCCCTCTTCCAACTGCTCGACGCACATCGCCACGCCCTGGAGGATGTCCAATGGCTCGAACCCTGTAACCACGATCGGCACGCCATACTTCTCGGCGATTGGTCGGTATTCGGTGGTTCCCATGATTGCCGAGACATGCCCTGCCGCCAAGAAACCCTGTACACGGCACCGCGGCGAATCGAGCACCGCACGAATTGCCGGCGGTACGAGCACGTGGGACACCAGGATGGAAAAGTTCTTCAGGCCCAGCTTGGCCGCCTGAGACACGACCATCGCATTAGCCGGGGCCGTGGTCTCAAACCCCACGGCAAAAAAGACGACCTGCCGGTCCGGATTCTTTCGGGCAAGCTGCAACGCGTCCATCGGCGAGTAGACGATCCGCACATCTCCCCCTTCCGACTTGACCTTCAGCAGATCCTTTTCCGACCCCGGCACGCGAAGCATGTCGCCAAACGAACAGAAAATCACCCCTGGCTGCGAGGCAATCGCAATCGCCTTGTCGAGGATCTCGATCGGTGTGACGCACACCGGACAACCCGGGCCATGAATCAATGTAATCTCCTTGGGCAGCATCGCATCGAGCCCAAAGCGGAGGATCGAGTGCGTCTGCCCACCACAGATCTCCATCAGCGCCCAAGGTCGCGTCGTCTTCCGGCGAATCAAGTCGGCCAAGCGCTGGACCTGCTCGGCATCCCGGTATTCGTCCACGTACTTCACGGGGCCGTCTCTCCTTCCGGCATTTGAGGTTCATCCTGACGCGAACCGATCTCGTCGATCTGTTCAAGATACGAAAAAATCTCCTGCGCCTCGTGCTCGTCGACCTGGCTGATGGCAAAGCCGACGTGGACAATCACGTAGTCGCCCACCTGGACGTCCGGCGTGTAGGCCAAGCAGACTTCTTTGGCAATGCCGCCAAACTCCACCTTGCCCATCGGCAGGTCGTCGCGTTCAAAGACTTCAAGGATCTTGCCGGGAATTCCTAAGCACATCATCGGATTCCTGCGTTATTGATCATCCACTGTACTTCACTTGCTTCGCCGCGACAAACACCTGCCCCAGCGCAATTCCGCCGTCGCCGGGGGGGACCTGTTGGTGCTGGTACACGCGAAACCCCGCGTCCACAAGCCGCTGGCCTGCCCGCTCGGCAAGCAGCGAGTTCTGAAAACAGCCGCCGGAAAGGACCACGTTGCGACCGCCCCAGCGGCGAGCAATCGCCACGGCCAGAGCAGCGAGAGCGTTGTGGAACCGGGCGCTGATCCGTCCCACCGGTTCGCCCGCGGCACGGTCACGGAGTACGGCCCGCACGAGCGGCTCCCAATCGATCACCGCCGGCTGATCATCGCCCAACGGCAACGGGTAAGCCTCCTCCTGTTCCTTATCGGCCGCATACTCCAAGGCCATTGCCGCTTGCCCTTCGAAACTGATCACCGCCGGCAGCCCGCAAAGCGCCGCGACGGCGTCGAACAACCGTCCCATGCTGCTCGTGCGCGGACATTGCACCGACCGCTTCAGGAGCGAGAACAACAGCTTGCTTTCGGACCGGTCAAACCACCTGGCCGCCTGTTCCATGGCCTGATCGCCGAAGACCTCGAACAACAGGCCCAAGGCTGAACGGCGTGGCTCCCGCACCGCTCGATCCCCGCCGGGAAGCGAAAAACGCCTCAAATGGGCAAAGCGACGGAACTCGGCCCCTTTGCACTCCAACACCTCGCCTCCCCAAACCGTGCCATCGGTGCCGTAGCCCGTACCGTCCCAGGAGAAGCCCAGCACCGGCCCCTCCAGCCGATGTTCGGCCATGCAAGCCGCCACATGGGCCTGATGGTGCTGCACTCGCACCAGCGGAACGCCCCACCCGGCGGCTAGCGATTCGGCATGCCGGGTCGAAGCGTAATCCGGATGCAGGTCACATGCAACGGCATCGGGCACGACCTGGAAGAAGTCTACCAAATCGGCAATCGCCCGTTGATACGTGTCCACGCTCAGCACGTTGTCCAGGTCGCCGATGTGCGGACTCACGACGACCTGAGAGCCAAGGCTCAAAGCCACCGTATTCTTCAGATGGCCACCAACCGCAAGGATCCTCGGTCCCGCAAACCCCAAGTCGATCGGCAACGGAGCAAATCCCCGCGCACGCCGCAACACCTGGAGCCCTCCCGGGCCAACCCGGGCCACCGAATCGTCCACAGGTCGCACAATCGGCCGGTTGTGCACCAATAGCGCATCGGCAATCGAACCGAGCCGCTCCAGGGCGTCTTGGCACGTAATCGCCATCGGCTCTTCCGAAAGGTTCCCGCTGGTGCAAACCACCGGCCGGCCGATCTCAGCCATCAGCAGATGGTGCAGCGGTGTGTAGGGGAGCATCATGCCCAAGTACGGATTCTCGGGAGCCACGGCCGCGACAATGTCCGTCGCACAATCAGTCCGCTGCCGGAGCAATAGGATCGGGGCCGGCGGAGACTCAAGTACCCGGGCTTCTTCGGCAGACACTTCGCAGCGACAGCGAACCTCGTCCAGCGATGCGACCATCACGGCAAACGGTTTGTCGGCCCGTTGCTTCCGCTCACGCAATCGACCGACCGCCTGAGGATTCGTCGCGTCGACCATCAACTGAAATCCACCCAGGCCCTTCAGCGCAAGGATTCGTCCTGCACGAATGGTCGCCACCGCACACTCCAAGGCTTCATTTTCCCGGGCAAGCTCGGCGCCGTCAGAAGCGAGGAACTGGAGTATCGGCCCACACTCCGGGCAAGCAATCGGTTGCGCATGGAACCGCCGATCGGCCGGGTTGTGATACTCGGTCTTGCAAGCCGGACACATAAGAAACTGGGCCATCGACGTGCGCGGTCGATCGTAGGGCAACCGCTCGATAATCGACCACCGCGGCCCACAGTTCGTGCAATTGGTAAACGGATACCGGTAACGCCGTTCCCCCGGCGTGCGAATCTCCTGCAAGCATTCAGGACAGGTCGCCAAATCCGCCGGAATGGTCGGCCGCGGTGTACCGGCGGCCGGACTGGTACGGATCTCGAAGGTGCCCGACGCCCCGTTCTGGCACGGCCGTTCAGCGACCTCCAGCGCGTCGATCCGGGCCTGGGGAGGAGGCGAGTCCTGGAGACTCTCCAAAAACCGCTCCAAGTCGCCCAAGGGGCCCTCGACCTCGATCCGAACCGTGTCGGCCTCGTTCTGCACCCAACCGGTCAGCCTGCAGGAGACCGCCGTGTTATAGACAAACGGCCGAAACCCGACCCCTTGGACGACGCCACGCACGGCGATCGACCAACGATGCACAGTCGACTTCAGAATCGGCGATTGGCTCATAACACCTTGCGGGAAGGGACGTTAGCAACCGGGGCCTTGCGACAACGCCCCCCCGGTATCCAGTCTAAGCCAGTTGGCGAGGAATTGTAAGCTCCGACTGCCAATAAGTCCCGTTTGCCATGGCAAGGCGTCTCTCCCGCCCCCACCGTAGGAGAGGACTCACACCCGCTCGATCACCTGCCGACACTTCGGAAGCGAGGCCAAAAAGAGCCGGCCGTAGGGCTTGGTCCGGATACGAGGGTCAAGAATCACGACCATTCCCGTGTCCGATCGAGTACGGATCAGCCGGCCGAACCCCTGTTTGAGCTTAATGATTGCCTCGGGAAGTTGATAATCGCGGAACGGGCTGCCCCCGGTAACACGAATCGCTTCCATCCGGGCCTCGATCAACGGGCGATCGGGCACTTGGAAAGGGAGCCGGGTAATGATCACGTTTTGCAGGGCATCGCCGGGCACGTCGACCCCCTGCCAGAAACTGTCCGTGCCGAACAAGACCGACCGCGGATTGGCCTTGAACTTTTCGAGGATCTGGCTCCGCGGCATCCCGTCGGCCTGACAGTAAAGGGCCAGGTTCTCCCGAACCAGCCACGGGGTCAGGGCCGCCGCCACTCGTTTCATCATCTCATAGCTGGTAAAGAGGACAAATGCCCGACCCTCACTCCGCCCCACATAGCGCCGGACCATCTCGATCACGCTCTTTTCATACGACGACGCGTCGTCCGTGGGATCCGGCATGCCGTCCAAGAGAATCAGTTGGGCTTGTTCCTCATAGTTGAACGGGCTCCCCAGGCAAAGCGATTCCGCTTGGGTCAAACCGATCCGTGACTTGAAGAAGTCAAATGACCCTCCCCCCGTGGCCAAGGTCGCACTGGTCATCACAACGGTTGGAATCTGGGCAAAGAGATGTTCACGCAACACGGGGCCCACATCGATCGGCGCAGCAGCCAGACTCGTGCGGCGGTGGCGTCGCCCCCGGCTCACTTCAACCCAGTAAACCGAATCGGGCAGCCGCTGCATGCGCCAATCTTCCACCATTTCCGCCAGCGCCCACAATCGGTCCCGGGCCGAGGCAAAATCTTGACGCTCTTCAGGATTCTTGATCGTGTCGGCCTGATCGCGAAGACTGGCGGCCAGCTTATTGAGCCCTTCGCTCAACGGATTGGCAACGATTCCCGGTTGGCGCACGCGGCCGTTGCCTCCTTGATGGTTCTCGAACCAATCGGTCACCGCCCCAAAGAAATCCTCGGCCCGGTAACGACACTCCATGACCAACTGCTGAGCCGCGCCAAGGTGATGATGGACCAGAAGACCGCGGTTGGTGCGATCATTGTAGAGTTTGCTGAGGATGTATTCGACTTGGCCGCTGGTCGCCCCCAGGCCCAGGTGGTCGCCGGCCACGGCCTCGATCGTGTGAGCCTCGTCGAAGATCAGCACGTCGTATTTTGGCAGGATACTAGCCCCCTGCATGCGCAACGCGAGGTCGCTGAACAGCAAGGCATGGTTAACCACAAGAATCTGGGCATTGGCCACTCGACGCCGCGCCTGATAATAGAAGCATTCCTTGTACCGCGGGCACTTGCGCCCCATGCAATTGCCATGGTCGCTAGCCACTTCATCCCAGACTTGAGCCAAAGGACGAAAGTCGAGTTCCGAGAGCGAGCCATCGGCCGTGGTCTTTGACCAGGCTTCAATCTGGCGGAGCTGTTCAAACTCTTCCGGCTCACTAAACACGCTGCCCGCCCGCTGAAGGGCATTGCCCAAACGCCGCAGACTGAGATAGTTGCCTCGCCCCTTGACCAATACGGCCGTGAATTCGTCAGGGACGACGCTGCGCAGGAAGGGAATGTCCTTGCGCATCAATTGTTCTTGAAGGCTGATCGTGTGCGTGGAAATCACCACCCGACGTCGGGGCTCGCCTTCCTTCTTCTCTCCGGCCGAAGCCAAAATGGCCGGGACCAAATAGGCAAAGCTCTTTCCCACGCCGGTGCCGGCTTCAACAATCAGGTGGTGCCTGTTCTGGATCGCATCTTCGACCGCCTCGGCCATCGCCAACTGCTCAGGCCGGTGCTCATAATTGGTCAGCCGTGCCGCAATGCGCCCTTGAGGGCCCAGGATCTCGCTTGGTGAAAACATACGCATAAGGGTACCAATCGAAGCAGACAGTGGCTAGGGAAGCCGGTCTTGGTCGTCCGCTGATCAAGGTGAGCCTCCCAAGTTCTCTCCCCCCGCAGCCTGGGGGAATCGTTCTCGCCTTAACCCTCGTTTTGCTCGACAGTTGCTGGACAGCTCCCCAGGGGACAGAAATGGCCCGCGCGGCGCTCGATTTGCAGCCCCCTTCCCCCATCACTTCCTATCCCTCAATTTGGAGTGAACGCTGATGAGATTGGCTCGACGCGCATGTGCGAAACAAGCTCTTGCCTCCCTCCTGGCCGTCGCCAGCCTGGTCCTTCTGCCTCCGAACGCATGGTCGCAAGGCAGTCCAGGCAACAGGAGAAGCCAAACGAATCAAGAGACTCGCGATCCAGAACGTCCCGCCCTGGGAATTCGTATCGGCCGAGACCCACAAGGCCGCATCCTGGTCAGCGACGTGCGCCCCGACAGCCCCGCCGCCCAGGCTGGACTTCAAATCGGGGATGAAATCGTCTCCATCGGAGACTCGCCGATCCACTCCACCGACCAAGTGGTTCGTCTCGTGCAAAGCACCCAGCACGGCGAATTATTTGCTATGCAGATTCGCAGGGATGGGCAACTCCTCACGGCAACGACAACGTTGGGCTCGTATACGGCCTTATTCGGCCAGGCCGACACAGCCCGAGGCGTCCAGCGTTCCGCCTTGGGAATCCGCGCACAAAAAAATGCCAACGGACGACTGGAAATCACGGAAGTCGAACCGAACAGCCCCGCCCAGACTGCCGAGCTTCGCGTCGGCGACGAACTCATCTCCGCAGGCGGCAGGCCGGTCCACACGTTTGACGAGTTCGTCGCAGCTTTGGAACAGGCCCATATCGGCAATCCGATTACCCTGCAAGTCCGGCGTCAGGGGCAGGAGGTAAACGTCATGGCAACGGTAACCAGTTGCGCCGCCATGTCTGCCTCCACGCCTCCCGACGACGCCACACGACAAGTCATGCGGCCTCTGGACCAACCTCGGCCAAGTCAACAACACCTGACAATTCCACAGGAGTCCCCCCAACCACAGTGATCATGAGAGATCACTAATCACCTGGACTTGCCTTTAACCGAGAGAATCGGCCTATGCGGATATCCATCCGGCACATTGATTGCACTGTCTTTTGATGACTGCCTGTGTGACAGTTGCTTGAGGACAGGAAGAACACCTGCATCCGTTCTTCCTCAAAACGAATCCACTCGCCAGTTGCCTGAGCGGCCAGAAGCCTTCTGCTCAAGCAGACTTCAGAATGATCCAAGCTGTTTCATGCGAACAGGAGCGATATTGCCTGCGTAACATTGGAAGGACCGGCTGAGGTCCTGTACTTCATTCTGCCGCCCCGCTCCACTGGTCCTTACGGCCTCGTCTAATGTCAAAAGCGGGATCGTATGGGCCGGTTCTAGCGAGATCCAAAGCCAATCGCTCGCGTATTCGGCCAACAACAGTCAAGAACGGACCGAATACGCCGTTGCGAATGATTGATTGGCCTATTACCCCCTCCTGCAACGCAGATGGACAGAAAGCATCCCGGATGCGAAGAATTGGCCGCTGTCAAAGGCAACCATTTGCGATGCAGCAAAGTGAGAGGAAGCGACTATGCGTAGGAAGGCAAAACCCGAAATTCTCGACCAAGGAGAGTGCCCACGTCATCCGGCCCAAAAACCAGCCGAGATCGTGCCCGCCTACGGTGTGCTTGAACTGCATCCGAAAGGCTATGGCTTTCTCCGTAATCCGGAGAACGATTATCGTCCGACCCCCGACGATGTGTTTGTCCCTGCCTCGAAAATCGAGATGACCGGCCTGCGCCCCGGCGTCCTGATCCGAGGAGTGGCGCAGCCTACTGGTCAGCAACAGGGACCGCGACTGGAAGAGATCTTCGATATCGACCATCACACACCAGAGGAATACCGGAACGTCCATCGCTTCGAGGATTTGACCCCCGTAAGTCCACACCAATGGCTCCGCCTGGAGCCCGGCCCTCCACCCCTCACGCCCCGCGTGATGGATCTTCTTACGCCTTTGGGCAAGGGGCAACGAGGACTGATTGTCGCCGCGCCGCGCACAGGAAAGACGATCCTTCTCCAGCAGATTGGCCACGCGATTGCCACCAACTACCCCGAGGTCCGGTTGACTGTGCTGTTGGTCGACGAACGCCCCGAGGAGGTGACCGAAATGCGTCGCCATATCCCGGGTGATGTATTGGCCAGCAGTCTCGATCGGGATGTAGAAAGCCATGTACGTCTGGCGAAACTCACCGTCGAACGCTGCAAACGCCTGACCGAGATGGGCCATGACGTCTTCCTCCTGATCGACTCGATCACCCGGATGGCTCGGGCATTCAATAAGTGGATCGGCAACACTGGCCGAACCATGTCGGGCGGCGTGGATGTCAAGGCACTGGATATCCCCAAGCAACTGTTCGCCAGTGCGCGGGCTTTCGAAGAAGGGGGCTCCCTGACCGTAGTCGCCACCGCATTGGTCGAAACAGGCAGCCGGATGGACGACGTGATCTTTGAAGAATTCAAGGGAACAGGCAACATGGAGCTGGTCCTGGATCGCCGCTTGGCCGATCGCCGGATCTGGCCGGCGATGGACATTTCCCGTTCCGGGACTCGCCGGGAAGAAAATCTCCTCGATCCGGACACGTTGCATGCAGTGACCATGCTCCGTCGCACGATGATCACGATGAATCCCATCGAGGCGATGGAACGGTTGACAAATCGGCTGGCCCAGTTCGAATCAAACGAAGAATTTTTACGTCTTATGAGTGGAGTTCAAATAGACCACACGTAGCACATCCCGTCTTTTGCACGCCTCCTAACCGCTCCAAAACCCCTCGTTTATAGAAAAAAAGAGGTGATCCCAAAAAAATTTCGCATTAAAGGTACTGGACTCGCCGCAAGTTTTCGAAAAGAATAGGAGGACTGTGAATGAACCAGCGGCACGTATGTGCCGTACATGACTAACCGGGTTTAGCGCGGTCCCCATTATGGGACGATGTGAGGGGATGGCGGCTATCCCGGGGGTAGTGCTTTGGCACTCCCATCCCCGCCCGATTGTGTCTCCGGCAGGAGCCGAGAGACGCTTGTCTGGTTCGCCTTCTGGGCGCTCCGCGTAGGGCGCGGCCCGATATGGCCTTTGGGGGGCTCGTGCTTTCGGGTTGCACCGCACAACCGTAGATTCGACCGGGTTCCCCGTGTTCGCTGGGTCCCCGGGTGGTAACCGGAGTTGTTGCGAACAGGCGAAACCAGCCGGAAGAAGGGGGTAAGGTTTTAGTCGGAACAGAGAAGGATTGGGGGAAACCGAGGAAGCGATGATTCGCACGAGAGAGTACAAATCAGACGCGGTCCAGACCTATCTGGAGCAGATCAATGCCATTCCGTTATTGAGCCGGGACGCGGAAATCCGCGTGGCCCGGCAAATCGAACGGAGTCGCAAACATTATCGTCGTGGCCTCTTGGCTACGGATTACATCCTCCAGGCCGCCGTTGACCTGTTGATCGACCTGCGCGATGGCAAGGCCCGCTTGCACGATGTCGTCGATGTCTCCATGGGGGACATGGATGAAAAGCAACGGGTCCGCGACTTCGCCGAGGGCGAGCTGATTGCGGTCGAAGAACTCTTGGCGGAAAACCGCCGTGAATTCAATCTGGTCTTTGGCAGCCGCACAACCGCCACCGAACGCCGCAAGGCCTGGCGCCGGATCGTTGCCCGGCGGCTTCAGGCCCTTCAGTTGATCGAACGAGTGCGGCCAAAGGTCCTCGCCCTCCAGCCAGCCATCGATCAGATCCAAGAGGTCTCCCGCCAAATGGATGCCATCGTCCGGCAGTGGAAGCGGACCAATAGCCGCGAAGAAAAGCACCAGCTGCGCCAGCAGCTCCAGGAGTTGATGTTCTTGGCCGGCGAGAGCCCCTCGACGCTTCGACGACGTCTTCACCGCGCCGCCCGACACCAGCGACAGTATGAAAGCTCGCGACAGGAGCTTTGCAAGCACAATCTCCGCCTCGTGGTCTCTGTGGCAAAACAGTACCGCAACCGCGGCCTGAGCTTCCTCGATCTAATCCAGGAAGGAAACACAGGCCTGATGCGGGCCGTCGACAAGTTCGAGTGCTCGCGCGGTTTCAAGTTCTGCACCTATGCGACCTGGTGGATCCGACAAGCGATCACTCGGGCGATTGGCGACCAGAGCCGTACCATCCGCATTCCGGCTCATGTAACCCAGAAGATGGGAAAGATCTGGGGCGCAACCGAGGAACTCATCCAGGACCATGACGCCGAACCCAGTGTCGAAGAGACGGCCGAGGCTGTCGGGATGCCGATCGAAGAGACCCGCCACGCTCTACGCATGCGGCGACAGCCTCTCTCCTTGGACCAACCGGTCCGCGAGAAGGACGACGTAACGCGCGGCGAATGGTTGCCCGACTACCGCGAAGGCAGTCCCTCGAATCAGATCGACCAGGGCCTGCTCAAATCCCGCATCGAAGAGGTTCTCCAAGGGCTCAATTGGCGCGAACGGGAAATCATCAAGTTGCGTTACGGACTCGGCGACGGCCATGCCTACACCCTCGACGAGGTCGGCAAGATCTTCGCCGTCACCCGGGAACGGATCCGGCAAATCGAGAGCCGCGCGATGCGTAAGCTCCAGCAGCCTCTGGCCGCCGGAAAACTGACCGGCTTCCTCGATGATCCCCAGTTGCTCGAAGCCTTCCGACGCAAGGAAGAAGAGGAGCCCGCACTGGTCGAGAGCACCTGAGACGTCCACCATGGACCACCAAGGGCAGCAGCTCACTTGCTGCCCTTTTCCTTGTGTGCCTGGCATGTTGTGAATCTTGGAGGTGAAAGTCCTCTGCGGACCGAG
>CAZLDQ010000196.1:0-10775 GCA_964558295.1 uncultured Planctomycetaceae bacterium | reverse complement strand
GATGTTTGAATGACCAGCGTGAAGCTCATCGTATCCGATCCGGCCCGCGATTCGCAAGGGGGTACGCAGCGGGCTATGGGGGGGCTTTCGACGAGTGTTTTCGCCACAGGGCCGGTGCCGGACTTCCCCTCGTCCCCGCCGCACTGTTTCTGGTGTTTTTTTACTGTATATCGTGCTTTTTTCGCCTCGCCGGCCTTGCAGCCCACTTGGAGGCGTACAACCGGGTGCCTATGATGGGCTGATCATTCCATAGTTACCGGGAGACAGTCATGAACCGAAAGGCTTCTTTCCTTGCACTGGCGGTCCTCGCCACACTGACCGCCGCGTCGGCCCACGCCGCCGATGCCCCCAGCCGCTTCGAGCATTTCATCACTCGGCAGGGCAACAAGCTGCTAGACGGTCCTCGGCCGTTCCGTTTCATTGGAGCCAACATGCCGGGGATGATCCTTCCCTATGACTTTACGCTCCGGCTGCCCGATCACATGGTCCTTCCCACGGCCTGGGAACAGGAAGACGCCTTCAAAACGCTCGACCAGATGAATCTCCGTGTGGTGCGGCTCTGGAACCTGGCGATTCGCGACCCCAAGGAAGTCGCCCCGGCCGGCGGGATGACGTGGCATCACGTCCAGGCCCCGGGCGTGTTCAACGAAGAATCGTTCAAGGTGGTCGACACGGCCTTGGCGTTGGCCAACAAGTATGGCGTGCGTGTCATGTTCGACTTCACGGCGGAGGCCGGCGACTACCTCGGAGGCATCGGCACCTATGCGGCCCATCGCGGCAAGAAACGTGCGGAATTCTGGACCGATCCGCAAATCAAAGAGGATTACAAGACAACGATCCGTTACGTGCTCAACCGGACGAACACCCTGACGGGCGTCACCTACAAGCACGACAAGGCGATTCTCGCCTGGCAGTTTGGCAACGAGATGTACAGCGCCCCGCCTGAGTGGCTTGCTGAAATGGCGGCGTATATCAAGAGTCTCGACCCCAACCACCTGGTCGCCGAGACCCGCCACCTTCCTCGTCGTGGGTTTGTCATCGACCCGAATATCGACCTCTATACCCGGCACTATTACTCGAACTACATCAAGGACGGGCCAAACTGGGTCGACCTCTTCCGCGAAGAGGTGGCCGAGCTAAAAGGCCAGCGGCCGCTGTTCATCGGCGAATTCGGCCCCTACATCGACGGCAAAGTGTTTACCCACGACAACGTTGTCGGCGAGACTCGCAAGTTCCTCGACTTCGTCCAAAGCGAAGAAGGAATCGCCGGTGCGTTGATCTGGAGCATGTATTTCCATCACCGCAATGGCGGTTTCTACTGGCACCAGATCTTCACCTACCCGAGCGTCTGGTCCTACCATTGGCCGGGTTTTCCCAGTGCCGAAGCCCAGCGTGAACAGGGCATCCTCGCCACGCTGCGCGAGGCCGCCTTCCAGATCCAAGGGCTCCCGTTGCCGGCTATGCCCGTGCCCGATGCCCCGGAACTGCTCCCCATCGGCGACGTCCCGATGATATCTTGGCGTGGCTCAGCCGGCGCGTCCGGCTACGACATCCAACGTGCCCCGGCCGCCGCCGGCCCTTGGACGACGATTGCCGCCAACATTTCCGACGCCGACGTGGCCTACCGCCCGCTGTTCAGCGACAACACGGCCCATGCCGGTCAGACCTGCTATTATCGGGTCATCGCTCGCAACGCGTCCGGCGCATCGGCCCCCTCGAACATCGTTGGTCCGGTCCACATCAGACAGGTCTGCCTGGCCGACGAACTCCAGGACTTCTCGCGAGTCGCTGACAAGTCGGAAGGGCTCGAGCTTTCGAACAACTACAATGCCCTCTACGCCGAGTATCTTTTCCGCGTCAAAGGTGCGGACGGCAACTGGCTCCGCTACAAGGTCCCTGGCGACATCCGCTCCCTGAAGGCAACTGCCTGGTTGACCGGTCAGATCAACGACCTGACCTTCCACGCCTCGCCCGATGGCAAGTCTTGGATCGCCCTCCCGCCGCGACGCAGCGAACGGCACCTTCCCGCTCCCCCGGGCGGCCCCGCCGGCAAACAGCGTCGCATCCAGGTTGACTATCAGTGCGACGTACCCCCGTCATGTCAGGAACTCAAGGTCGTCTGGCATGGTCCCGCAGAACTCGACCGGGTGGAGATCTACCACACGGGCCAGTAGCGGACCACCACACGGCGGCCATTGCTCCTCAGATTGATAGAGCCACTCTGGCCTTCCTGCCCGGTTCCGTCCTGGCCCTCCTCCCTTTTCCCGCCGCGAGGTCCTTGGTCATTCGTGCTTCGTCATTCCTTGGTCATTGGATCTTTCGACATTCTCCATAAGAAACCGCATGTCCTTAACCGCGGAAAACTCTTCGCGGTAGCGGCGCAACGCCTCCAGGTCGACGTCGGCCTGGATCACCCCCTCGTCAGTGCCGGCATCGGCCAGGATCGTACCACGTGGATCGATAATCTGGCTGCGTCCTGAATAAGCCAAGCCCGAGGGATCACTACCACAACGATTGACCGCCGCAACATAACACTGGTTCTCAATCGCGCGAGCCCGCAATAAGGCCAACCAATGCTCCTCGCGCGCCGCTGGCCAGCAAGCGATGACCGTCGCCAGTTCCATGCCGCGACTGACCGCCATGCGGAACAACTCGGGAAACCGCAAGTCATAGCAGATGGCCGGGGCCACCCCCATCTCCTGCCATGAGAACTGGACCGGCGACTCTCCTGGGGCATAATGCCCTGGTTCGCCGGCAAAGGAGAAGAGATGCACCTTCGCATACCGGGCTACCAGCCGGCCGTCGGGGGCGAAGACCAACGCCTCGTTGCGGGGCCTTGTGCCAGCTCCCTCGCGAACCACCACCCCGGCCTGCACAAAGATCGCGTATCGCCGGGCCAAATCGGCCAGATACTGGGCCGTGGGGCCGTCAACTGGCTCCGCCACGGCGTCAGCACGCATCGTGAAGCCCGTGGCGAACATCTCGGGCAGCAGGAGCAGACTGCCAGACGCAAGGGTCGCCGTGGCCACCAACTCGTCAACGCGGCGATAGTTCACCGCTTTTGCTTCCCAGGCGATCTCAAACTGGCAGCAGGCCACACGCACCGGCCGGTTCCCTTTGCAAAACAACTCGCGAACCACCGCCGTCAGGCAGGGCCTGCTGAGACGAAGTCAGCGGGCCTGCCGCTCGACGACTTGGGAAACGTTCTTCAAGTCCACTTCCGTCCTCTGCTCGGGAAAACGGTACGGCAGAAGCCACCACTCTTCGGTAAACGAGGCCGATTGCCCCGGGGCCAGCGTTTCCCTCGGACCAATCGGCTCAAGCTCGCACATTCGGTCCTCAAAGTACCAAATCGAAATCGTCAGCCCGGCCATCTCGTTGTAAACCCGCGAGGGATAGGTCGGATATCGCTTGACGAACATCAGATCGTTCTTCATCAAGTAGCAGAACCAGCCGGCGTAGGAATCGATCCCCAACTTTGGCCGCATAGGCGTATCGAGGATCTCCAGAAAACCGTCCCGGACGCGAATGTTCGGATCTTCCGGTTGGTATTCCATCACGGGGCCGGGGCCGTACATGAGGTACTGTTTGGGGAACCGGCTGTTCTCTGTCAAAGGAATCAAGCAGATGCCCCCGCCCAGCGCGAGCGTGCGGCTCCAATGGCACCACTGTGTGGTCTTGTCGGACGTATTTTTGATCGTTTGCTTGCAGGTCAGCTTCGACGAGGTACTGTCCAGCGTAAACTCCCGGACCAACTGAGTGCCCGTCGCTTGGTCCTCGACACTGGTCAGCCGGGCCATGTTCGAACCGACGATCTCCCCCGTCCACTCGCCAATCCAAAGGGCGGGATGGCGGGGAATGATCCGTTCCGGGCCAATATCAAGCCGGCCGCCGCAAGGATCGACCGGCGGTTGACCTTCTTGCGGAGTCCAGCCCTTCTGGGTCGGGTCGAGATAGATGCTGTTCTTCCCCTGCCAGGAATACTCCAGCACCCGCCCTCCGCACTTCGGGCAAAGCACGACGCGGGCATTCCGATTCTCCAGCAGGATGCAGCCCGCATAACCGAAATAGTCGACGATACGTGCCGACTTTACCGCCTCTTCCGCCAACGTTGGTTGACCCTTCAAAACCATTATCACCGCCATACTTGCTATGAGGAGAAGACCTGTCCGTCTCATCGTTGTGCGTCCCTTTGGCTCCAACTTTTCAGGTTGCCGCCTCATCGTCATCACGCTCCGAATGATGCTCTTCCTCACCGCAGAGGGTAAGAAGAACCGTATTGACAATTCGAAGACCTGTCAAGGAACGATGGGTCGTGTCGTTGCTGCCTCCCGCACGGTTGAGACTATTTGGCTCTGGTATTCACCGGGGACTTGCCATCCTGAAAATGCTTCTCGATCCAACCGCTTACCGCATCATTCCGGCAATCGAACTGCTTGACATACGGTTTGATATCGAGAACCGGAGTGCCGTCCAGAACGTCCACCTCGGAAAAGTAGAGCCGCTTTCCGTCGATTCGCTTGATCCGGACCACTGACAAGCCGATATGATTGGGCCGGTGCGGGCTACGGATGGCGAAGATCCCGTGCTCTTTTTCTTCCAACATGGGCTTTCCGACGACTTCTTCCCGATTCGACCGATGGAAGTAATAGAGCAAAATCGCATGACTGAACCCGTCCAGGTCTTTGAGGCCTGCGACATACTCATCCTGCAATTCAACCCATGCTTCGACACGCTGATCGTTAAACACACCCTGAATCGGTGTGCCGTGAGCTTCCTTGTGAGGGGAGCGAATGATCCCAACGGGCGGCATGAGACTTGAGTGCTCCATGGGCGACTGGGCCTCCTCCTCGCACCTTGCTGTGGGGCACCGGATGCTGGCCATTATACCGGGAAAACGGGGAATGCCCAGTGGGCTGGGCGCGGCGGGGTAAATACCATCCGGCCACCCCCTTCTATGGCAAGCGTTCCAGCCTCCGCCCGGCTAGCCTCCTCCTGCATTTCGCTCTACAATTCAGACAAGTGGTTGGGACAGGTCGACGCAATATTGGGGGGGGAGTGTGCAGACAACATTGACTGTTATGTCACTCAACTTGGCCCACGGGCGATGCAATGGATGGCATCAGGCCCTCATGCGCCGGCGTACGCTGCAAGCCAATCTCGCCCAGGTCGCAGCCCTGATCCGACGCGAGCATCCCGAAGTGGTCGCAATTCAAGAGGCCGACGGCCCCTCCCTTTGGAGCGGCCGGTTCCATCATGTCGAGTTTCTTGCCGGCCTGACCGAGGCGCCGTACTTTGTCCATGGCGAACACGTCAAAGTGCTAAGGCTCCGCTATGGCACGGCCCTCCTGTCGCGATCCTCGCTGGAGACACCGGTATCCCATACGTTCCATCCGGCTTGGCCGATCCTGTCGAAGGGAATGGTTCTGGCCACCATTGCCTGGCCAGGTCTGCCGCAGCGCCAACTCGATGTGGTCTCCGTCCACCTTGCCGTCAGCCGAAAAGGTGTGCGCAAGCGGCAGTCCGACGAACTCGTTCGGCGTTTGGAAGGACGCAACCGGCCGTTGGTGCTGATGGGGGATTTCAATTGTGGGTACGGAGGAAGGGAACAAACCCTCGCCGTCTTGATGGAGCGGTTGCACCTGCACGCCTATGCGCCGAGCGCTAAAGACCTCTGCACGTTTCCACTGTTCAACCGGCGGCTCGACTGGATCCTCATCTCCCCGGAGTTGGAATTTGTCGACTATCGGACGCTCTCCGATGTCGTCTCGGATCATCGCCCCGTCGTTGCCACCTTGCAATGGGCCGGGCATAACTCCGACCGGTCAGCGAACCTCCCTTAGTCAGCAGGACTGGTAGTCAGCAGGACTGGCGATGGAATATGTCAGTTGGACCGCGTTGGCCGCTCTGGCCGTCGATCTGCTGATCCGCATCGGGTTTTCCATTCGGGTCATCATGCGACGCAGGTCCGTGGGCGTCTCGTTGGCTTGGCTGACGATGATCCTCGTGGTGCCCTTCGTGGGGGCCGTCGCCTATCTGATTGTCGGCGAACTGCGCCTTGGCAACCGCCGCGCCGAATGGGCCCGTACAATCCACAGCCCCTACCAGCAGTGGCTTCAGAATGTAAAACAACGCAGTTCGATTGCAAGGCTCTCATTAAATGCCGAGTGTGAACCCGTCTCGCGACTGATCGATGCCGTGGTTGGCCTTCCGGCAATGCCAGGCAATCGGCTGGAACTGTTGTCTTCCGCGGACGAGGTCTTCCGCCGCTTGACCGCCGATATCGACGCGGCTCGGCAGACCTGCCACTTGGAGTTCTACATCTGGAATCAAGGTGGAAGGGCCGACGAAGTGGCCGAAGCCCTGCTTCGAGCCGCTGCGCGAGGCGTTACCTGTCGGGTCTTGGTCGATGCCGTGGGTAGCCGGACTTTTCTGCGTAGTCCCCTGGCCGACACTCTCCGCCAAGCGGGCGTTGCGGTCGAGGCGGCGCTTCCAGGTGGGCTGATCCGGAGCCTCTTCGTTCGCTTCGACTTGCGGTTGCATCGAAAGATCGTCGTCGTCGACGGCCAGGTCGCTTATACCGGGAGCCTCAATCTGGTCGATCCCCGCTATTTCAAACAAGAAGCAGGCGTTGGCCAATGGATCGACGCCATGGTTCGCGTCGAAGGCCCGGCCGTCGAAGGATTGGCCGCCACTTTCATCGAGGATTGGGAACTGGAAACCGGCGAAGGGATCGAAAAGCTGGCCAAGACGTCCGACATCCACCCCCAGCCGGAACGTGGAACCGCCGTGGTGCAGGTCGTTCCCTCGGGGCCTCTCGTCCAGAACGAATCGATTGAGCGAATCCTCTTGATGGCCATCTACGCAGCCCGGCGCGAACTCGTGTTAACCACGCCCTATTTCGTTCCCGACGAAGCCATGCTCACAGCCCTCGCTTCCGCCGCCCAGCGAGGCGTGACCGTGACAGTCGTCGTCCCCAAGAGAGTCGACTCGCAATTGGTCCGTCTGGCCAGCCGAGCCCATGCTGGCGATCTGCTGATGGCTGGCGTTCGAGTCGTTCATTTTTATGACGGGCTGCTTCACACGAAATCGATTACCGTCGACGGAGAATTCGGGCTGTTTGGCTCGCTCAACCTGGATCCGCGAAGCCTCTATCTGAACTTCGAGATTACACTGGCCATTTTCGACCGGCCGTTCATTGCTCAGTTGCGCCAGTTGCAGCAGTCGTACATCGATCGCTCCGAACCAATGGATCTGGCTGCTTGGCAAGCCCGCTCCAGCCTCGTCCGGCTCACCGAAAACGCAGCTCGCTTGCTCGGACCTCTGCTGTAAGACTTTTCTCTGCTTCGGGCTTGTCGAAAGGGTGAAGTCAGAGAAGAGGGCCCGTACGTCGTCTGGGATCTCGCTGAACGATGACCTACAAGCAAAATTCAAAGGTCCCGGATGAACCACATCTTGTGAGCATCGCCATCCCGCAGGGTTTTCAGACATTCCACGAAGGAGCCAAAGATTCGGCTTGAAATTGGGCCAGCCAGTCTGCTACGTTCAACCAATGGCGGTTCCAACGACCGCCCTTTCGTTCATTAGCAATTTGAACCACTCGCGCAGACCAGCACCAGCAAAGGTTTGCTCCCCCCGGGAGAATCGTACCCGGGACGATATTTCGAAATTGTTGACGAAGAGCGATGGTGTCCCACGGGGGCTATTCCCCTCGGTCATGAGAGGCCTCCCAGTCGAATCTGCTGAGGACTTGCAGATTGGACACTCGCCGGACACAATCAAGGAGCACCGTTTCAGAATACCATTTTCCCACGGGGAGACATCCGATGAGTCACAATCTCCTGCGTTCGTACACAACCATGGCACTCGTCGCGGCTACCACGATGCTGATGCTCCAAGTGTTCTCCGGAACGATCTTGGGAGCCGAGGACGGCCATGGGCCTGGCGTGGTGCACAGTGAATTGATCTTCCAACGTGCGCCATTTCAGCAATGTCACGCTTCAACCCTTGTCGAAACCGAGCGTGGCCTGGTAGCAGCCTGGTTTGGCGGTACGAAGGAAGGGCACCGGGACGTCGGTATTTGGCTCGCGCGTCAGGAGGCCGGCGGCTGGACCTCGCCGGTGGAAGTTGCCAACGGCGTGGTGTCGGCCGAGGAGCGGTATCCTTGCTGGAATCCGGTCCTCTTTCAGCCGAAGAGCGGCCCGCTGATGCTCTTCTACAAAATGAGTTCCAAGAAGGCGGGCCCTGGACCGAGTCATTGGCTCGGAATGATCATGACATCCACCGATGCTGGGGCCACATGGTCCAAGCCGCAAGCCTTACCCGAGGGAGTGATCGGCCCAGTCAAGAACAAACCGGTCCAACTCGCTGACGGCTCGCTCCTCTGCCCGTCGAGCACGGAGCACGACGGCTGGCGCGTACAATTCGAATCCACAGCCGATTTGGGAAAGACCTGGACGATCATCGGGCCAGTCAATGACGGAAAGCAGATCGCCGCCATTCAACCAAGCATCCTGTTCCATCCCGAGGGGCGGCTCCAAGCGTTGGGACGCACACGCCAAGGCAAGCTCTTTGACATTTGGTCCGAAGACGGCGGAAAAACCTGGGGAACGATGACTCTCGGCACATTGCCAAATCCAAACTCCGGTACCGATGCCGTTACCCTGACCGATGGACGCCACTTGCTAGTTTACAATCATACCGGCCTGACTCCAGGCCGCTGGGGCGGCCCCCGCTCGCCGCTGAACGTCGCCGTTTCTCCAGACGGCAAGCAGTGGGAAGCCGCCTTGGTGCTGGAGAACACCCCTGGAGAGTATTCCTACCCTGCCGTGATTCAGACCCGCGATGGCTTGGTGCACATCACTTATACATGGCGACGCCAAAGCATCAAGCATGTCGTTCTCGATCCGGCAAAACTGGTGCTCCGCCCGATGCCCGCCGGCCAATGGCCCCAATAGTGCCGAGGAGTGACGAACGACGTGAATGCGAAGGTTTTTTACGCATCTACGAAGTTGTGGGGGCGCACAGGGTCCAGTAGAATCGGAATGTCAACCCTGAAATAGCGGTAGACTGATGAAGAAGCACCTCCTTGAGCCCCGTTGTCCACAGCAACCTTTGGCGAGCTTGAATATGTTGTTTTCGATTTTGCCGATACGGTCCTCTCGAACGATTCTCTTGCTGATTTTCGCCGCAGGACTGGTTTCGTCATCGCTCCCCACAGATCATTGCCGAGCTCAAAACGCCACGAACCCGAAGGAGGTGACGGTTTGCGTCGAATCGGAACAGTTCCAGTTTCCTGGCAGTTGGGGAAAGTTCCGTGACCCCGATGCCCTGGGGTACTTCTATCTCGGGCTCAATGGCAGCAAGCCTCCCGTTTCAGACGCCTTCACCGCCGTCAACCTCCCCCGCGCAGGCCAGTATCATCTTTGGACCCGAGCCCGGGAGTACAAGGACTATCTACCCGGTACCCGGCAATTTCAGTTGACCATCGACGGTGTCCCCGTGGAAAAGCAGTCGGGCGGGTTCCACGACGCCGATTGGCTTTGGCAACGTGTGGGGACTGTTGACCTGGCTGCCGGTGAGCATATGCTCGGCCTGCGCTACACCAACAGTCCGCATGCCCGCTGTGATGCCATCGTCCTGACAACCGGTTCGCTCGATCCCAACAAGCTCACATTCCACCAGTTGGCCCGCTTTCGGGTGTCCCCCAAGCCTGTTGCCATTACACAACCCGCGGATTTCGTGATCCCCCTGAATCCCGAAACCCCCGCCACGCCTTTAGCCCAACTCGACAACGGGCGTCTGCGTGTCACATTCCTCGCGCAAGCCGACAATCGTGGCGCTCAGCAGATCCTCCGTCGAACGGAACTGCGAATCGATAACGAATGGTTCGCCTTGGAAAAAGCCCCCCAAACCGAACGGCTGTTCCTGCTGCATGCCGACCAGATCAATACACAATTCTACTGGTGCTATCCGCGCTGGGTCGGAGCGACAGTGTCACAGCAAGTCGTGGTAGCCGGAAAAACCTACTCCGTTTTCACCGCGGCCAACCCCTTCTATGCCACACAACCCAAGCATCTGATCCCGCAAACGGCTAAGCAGATCGATCAAACAACAGTCGAGGTGCAATACGTTGACAAAACAGGACATGTCTCGGTTGGCCGCTGGTCGCTGGAGCCGGGGCGACAGGATCTGAAATTCTCCCTGACAATTACCCCTGATCGGGACGGCTTCTATTCCGTCGGCTTCAGCGCATTTGACGACTGTTCCCGCAGGGAAGCCCAGTTTGTACTGCTCCCTCCGCTCAACCAGTTCCAGCGTCTGCCTGACTCGCCTGAAATGGTGCCCGTCACGATGATGCCGCATCCCATGGCGCTTGTGCAACGTCCGATTTCCGGCAACCGATCCGCATGCGTCGCCGTGGTCGCCGAACCGGCCTGCCTGCCGTTCCGTTGGGCAAACGCCAAAGAATCACGCTATGGATTCTCGCTTCTCAATGCGACGGGCAATGTACAGCCCTCGATCTTTACACCGGTACTGGGCCTCGAAGGGTCGAACTGGAAAGCCGGTTCACCCCAGACCGTTGCCTGGCGTCTCTTGGCCATGCCGGGCGATTGGCGCAAGTCGCTGGAATATCTCTCCGATCAGGTGATGGGCGTCAAAGACTACCGGCGTCCCTTGCACGCCTCGCTCACCCAAGCGGCTTTGAACATGATCGACCTGATGCGCGATCCCGACACCAGCGGCTGGAGCGACGAGTTGAAAGGGTTCTGGAA
>CAZLDQ010000195.1:0-10787 GCA_964558295.1 uncultured Planctomycetaceae bacterium | reverse complement strand
CGAGAACGTAGTTCGAGAGGAGGCCAAGTTTTGCGTCGGCAAGAAGGGGCGGAACTACGAAGCAGGCTTGGTCACCACGCCGGTGGCCGCTTACTTCGGGGCCCGCGAGCGAGTCGCCTTTGAAATCCAGATCCCTCAAGCCATGAATCTCTACAAGGCGACCAACGGAAGCGGGCCGAAGTCGCATGACGAGTTCATGCAGAAGATCATCAAGGAGAATGCCATCAATCTGCCCCAATTGCCGGAAGGGCATCGGTATGTGTATGACCCACAAACCGAACAGTTGATGGTCGAACGTCCCAACTAGGCGCCCCGGAACAATACACGGAGGGTGAGCCGGGTGCTCGGTCGGTCAAAGTGTTGGTAAAAACCGAGAAAGTTGGCTCCCCATGAGACGGCATCTAGGAACTCTGGCCGCCGCCGTGGCAATGGTCGCCGCCGCGACCACCGCGGCTGACGCGGCGTGGATCTTTTCCCCTTCACGCTACAGCCACGATCCGGCGACCGGCCAGCGGGTCGTTCAATACGCCAAGGCAGCCACGCCGTTCGCTACGGTCGATCCGACTTACGAGTTGAGCGTCTATCGCCACAATCACATGGCGATTCGCACCGGCAATAGCGCCGATCATTTGCATTTGGTCGAAACCTGGGGCAAAGGAGATTCGATCCGTCCTTACGGCGAATGGCTCTATCCGTTCCGCGAGGGTGCTACCCCGTTTGGTCCCTGGGGCAATCCTCAAGGCCCCTGGACCGATCCGTACGGCGCCTGGGTAAATCCCTACGGCCTCGGTCGGCTCCGCAACCCCCCTTGGCCCTACTACGGCTATCCGTTCTTCTATCCTGCCCCGGGGTCCCAACCAACACCATACGGCAGGGACACGGAAAACGAATGAGCGGAGCGGTCAGAGCGACACTTGCTCATATTCGAAGTGGTCGGTAACCAACCAACGGTCGCCGTCTTGTTCCAACTCGACCGTAAAGGTGGCCGGATAGCGGTCATGGCCGACGCTGATCGTCTTGCCACGGAAGAAGATGATCCCGTCGAATTTCGCTTCAGCGGTCGGTGGGCTGGTCAGGTGGTTGATCGTGATCGTCAGGTTGCGAATCTTGGCGTCGGTCACCTCGACGAGTCCCAAGGCCCAGGCGGCACGTTGGCGCGTCTGCTGGGCCGTAGGGGCCAGGAAGCTTTGCACTTTGGCCAGGTCGTTGGTTTTCAGCGCCGCGGCGATCTCATCCAAGGTGGCTTCCACGCGTTCGGTCTCGGTGACATACGCCCGTTCCAGCCACACGCCACCGACGACCAGAAGCAACACGCCAACCATCGGTGCCACGAGCAGGCCGCGCCGCGTCGTAAACAACATCACGCCGAGCACGGCTTCCAGAGCGATGCCGATGAAGATGACCGGCATCGGAGATTCTAGAAAGATCGTCATTCGAGTTGCTCCTTTGCATTGATCCTACACCGTTTACCGTGGGGTGTAAACAGTCGGTGGCAGGGAGCGAGGAACGGACGCAAGGGGATGGAACGGTAGGCCCAAGCGGACGGGTGCCTGCAACTTTGGATGCCGTTTGCGCCGCCCACAGACGCACGTTTTCTTCAACAGATGGCGTTTTCTGTCACGGAATAGATTCTGCGGGGGGACTTGTGGCTCACCCAAGCAAGCAATCTGTATGAAACGCAATCCGCTTCCTTCTAAGGGGCGACCGAATTGTCAAACAACAACTACCGCGAAGGGGCACTTCGCCACCGATGAGCTTAACCGATAGGCTGGCCCAATTTCTAGCCTGCATTTTTCCGTCGGGGGGTGTACAGCACGAAGCGTTTCGACTCGCTCGGCATGTTCTACGTTTTCGAGCCCCTGCCGCCCCACGGTCGCCCCCAGGCGTTACCGATCTTGTCCGTCAGAATTCATTCGAGACAAGGATCGCAAAGCAAACGGGGGACTTGCGTCCCCCGTCTTTCAGCAACTTCCGCGTACTGTGTACTGTGTACTGTGTACTGCGTACTGTGTACTGCGTACTGTGTACTGCGTACTACCTACCGCTTCTTCGGGAACATCGAGCCGCCGTAGACGGCCGCTTCACCGAGGATCTCTTCGATCCGCAGGAGCTGGTTGTACTTGGCCATCCGGTCGGTGCGAGAAGCGGAACCGGTCTTGATCTGCCCAGTCCCCATCGCCACGGCCAAGTCGGCGATGGTCGAGTCTTCGGTCTCGCCGCTGCGGTGGCTGGTCACGGCGGAGTAGCCGGCGCGGCGGGCCATTTCGATCGACTCGTTCGTCTCGGTGATCGTGCCGATCTGGTTGACCTTGATCAGGATGCTGTTGGCCACGCCCTGGTCGATGCCCTGCTGAAGCCGCTTGGTGTTGGTCACGAACAGGTCGTCGCCGACCAACTGAATCTTCGAGCCGAGCTTCTCGGTGAGCTTCTTCCAGCCGTCCCAGTCGTCTTCGGCGCAGCCGTCCTCAATCGAAACGATCGGATACTTCTCGACCCAAGAGGCCAACAGATCGATCAGGCCATCGGACGGGATTTGCTTGCCGTCGACCGTGTAAACCTTCTTATCGGCGTTGTACATCTCGCTGGCGGCAACGTCCAAGGCGATGAAAACCTGGCGGCCCAGTTCATACCCGGCCTCACCGACAGCTTCCTTGATCACTTCCAGAGCTTCGGCGTTGCTCTTCAGGTTGGGGGCAAACCCGCCTTCGTCGCCGACGTTCGTCGAAAGCTTCTTGGCCTTCAAAACCTTCTTGAGGTTGTGAAAGACTTCAGCGCCGCAGCGGATCGCCTCGTGGAAGGAGTCAAACCCCAAGGGCATGATCATGAACTCTTGCACGTCGACGTCGTTGTCGGCATGGGCCCCCCCGTTGATGATGTTCATCATCGGGGCGGGGAGGATCCGGGCGCCGGCGCCGCCGAGGTAACGGAACAGCGGCTGGTTGGTGAAGTTGGCAGCCGCGTGAGCCACGGCCATCGAAACGCCGAGGATGGCATTCGCGCCGAGATTCTTCTTGTTCTCCGTGCCGTCCAACTCGATCATGCGGCGGTCCAGCGCGACCTGATCGAGGGCGTCCATCCCGCACAACTCGTTGGCCAGCTTGTCGTTGACATTTTCGACAGCCTGCAATACCCCCCTGCCAAGGTAACGCCCCTTGTCACCGTCCCGCAGTTCCCACGCCTCATGGACACCAGTGCTAGCACCGCTCGGGACGGCCGCCCGACCAAAGGAGCCATCGGCCAGATATACATCTACCTCGACGGTGGGGTTGCCACGGCTATCAAGGATTTCACGTCCACGGATGTCAACAATTGTCGAACTCATAGGCTTTGCATCCTTCCTGAAGAGGTTCTTTGAACGCTGTCTTGAAGCGAAATATTGTGACCGATGGAGTGCAGATTGGCTAGCGGGTCGTAGAGAATTGGCTCGGGATGGGTGTCCCATCCTTCTCAAAACTCCCCCAACTGATTACGATTACCGATTCCCTGCGACTGGCTACAACCATGGCCCCCCCAGATTTATGAAGCCATTTATTCTTGCAAAAGGCTTGCCAAGGGTGTCCGGGAAGAGGAAAAAGGAGGAGGAAATCCGTTATGTACTTCAGAAGGTCCGAAACACAACGCGTGTCTTCCTGGTTTTCCATGGGCAGGACGACAAACTTTACCATCATTTGAGGTTGAGTCATGTTTTCGGGAATTGTCGAAGCATTGGGTACCGTGGCGGAAGTGCGATCCGAACCGCCGGGCTGCCGGCTGGTCATCCGCGAGCCGAAGATTGTTGCCGAAACCGCCGTGGCCGACAGCGTTTCGATCAACGGCTGCTGCCTGACCGTGGTCGAAGTCCAGGGGGACACGATGAGCTTTCAGGCCGGCCCGGAAACGCTCGCCCGAACGAATCTCGGCGAACTGAAGGCCGGAAGCCGGGTCAATCTGGAACGTGCCCTTGCCGTGGGGGGACGGCTCGGAGGCCATTTTGTCAGCGGCCATATCGACGGCGTCGGTTACCTGGAAAAACGTGTCGATCAAGGAGATTGGTCGTCATTCTGGTTCCATATCTCCCCCCAAATCGCCCGGCAGATGGCCTCCAAGGGCTCGATCGCTGTAGACGGAGTGAGCTTGACAATCGTCGACAGTGAGCCGGAGCGGTTCAGCGTCGCCTTGATCCCTTACACGCTCTCCGTCACAACGCTCGGCCTGCTCAAAGAAGGAGACAAGGTCAATTTAGAGACCGATATCCTGGCCAAGTATGTTGAACGGCTGATTGAGGCAAAGGACTGGCGCTAAGCAATGTCAAGTGCCCCAAGCAGAAATCAGACGTTATCGTTCCTCATGCAGCGGTTCGCAGAGGCAGGGGTCCGCCCTCGCACGCAACTGGGACAGAATTTCCTGATCGACCTGAACCTCCTCGACGTTTTGGTGCGCGCAGCCCAAATCGGTCCGAACGACGTGATCCTCGAGGTTGGTACGGGCACCGGGTCGCTGACGGCCATGATGGCCCAGCAGGCCGGTGCCGTTGTGACCGTCGAAGTGGACCGGGAAATGTACCGCTTGGCCAGCGAAGAGTTGGACTCGTTCGGCAATGTACGCATGCTGTTGGTCGATGCCCTAAAGAGCAAGAACCGGCTCAACCCCGAGGTTCTCGACGCGATCGGTGAAGCGCTGGCCGCCGCACCAGGGCGACGGTTCAAACTGGTTGCCAATTTGCCCTACCACGTCGCCACCCCGCTGATCAGCAACCTGTTGACCCTCGACCGGCCGCCCGAGACGATGACCGTAACGATCCAGAAGGAGGTGGCCGACCGGCTTGCCGCCGAGCCACGCAGCAAGGACTATGGGTCACTGAGCATTTGGGTCCAGAGCCAGTGCCGGGTAGAGACGGTACGCATCCTCCCGCCGACGGTCTTCTGGCCCCGACCCAAGGTGCATTCGGCGATCGTCCAAATCACGCTGGACGAGTCGTTGCGCAACCGGATCGCCAATCGATCGTTTTTCCATGAATTCGTGCGCTCGATGTTCCTGCATCGCCGCAAGTTCCTTCGCTCGGAACTGCTCAGTGCTTGCAAGAACCGCTTGGACAAGCCGCAGGTCGATGCGATCATGGCTCGGATGGAGTTGGGCGCCGACGTCCGGGCTGAGCAACTAAGCGTGGAGCAGATGCTGGGACTTTCCGAGGCCGTGCGAGCAGAACTGGGTGAATAGTGGATGGTGAATAGTGGATCGAGTGGATGAGGAATCCCGCGTAGTGGGCGGGCTTGCCCGCCGTTTACTCAATATCGTTTACTCAACACCGTTTTCCGCCCGCCATTCACTGGAAGCTCCAAACCGCACCAGGGGTCAAAAGCTACAAGATTACGAAAGAGCAACCATGCAGTTCATTGAAATGTCGGGCAAGGTTCTGCTTCAGATTTTGGAGAAGGATGGGCCAACCGCGGAGGAGCTTGCCGCGGCGGGAGTCACGGACGAGAGCTTGATTCGCGTCAATCGCCAGGGGGATATCGAAATTCGACGGCGGAATCGGTGGGATATCGTCGGCGGATTGCTGGGCGATTTTGAGAATCGCATCAGACGGGCGACGGGACTGGATTGGGCGTGACACTCAGGACCAGTACGCGGCAGGCCGTGAGTCACGAACCGACTTGCAGGCTATACTGCCACTTGAAGGGGGAAACGGAGTATGAGTCAGAAGAGATCTTCTGGCCAGTCGGCAACTCCCGAGAGCTTTGAAGAGGCGATCAGGGAATTGGAGCAGATTGTACGACGTTTGGAGGGAGATGAGACGAGTCTGAATGACTCACTGGCCAACTACGAACGGGGGGTAAAGCTCTTGCGGCACTGCTATCAATTGCTGGAGGGGGTGGAACGCAAGATTGAACTCTTAAGTGGCGTAGACGCCGAAGGCAACCCAATCAGCGTTCCCTTGGACGATACGGCGCTGACACTGGACGAGAAGGCAAACCGTCGGAGTCGGCGCAGAAGTAGCAATCCGCCCCCCTCTGTAGATAAGCGAGAGGAGGAAGGTGGGGCCGACATGGACGTACCAGGGGGCTTGTTTTAGAATGGAACCAGTGCTCTGGAGTGATCAGAGCCAACCCGTAGCCTCCAACCCGTTTCCTGACCGGAGAACCCCGGGCGTCTAAGTGGTTTGGAATCGGTTCTCCAACAAGTTCTCAGCAGCCTCTCCTTCCCTCACGCCGTTGCCTTCTTGGTTTCCACGCTCATGAGTCATATTGCGGAGTTCCAATTGACCGAGTATGTCGAGGCGATCCGCCCACGTGTGGATGGTGCGCTTCGGACGTACACAGACTTCGGCGAGGGATGCCCCGCAGACCTTCGGGCGGCGATCCAGTACAGCCTATTGGCCCCCGGCAAACGGCTTCGGCCGATGCTGGTGCTCTTGGCCGCCGAGGCCTGTGGGGGAACGCGGGATGCCGCGATGCCAGCGGCTTGTGCGGTAGAGATGATCCACACCTATTCGTTGATCCACGACGATCTTCCGGCGATGGACAACGACGATCTGCGGCGAGGACTGCCGACCTGTCACAAACAATTCGACGAGGCGACGGCGATCCTGGCGGGCGATGCCCTGCTGACCTTGGCCTTCGAAGTCTTGGCCAAGGACGTCCGGCCGCCGGCCGTGGCCGCGGCCTGTTGTGCGGCCTTGGCCGAAGCGGCTGGAGCCTGCCAGATGGTCGGCGGACAAGTGAACGACATCCGTGGCGACTGGCAACAGGGCGGGCTCAAGGCGCTAGAATCACTCCACAACCGCAAAACAGGCGCAATGATCCGCGTCTCACTCCGCCTGGGTGCCCTTATCGCCGGGGCCGACCAGAATCAACTCGACGCGCTGGATCAATATGGCCAGCATCTCGGACTGGCGTTCCAGGTTACCGACGATCTGTTGGATGTTTGCGGCGATGAGACGCAGGTGGGCAAGCGCCTCGGCAAGGATTTGGAACAAGGGAAAGTCACCTATCCGACCCTCTTGGGAATCGATGCGAGCCGCGCGCGGGCCAAAGAGTTGATCTCTGCGGCCTGTGACGCCCTGGCTCCATTCGGAACGCGAAGCGGCGGTTTGGAAGCCGTTGCGCGGTATGTGTTGGAAAGGAATTGCTAATGGATAAGCTTCTGGCGACAATACAATCACCACGAGACCTGAAAGATCTTACCCTGCCGCAACTTGAGCAGTTGGCCCTCGAAATGCGCGAAGCCCTTTGCCGGTTGTTGGGAACGCGCAGCGCGCATTTCGCATCCAACTTGGGCGTGATCGAACTCACGTTGGCCTTGCATACCACCTTCGACTTCAGCCGCGACCGGTTGATCTGGGACACCGGCCATCAGGTCTATCCACACAAGATGGTCACCGGGCGTTACGCGCAGTTTCACACGATCCGCACCAAGGGCGGATTGATGGGCTATCCCAATCCAGCAGAAAGCCCCTACGACCTGTTCATGACCGGCCATGCCGGTTGCAGCGTCTCCAGTGCCCTGGGACTCAAGTGCGGCGACGACCTGACGAGGCCCGAGGAAAAGCGGAATGTCGTGGCGGTGATCGGCGACGGCGCGCTGCCGAGCGGGATCGTCTTCGAAGCCCTCAATAATGCCGGCGGACTCAAAAAACGGCTGGTCGTCGTGCTGAACGACAACAAAATGTCCATCTGCCCGCGAGTCGGCGGACTGGCCGATTACCTCGACAGCCTGCGTATGGCCCACTTCTACACGGGATTTAAAGCCGAACTCCAACGCCTGCTCAACAAGGTCCCCGTGATCGGCGACCCCGTGGAGCGGTTCCTCGGGCAGATGAAAGACGCGCTGAAGGCGGGCGTACTTGGGGGGATGCTCTTTGAAGAACTGGGATTCCACTACATCGGCCCGGTCGACGGGCACAACATCCGCCAGTTGCAGAAGTTCTTGGCGATGGTCCGCGACTTCGACGCCCCGGTACTCTTGCACGTGGTGACCGAAAAGGGCCACGGCTTCAAACCGGCGGTCGAAGACCCGGTGACGTTCCACGCCCCGGCGCCGTTCTCGCGGCTCAACGGCTCCGTGCTCCTCAAGAAGGCCTCCTCCAAGCCCTATACCAGAGTGGCCAGCGACGCCGTGTTCAAGCAGATGCAGGCCAATCCCAAGGTCGCAGCCATCACCGCGGCGATGTGCCAAGGGACGATGCTCGAACAGGTCCGCGAACAGTTTCCCGACCGATTCTTCGACGTGGGAATCTGCGAGTCTCACGCCGTGGCCTTTGCAGCCGGGCTGGCCAAAGCGGGAATGCGCCCGATCGTCGACATCTACAGCACCTTCCTCCAGCGGAGCTACGATCAACTGTTCCAAGAAGTCGCCTTGCAGAACCTTCCGGTGATCCATTTGTTGGATCGCGCCGGCGTGGTCGGTCCCGACGGACCAACGCACCATGGAACATTCGACCTGACCTTCCTCCGCCCGCTGCCCAATATGGTCGTGATGGCTCCTGGCGATGCGGCCGACCTCGAGCTAATGCTCGACTTCGCCCTGAGTTACAACGGCCCCACGGCGATCCGTTATCCCAAGGCCGACGCCGTAACCGTGGATCGCCACCCCTCGCCGATCGAATTGGGCGCCGCCGAGGTAATCGCCTGGGGCGAAGACGGTATGCTCGTAGCTTGCGGCACGATGCTCGAAGCGTGCATGACCGTAGCCGCCGAGCTGCGCAAAGAAGGGTACGATTTCGGCGTCATCAACGCCCGATTCGTCAAACCGCTCGACACGGAAACGATCCTCCGCGCCGTATCCGAATGTCCCGTGGTCATTACCGTCGAGGAAGGGACTCTGATGGGCGGCTTCGGCAGTGCGGTGCTTGAAGCAGCCTCGGACGCCGGCCTGGACACGAGCCGCGTGCATCGCCTCGGCATTCCCGACCAGTTCGTCGAGCACGGCGAACGCGACGAGCTGTTGGCCGATCTCGGCCTGGACGAAAAAGGCATCATGACCGCCTGCCGCCGCTGGGCCAAGCCAAGCAACGAGTTCGAGGGCGTCAAGCTACGCCGGGCACGGTAGCGAACCGGTCCCCGGGCGTCATTCCACCGCTTCGATCTTCATCCGCAGTCGTCCCGCCACTTGGGCCACCGGCAGAAAGCTGGTGAAGGTCGAGGCGGTGCCAAGGTTCGTGTGGGCCAGCTGGAGATGGGCCGCACCGATGCCGCCGCGACCCAGCGTGGCATCGAGCGGAATCCAGCGGTTGCCGATGTAGACCTCGTCCCACATGTGGTAGCCGAACGCCGGACGGCCGGTCTGCTCAGTGTAGACCAGCCCAATGGCAACCCGAGCGGGAATGCCTCGGGCACGGGCCAATGCGGCCAGCAACACGGCATGCTCCGTACAGTCACCCTTGCGGCTTTCCGCCACCTGGGCGGCCGTGGCAAACGCCTGGGAGTAGTCAGACGAGACGATGTAGCCGCGCACGAACTTCTCCAACGCCACCGCCACCTGCCACGGATCGTTTTCCGCAGGCACGACTTGCCGTGCTAGGGCCACAATTGCCGGGTTGTCGCTTTGGACCATGTTGTTGGCCTGACGGTCTTCCTCACTGGGCGGATCATCCGGCGCGTTCGGGTTGCCCGGCTGATCAGGCCGAACCGCATAGACCGTCACTTCCGCCTTGTGTCCCCCAAGTGACTTGACCGCTTGCGAGCTGCCCGACGGAAAAACCTTCGCCGGATCGGCATCGTCGAGCTCCAGCAGGTAGCGAATCTGCCGGGTGGCGTGGGGAGTCTTGAGCGGCTGGTCGACGTTGACCGAGAGGCCCAACACCAAATCGAAAGGAACCTCGTCGGAATCGGCCAGAGCCACCTCTTTGGGAACACGCATCGACTCCATGCTCAGAGCCTCTTCGCGTTTCGCGAGGATCTCGCCTTGGCGATCGGTCCAAAGGGTGCTGCGATGACTCTGACCATCGGCAAAGCTGGTAGTCATCTCGATCCGCAAGAGTTCCTCCGACTTTCCGAGGAGTTTGACCGGTTCGTACTGCCGAGCGGTCAGCGTGATCCGGCCAACCTGATTGAAGCCGGGTACTAGGGCTTCAAGCGTGCGGGTTTCGCCCGGTTGAAGCGGCGAGCGCCAGAGCGACTGCTCGCCGGCGATCAGCCCGCCGTAGTTGGCCGACCAGGGGAGCTCGCTACGGAGCGTCTTGCCCATCGTGGTGACAGCCAAGCGAAGCTTGTCACCCTCGACAGTCCCCTGTGTCTGCTGGATGAGCATGGCTCCTTGGGAAACCTTGCAGGTGAACTCTTGCAACTGGCCGTCGGCAGTCTCGGTACTTGCGAACTGGATCTTCATTTCAACCCCCTGACCGGCACGGCGGAACTTCATCTCGCTGAGCCCATCGATCCGCAACAAAGGGCGCCCCCGGCTCTCTTCGCTACGAACGCTCGTTCTGGCATATCCCACCCGACGACCATCGATCTGATGGAGTTCCCAAAACTCCCGGTTTCCAGACGCGGACGCCGCCCCCTGGGCTTCCGGGCCAAGAGGACGGGCCTCGGAGTCGGTAGTCGCCTGCCGGCAGCCTGAGAGGAACAGCAGAGTCGCCAAGACCAGGACAACGAAACGGGAAGGCAGGAGGTGGGGCATGGTTTTGAGATTTCTGATTTGGGATTGATGATCTGAGATCTTTTGTCCGAGATTTGCGATCTGCGATTTCCGGGGGCCGTCTGGGCTCAAGATTCCATGGACCGAAAGTCGGCGGGCTAGGGGGACCGCTGCTTGAAGTACAAGGAACCTGACAGCAGGCCCCGTCCCTCCCCCCACATCCCCCCCAA
>CAZLDQ010000194.1:0-10946 GCA_964558295.1 uncultured Planctomycetaceae bacterium | reverse complement strand
CGTGCGTCACGCCGTGACCCACTCGAACCACCCGCTCTTCCAGGAAGAGGGCTGCTACTACATCCCTACCCCGATCATCACGGCCAGTGACTGCGAAGGGGCCGGGGCGATGTTTCAGGTAACCACGCTCAAGCTGGCCAACCCGCCGGTCGTCGAATCTGAGGTGGACTATACGCAGGACTTTTTTGACCGGCCTACCTATCTGACCGTGAGCGGTCAGCTCGAAGGCGAGGCGTTGGCCTGCGGGATGGGGAAGATCTACACCTTCGGCCCCACGTTCCGTGCGGAGAATTCCAACACTTCCCGGCACTTGGCCGAATTCTGGATGGTCGAACCGGAGATGGCCTTCTTCGAGTTGGAAGACAACATGAACCTGGCCGAGCGGTTCCTGAAACGAATCTTCCGCGACGTGCTCCAACGCTGCGCGGAGGATATGGAGTTCTTCAACCAGCGGATCGACACGACCGTGCGGTCGACCCTGGAGGGGATCATCGCGAGCAAGTTCGTGCGGCTTTCCTATACCGAGGCCGTGAAGATTCTGGAGAAAGCCAATGTCCCGTTCGAGTTTCCCGTGCGTTGGGGGCTCGATCTACAGGCTGAGCATGAACGTTACCTTACCGAGGTGCATTTCAAATGCCCGGTGATCCTTTTCGACTATCCCCGCACGATCAAGCCGTTTTATATGCGGGTGAACGACGACGAACGCACGGTGCGGGCGATGGACGTACTAGTGCCCAAGGTGGGCGAGATCATCGGCGGCAGTCAACGTGAAGAGCGGCTTGACGTGCTGCTCCAGCGGATGCAAGAACAGGGGCTCAACCCCGAAAGCTACTGGTGGTACATCGACTTGCGGCGTTATGGCACGGTGCCCCATTCGGGATTCGGGTTGGGCTTGGAGCGGGTGCTCCAGTTCATCACCGGCATGGGAAACATCCGCGATGTGATCCATTTCCCTCGGACTCCCGGCAGTGCCGATTTTTGAATGATCTTGCGTGATTCTGGGAAGACCGCGATTCACGCTGTACGGTTTGGGCGAACAAAACCTGTAGGGAACGCCCCCTGTGGCGTTTGGGAAAGCAGAAACGGCGAAACGCCACGGAGGTCGTTCTCGACAGCACCGTCTCCCAGTGGCGGGCACTAAGCAAACCGCTTGGCGGGACGGATGGGCACGCCATCCTTGCGGAGCGTGCCGAAGCGTTCCTCGGGCAACGTGATGGCACTGATTCGCAGGCCGAATTTGTCGCCCACCTTGACGGCCTCACCGGTGGCCACTCGCCGCCCGCCGATGTCCAAGTCGAGCATCTCCTCGCACGACTTGTCGAACTGGATGATCGACCCGGGGCCCAATTCCATGATGCGGCTGAGCAATTGTCGCTTCTGGGCCAAGGTAACGACCACGGGGACCTGGATCCGAAGCAGGCTGCGGATGTAGAGTGGGAGTTCGTTGACCGAAAGCGGACGCTTTGGTTGTTTGGCCGCCGCCGGCTTGGCCGACGCGGCCGCTCGTGCGGCCGGGGGAGGCGATACTGGAGCTGCTGCGGCCGGGGGGGGCGATACTGCGGCACGCTGCTCGACCGGTTTGGCCGGCGCTCCGCCGCCGGAGAGGACACTTGCCGGTTTGGCCACCGGCCAGACCAAGTACATCGTCTTGGTGCTTGCCGCCCCCTGGAGTTCCAGGGGAAGCACGGCCGCGTCGGCGGCCACCTCACCTGCCCTTAGCCCGTTACTTAAATTGGCCACACAGCCGGCGGCAAAATCTTCGGGCATGAACTCCTCGGGCACAAGGAGCATTCCCAGTTCTTGTGCCAAGGTAGTCAACTTGCTTGTACCCGTGGCGTCGGGGGTCGCACACCAAGCGGGAAGAAGCCCTGAACTCTCCGGCAACAATACGACGGCGCCTGCCCCGCCGATGGTCAACACGATCGCCAAGCCCGGACCCGCCAGTTGTTCTTGGAGTGCGGCCAGCGTGATCGTCGCGGGGTTGCCCACGGCGAGCTTTACCTGAGAGTTCAAGGTCCGATTCAGTGCCGCGGCAGCCTCTTCGGCCCCCTGCTGGCACGCTTGTACCACTGCCGCGACGATACTTGGGCTGAACTCAGACATGGGAGCAATGACAGCTTAAGGACGAAGCACCCTGGAACCAGGGGAGACGGAGCATACGCTGGACTGTCCTATCGGGAGATTGGCCCGCAAACTTTACCTAATCCGCGCATTCGGTGCCGTGCAGATGGGTTTACGTGCTTTGCCCCCCCTAATGGGTTTTGACGAACAAAACCGGCAGTCGATTCTGTAGGGAACGCCTTTCGTGGCGTTCCGGGAAGCAGAAACGACGGAACGCCACAAAGGACGCCCCCTACAGGTCTTGTGTGTCAAAATCGGTCAGGTTGCAAGGCAGGAGAATCCTTCCGGGGCTCTTCTCTCCGCCTATAATGCTTCCATGGGATCGCTTCACGAACAGGAAGGCGACCATGGCATCCCCGGTCGACCAACGGCAGCAAGTCCTGCAAGAGGAGGGGTGTGGCCATCGTTCGCAACCGGTGCCGGCCCGCTATGATTTGGTCGTGATCGGCGAGCGGTTGACCGCCGCCGCGGCTGCTCGCGAAGGGGCGGTAAGGGGCCGACGGGTGGCGATGATCGTCACGGAGGAGACCCCCGCTCGCTCGCGTCTCAGCCAGTGGGGGGTTGCCCATGCCCTTCGTCAGGCGGCGCGGGGCGTCCAAGAAAGTCGCCGCAGTGGGCCGCTGGAGTTTTCGGTACTACTCCATCAGGCGCGGGAACTTGCCGCACGACTGGTCGAGGCCCGTGTGCTGGAGCAACTCGCTGATGCGAGAATCGACCTCTATCCGGGGCCGGCGGTTTTTTCGCGTCCGGATGCTGTGGAGACCAACGGCCGGGAAATCGTCTTTCGTCGGGCCGTGTTGACCCTTCCGACTCGGTCCGCGCTTTCCGAGGTTCGCGGTGCGGCGGAGGTTGGCTTGCTGAACGACGCCACACTGCTGGATCTGGAGCAGTTGCCCGAACGGTTGATCGTGGTGGGCTTGGGCCCCTGGGAATGCCAATGGGCCCAGACGTTTCGCCGTCTAGGAAGCGAGGTGCACCTGATCGGCGCTGCCCCACGTATCCTGCCCGAGGAGCCCGCCGAGGCGGCGGCGATTGTCCAACGTCAATTGGAGGCGGAAGGGATTCAACTTGTCTTAGCGTGTTCGTCGTGGGAGATTGAACGTACGGGGACCCAGCGGGGGGTGGTGATCGCGCATGGGGGGACGAAAAAGAAGCTGTTTGCCGATCAAATCCTCCTCAACTCGCCCTGTGACGTCGAGTGGGGCGGTTTACGGCCGGAGGTGGCCGGCGTGGCGACCACTCCCCGAGGGATTGTCGTGGATCCGTGGCTACGCACGACGAATCGCCGGATCTTCGCGACCGGCGAAGTGTGTGGCCCAGAGTCTCTCAGCCCCGAATTGGTTGAAATGCTTGCCCGGCGCTGTGCGGCCAACGCGTTGGCTTGGCGGCCGCGCCGGGTGGACTGCCTGACCATGGCCCATTGCGTTTGGACTGATCCAGAGGTGGTCCGCGTGGGGCCTTCCCCAGCAGAACTGACCGCCAAGGCGATGACCATCGACACCTATCGCGCATTGGTGGCCGAGACTGACCAGGCGGTGCTCGAAGGACGGGAAACGGGCTATGCGGCGGTCCAGGTGCGGCGGGCGACGGGGGAATTTGTCGGGGGGTGCCTGGTCGCCGAGGAGGCGAGTGAATTGATCGCGCCTCTTTTGTTGCTCAGCACCTACAACCTCCCCCTGTCGGCCTTGACCGACATCGTGGCCTGCCATCCCAGCCGGTTCGAGTTGCTTCAACGTCTGGCCGATCGATGTCGGTACGGTCCTTCGCCTTCACTGCGGCTCTTGGTAGAAGAGACTTGGCATCGCTGGTCGTCACTTCTTCGCCGCCGATGGCAGCATCAGCCATTGGCGGACCCGCGGCGTGTCGAGCGATCGGGTGATCCGGAAGATCCCTGAGGGACCTTGGGGCTGTCCGGCATAGATGAAAATGTGTTGGACGCCCGCCGCCGGGTCGATGACGGCCGCGCCGGGGTGCATTCCGTCGATCTCGCCCTTGCTCATCAGGCCCAGGCGTTTGAGGAGCGTCCCTTCAAACTGCCACTGGGAATCGCCTTGCCGGAACGCCTCCGGGGCGATGCTCCAGAGATTGAGCGTTTGGCAATTACGTTGATTCTCGCCACCCGCGCCGGCGTCGCCGTTGCGATCGGTGGCCAGGCACTCGATGCGTTTGGTGACGGGGTTAAAGCTCAGGTCCACGGTATCCTGGGTCCACGGGCCGGTGTAACCCTTACCGACCCCCGTGGCGCGGATCGTCGAGAATGCGGCTTCCAACGGCAGCCACCCGGTGCGGGACCAAAGCTGGATGTAACGCCAGGTCCCGGTTGCCGACTCGAAGCTCTCGGGGCCATGGCAGCGGGCAACCACCAGCAAGGCCCCGTCGTCGAGTAGCAGGGTCGGCTCAATCGGTGTGGCGAATTCGGGCAGGTCCTGCTTCGTCTCCGACCAGCTCTGGCCGCCGTCGGTCGACCAGCGCATCCAGAGTTCCGGGGCGATGTAGGGCGTGCCGTCGGGATTGCGTTTGCTGCGGCCGGCGTTTTCCGCCGTATTGTGTCCCGGGGCGACCAGACCGTACTTTGGGTGCAAAAGCAGCCGCGGCCCGTTGTTGGTCCGCGGGCCAGCAAGCTGTGTTTCCCCGAAGGCGCCCGAGAGATGACGCCACGTGGCCCCTTGATCCTCGGAACGGAAGACGCCGTAGGAGGTGACCACGACCACGGCGCCGCCGGCGTCCAGGCCGAGGGTGTTGCCAAAACCGAGTCGGCAGCCGCGGGTTGGCGTTTGGACCAAGCTCTTCAGGTCCAACGGCGTTGACCAGCTTTGCCCGCCGTCGGTCGAGCGGACGACGACCGCAGAACTGGAGAACGGGTTGCGTTTGTCTTTGCCTCCCCAGTGCGTCGGAAGCCGATGGAAGACGACGACGAGCGAGTCTCCCGCCTTCACGCCCACGGGCCAGCCAAAGTGATCGTTGACGCCGAGCAAGGCTTCCTTTTCCGGCAAGATCACGGGGGCGATCTCCACGATTCCCTCGCCCTGCGCCAGCCGATCACGCGTCGCCGAATCGAGGCGGAGCAGATTCTCGGCCGACTCGGAAAGGCCCGGGGGATCGGCACGGAGTGTGGGCGTGGGAGAGGCAAACCACAGAACTGCGAGGGCCCACGTGGCCAGACGCCAGGAGTTGAAAGGAAGCCTTGCCATCAGTCGGAACTCCTCAGTGTGTTGGACTCGGGACGGTGAAATCGTGGGCGGAGGGCTCTTGGCCCAGGTCGATCGTCGTGGTATAGGGGGCAAACAGCGGTTTGCCTGAGGGGTTGTCATCACTGACGGCTACCCCGTCGCTACCGGAGATGACGACGACTTGCGGTCCCCCGACGCTTCCCCGGCCGTTGTTGCGGGTATCGTAGCGGCCGTCTTGAATCGGCGCATAGCCTTGCGGGCCCTTGTTGCCCTTGGAGGCGTCGGGCTCGAAGGTGATCATGCCGGCGGGGATTGGCTTGCCTTGGTAGGTGACCGTGCCGGCGATGTCGAACTGGGGCGGCCCGCTGGCGTCGCCGCAGCCGAGAATCGTCCATGTGAGCCCAAGAAGCACTGCACCCCGATAGGACACATGATTCCACGACATTTGGTGCTCTCCTGTGGGTTACGAGATACTAAGGCACGGCGACCGCTTCTCGCCCGTTGCGGCTGGCGATCGCTTTGTGGACGGCTATATCGATGGTCTCCGAGACGAAGCGGGCAGACCCATCGGCCAGGCTGAATTGGGCTCCGCCCGGGTGCCGACTGCGAAACGCCATGTTGTTGAACTCGCCGCCGTTGGCGTTGATGCCGTACGTGACCCCCTTGGTGGCCGCATTGCCGCCGTACATGTATCCGCGGACCCAATTGGCCCCATCGCCGCCGGGCTTGGCGATTTCGCCCAAGAGGAAGGTATTGCTGGTGCCGTCGGTGACATCGGCCATCCGGACGCTTGTATCGAGCAGGAGCATTCCTTGTCGTGCATGCCCGCCGCAATCGGCATGGCTCGCGACGGGATTCGTCCCGACTTCATAGGACGTGCCTGTGAAGGTATTCGTGCCGGTCGGTCCGGCCACCCCGTAGTAGTGCGAATTGTAGGTTTTCCGATCCGGATTCAGCAGGGTTGAGCTGGGATGGGCAGCCTGATCGTCTTGTGCACTTGGACAGAGAAAGCCGTTGATCCGATTCAAGGCGTGGACACTCTTGTTGGGGCCTTCGCGATTGACTCCGGCATTGAAATCCCCGGCGATGAAGCTGAATTGGTCATAGAGCGGCTTCTGCTCGACAAACGGCAACAGAAAGACCCGCCAGGAGAGACCGTTGACCGACAGGGTGCCGGACGGGAACGCTCCGTGGGTGTCGTGGTAGTTGTGCAAGCCGAGACTCAGTTGCTTGAAATGGTTGCTGCACTGCGACCGCCGGGCCGCCTTGCGCGCGGCCTGCACGGCCGGCAGCAATAGGGCGATCAGAATGCCAATAATGGCGATCACCACCAACAGTTCGACGAGTGTAAAGGCTCGTCGCCGAATGCCTCCCGTCTTCATAGCCACACCCTCCGTAGATCGGTAGAAGAAACGATGATGTGTTCGAAATACGCTGCAATACGATGTGGCCCTCACGCCCTGCCCCTCTCCCGCTGTGCGGGCGAGGGGAGTTGTGCCGGACATCCTAAGGCACCGTGACCGCTTCCTGGCCGTTGCGGCTGGCGATCGCTTTGTAGATTGCCATATCGATGGTCTCCGAGACGAATCGGACGGAGCCGTCGACCAGGCCGAACTGAGCCCCGCCTGGGTGCCGGCTGCCGAACGACCAGTGGTTGTACTGGCCGGAGATTTCGGTCTCTGTGGAGACATTGATGCCGCGCATGATGTTCTTGCTGGCCGCATTGCCGCCGCTGGCGTAACCGCGAACCCAGTTGGCCCCATCGCCGCCGGGCTTGGCGATCTCGCCCACAAAGAGCGTGTTGCTCGTGCCGTCGGTGACATGAGCCATCTTGATGCTCGCATTGAGCAGCAGCATCCCCTGTGTGGCGAATCCCCCCTGAGCCGACGACGGGGAAGTCGTCGACTCATAGGTTGCATTCGTGTAAGTGTTTGTGCCCATCGGCCCGGCCACGCCGAAATAATGTGCCATGTAAGTCTTCCGATCGGGGTTCAGCAGCGTGGAACTGCCGTGAGTGGCTTGATCCCGTTCGGCGCTCGGGCAGAGAAACCCGTTGATCCGGTTCAAGGCGTAGACACTCTTGTCGGGGCCTTCGCGATTGGCTCCGGCATTGAACTCCCCCGCAACGAAACTGAACTTGTCGTAGAGCGGCTTCTGTTCAATGAACGGCAGCAGAAAGACCCGCCAGGAGAGACCGTTGACCGATAGGGCGCCGGGCGGAAATGCCCCGTGGGTGTCGTGGTAGTTGTGTAGGCCGAGACTCAGTTGCTTCAGATGATTACTGCACTGCGACCGCCGGGCCGCCTCGCGCGCGGCCTGCACGGCCGGCAGCAACAGGGCGATCAGGATGCCAATGATGGCGATCACCACCAAGAGTTCGACGAGCGTGAAGGCTCGTTGCCGGATGTTTTGGTTCTTCATGGTCAACCCCTTCAATGCATCAATGGATGAGAAGCGAGGATCACTCCTTCAGCGCGGGATGGAGCGAGACGGGAATCACTTCATGGCTTGGATCGAGCGTTTCGCTCCGTGCCTGTTGCACGAGCATGCGGGCCAAACGCAGCCCGATCTCTTCCGAGGAGTAGACGCTACGAATATGGGGATACTTGGGGGCGGGGTCGGTGGACTTTCGATAAACGTCGCTCACGACGATATGCAGGTCCCGGCCCTCTTCCAATTGGAGCGACGCCGCCGCGGCCGCGACCCCTTCGGCCAAGAGTGGGTTGCGGCAGAGAAACCCCATCGGGCCTTGGCGGCCTCGGAGCAGTTCGCTCGCCGCATGGTGGACGGCTTCCAAATCGGCGGGAAGATTGCGCACGGCCAAATCGCGGGACCGGAAACCGTGTTCGTCCAGTAGTCGCAACAGGCCGTCCAAGACGAGCGTATCGCCGGGGGCCATCTCCGGACGAAACAGGGCGACGATCTGCCGGCAGCCCTGGTCCACGAGATGCTGAAACGACAATTCGGCGATCTGGAATGCGTCGCGGTCAATCCAGGCCATCCCCTGTACGGACGGCTGGAGCGACCCATAGACCACCACCGGCAGCCCGCTGGCCTGCATCAGGCGTTGAATCGCCAGTGAAGCTCGGACCAGGACGAAGCCATCGCGTTCGTCGGAGCGGAGCGAGGCGGCGATCAACTTGTTGGCGTACTCGGCGCCGTCGATCGTGGGGATGAAGTTGAAGACAATTTCCGCTCCCGGCAGCTTCTCCTGGAGCCCGAGAACCAGACCGTCGGCCAGCACGCCCTCCAAGCGCAGGTAGTCCTGTTTGACCAGCAGATGAACGCGGCGCAAGACGGCGCCGGACAAATCGCCTGGAAGTCGCGCGACGATCGTCCCGCTACGCCGGCGGCGCTCGAGAATGCCCCGCTTCACCAAGACCCGCAACGCCCCGTTGGCCGCCTCGGTGCTGACGCCCAAGCGGCGCGCGACTTGGGCGGTGGTCGGGTAGGCGTCGCCCGGCTTCAGGCCACCGTGGCGGATCTCCTGCTCGAGACGATTGGCGAGTTGGACAATACGGGCAGCCGGCATTCGGGGATTTCCTCCAACTGAGACCATGATCGACAGATATATTTCCGTTGTCAATAGTTACTTTCTTGATTTGGCAGAAACAGATCTGTCGCGAGAAATATACATACAATGGGTGGTGCGAAAAAAGAGGCGAAAGCCGAGACGCTCAAGGGCGCCGGCGGGGGCTGGACGGGCGGAAGCTAGGCGAAGATGTCGTGGACCGGGACGCTGAATCCGGGCACGACGTTACCGCCGGTCAGGGTGTCGGAGGTGGAGAGGACCGCCGCTTGGCTGCGGCTGCGATAGACGGTGATCGAACGTGTCTCGGGATCAACGACCCACACGGCCTGGCAGCCGGCGTCGAGCCAGTCTTGCACTTTGGCGATCAGTTCGCTGGCCCGATCGTTGGGGGAGACGACCTCCACGGCCAGATCCGGGGCCCCGGGGAAATACGCTCGGGGCGGGGTAGGAGGGACGCGATCGGCGCGGACAAAGGCCACGTCCGGAGCACGGACCGTATCGGGATCCTGGCGGATCAGGAAACCGGTTTCCGCTCCCGTAATCACCCCGAGGCGATGTTCGTTTACAAAGCCTCCCAGGATGATCGTGATTCTTCCGGTAATCCGGCCGTGTTCGAACCCCGCGGGAGTCATCATCACCAGTTCTCCGCGCACCAATTCACAGCGTCCCAAGTCGGTGGCCTGGGAGAGTTGGGTGGCCGTCATGATGGGCGTGGTGGTAGCCATGGCTAACAGTCATCCTAGGTCGTTCGCACCACGCTGTCAATTCGGTGCATTTTCCAGGGCCGACACGGCGGCTGCTTGGAATTCGCGGCGCATTGCCGAGGCGTCGCCGTTGGGCTGGCCGACGCGTTGGATCATCATCACCAGGATCAGATCCTTGTGGGGATCGATCCAGCCTTGGGTGCCAAACGCGCCACCGTGGCCGAAGGTGCCGGGGGAGAGCATGGCGGTCGGGCCGGTCGGCGTGCGGACGACACCCCACCCGAGGCCGAAACCGAGGCCGTCGGTGAATCCGGCTTTGAGCTCGCCGGTATGCACGCGGGTCATTTGCGCCACGGCGGCCGGTGAGAGGATTCGCTTGCCGTCGAGTTCGCCTTGGCAGAGCATCATCCGATAGAAGCGGGCCAGATCCGCGGCCGTCGAGCAGAGGCCGCCGGCGGGAATCGGATACTTGCCGTCGGACGGATGGCCAATGATGAGCGAAGTCGTGGGGACCAACTTCCCCTGTTCCTGGCGGTAGGTCGTAGCGATTCGCTCGGCCTGGGCCGGACTTGGGTAGAAACAGGTGTCGACCATGCCGAGCGGATCGAAGACTCGTTTCTGGAGGAACGTTTCATAGGATTCGCCGGAGACGACCTCGATGATTCGCCCCAGCGTGTCGATGCCGATGTTGCTGTACTGCCACTTGGTGCCCGGCTCGAATTGGAGCGGTTCTTTGGTAAATAGCCGCACGGCGTCGGCCAGCGTGCAATCCCGCGTGACGTACAAGTTGGCCGGTTCTCGCGGCAGTCCGCCGGGCATGCCCGAGGTGTGGGTCAACAGGTCGCGAAGCGTGATCGGCCGCGACGGCTTTTGGAGCGTCACGCCCTGCGGACCACGCACGGCCAACTGCTGGCCGCGGAACTCGGGCAGGTGTTTTTCCACCGGATCATCCACGGCCAGTTTCCCCTCGTCGGCCAGGATCATGATGCCCACGGCCGTGACCGGCTTGGTCATCGAGGCGATTCGGAACAAGGTGTCCGGACGCATGGGCCGCTTCGATTCCAGATCCTGATAGCCCACCGCTTCAAGACTCACCACGCCATCGTGCCGAGCAATCAAAGTCACCGCCCCGGCAAGCTCCCCCTGATCGACAAACTGCTGCATCCGCGCACGAACCGCAGCCAGCCGGGCCGCATCGAGTTCGACGCCCAGAACCGATTGCACGAGAACGAAGATCCCAATCAGGACAGCAAAACCAAGGCGTTTCATCAGCGCGGGCTCCTCAGAGCAACAAGAACGGAAACGGTAATTCCTCCCTGCGATCAGGATACCACGGCCGACCGGCGATTTCACCTTTTCGTCAACACTTCGCAAAAGTCTGCCGGGGAATGATTCTCGCGGGGGGCGATAGGCCTTTGT
>CAZLDQ010000193.1:0-11015 GCA_964558295.1 uncultured Planctomycetaceae bacterium | reverse complement strand
AAACCACCACCGACGCCGCCGACAAACTCTTCGCCGCCTGGTGGGAGTAGGCGTAAATTAGCCCGGAAGGTTTTCGGGGAGTCTTCTGAAAGCTCTCGAGTGACAAAAGGGCCTGCAGGGTGAGCCTGAGTCTAGTCGGGCTCACCCTGTTCGTTTTGGACAAGACGTGACATCGAATGGCACGTCGCTACAGAGCCGACTTGTCTTTCACTCCTAGACGGGGTAGGATTCCCCTGTTCGAATCTCACTAAGAGGGATTCCTGATACGTCCTCGCTGGGCAAAAATACTGATATGGAACCAGCGGTCTCCTGGAACAATCAGAAGCAGGCGATTCGGCGGCAGGCCTATGCCAATCGTCGCCTCCAACCGGACAAAGACGCCATCAGCCGGTTGATCTGTAAACGGTTTGTTGCACAGCCTGAATACGCACGTGCCGATACGGTAATGTGTTATGTGCATGTACGTCATGAAGTTCGCACGTATCAATTCCTATGCGAGGAGATTCGGCACGGCAAACGATTGGTCGTCCCCTACTGTGTCGGTGGTGATTTGAACCTGTTCTGGTTAAAGGCCATGGACGAATTAGCCCCGGGCACCTTCGGAATCCTGGAGCCGAAGCCCGAGTTGCGCCGACTGGAGGACCGGCAAATCGTTCCCACCGAGCTCGATCTGATCATGGTCCCAGGCGTAGCATTCGATCCACAGGGAGGACGAATCGGCCATGGACAGGGTTACTATGACCGCTTATTGCCGCAAACCCGACCCGATACTCGCTTGATCGCCTTGGCCTTTGAGTGCCAAGTTTTTCCCAAGATCCCCATGCAGCCCCACGACATCTATATGGATAAGGTCGTCACGGAAACGACAGTCTACGAGGGGAAAGGCCGTCGGCCCTAACAGGCAAGAAAAGGACTGCTCGACGTTCTCAGGCCCTCGTCCCATCTCTGTCCTTTTTGTCCATCACGGGCCACGTCAACGATACTCCATTCACGGCATCACGATCAACGTTTCGTAGCTCTCGATCCGAGACAGCGAGATGCGTCAGAATCCTTCACGCGCGCTCTGGCTCATCTCGTGAATCGGCTCGGTGATCGCCTGCTTGAGGCCCCGTTCGTTCATCCGAGGTCATTACGCTGGAGGAAATAGAAGAGCAAATTGGAGTGTTACTCCGGCGACCACCTCGTGAGCTCTTGGTCAAGTTGCTGGGACATCTGCACAATGCCGGCAGATTTCCCCGATCCCTATCGCCGGCTTGCCACCCCTTTGCCGTATACCGACCTACCTCCCCAACGGAAGCAGGATATCAACCGCCAGAGCGATCACCTACCATTTTTTCCGCCTTGTGCTTATAATCCAATAGATGGGGGCGGCCAACTGCTGGGTCAAGCCCAACTGCCCATAACGCGTTTTTTCCTGCCGTGTCTGAAGTCTCACGACGAGATTTCTCTCTACAATCACCTCGGGGTTTTCAGTCACTGATGGCTCGTCCCAGACTCCGCTCGCCCGATCAGCCGCTCTTTGTTCGATGCCTCTTGGGTGTTTATGAAGGGTTGGCCTCGCTTAAATTGGCCGTCGTTCTGATCGCCGCCTCGGCCGTGGTGCTTGGGTGGGCCACTCTTGTCGAGAGCTGGTTCGGCACCGCGGCGGGCCAATTCGGCATCTACCAAACGTGGTGGTTTGCCGTAATCGTGTCCTTCTTGGGGCTAAATGTCCTCGCCGCCGCCTTGATTCGCCTTCCCTGGAAACGACACCAGACCGGGTTCCTGATCACCCATGCGGGGATCATCGTCCTTCTGGTTGGTTGCCTTCTTAGTCGCCTCGGGGGGATTGATGCTCAAATGCCCGTTTTCGAGGGAAACGCGAGCCACTTAGCCTTTGAAAACACCCAGCACTTTGAGCTAAAAATCCAGCCAATCGGAAAGAACAAGGCCGAGCCGGCGACGATCAACATCCCCTTTACCGCCGGCCCCTTCAATTGGCAGGACTATTCGGCTGACCTGATCCGCGTTCCCTGGCGCGACTACCCAACGCTCTATTGGTTCCCCTGGCGATTGGCCCACCGCAATTGGGGCACGGTCTACGACGACCAAGGCATTCAACTCGAAGTTCTCGACTACTATAGCGACTCGCGACTGGTGCCGGCTCCGCCCCTCAAGTTACGAGTCCTCGCGGACGGAGACAATACGTCGAGCAAGCCCCGGGACAATACCGCAGATGCAGCATGGACCACGGTCAGCCTGGATGTGCGAGGAATCGCCGATCCACACTCGTCGCAAAGGCGCATGGGCTTGGGAAGCCGGCAGCAGTTGTCCAACGGGGTCCGAATCGTCTTCTGGGTGGCGAAGAACGAGGCCGAAACCAAAGCGTTTCTCCAAAGCGGCCCCGTCAACCCATTGGGAGACGAAGGACAGCTTGTCTTCCACGTTGCCGGTCAAAAGTTCCCGATCCCCTTGGAGAAATTCCAACAAAAGATGCGTCAACCGTTAGGTACCACGGGAATCGAGATCGAACTGGAGCGGCTCGATGCAGAGTTTCTCGGCGCGGTGCTCCGGGTCCATGCTCCGGATAGTCAACCACAGCGCATGGTCCTCTTGGCCGATTTCCCAGAGTTCAACCAGCAAGACGACCAACACGGCGTCTACGGCGAGTACTGGATCGATGCACGCCAACGCCCCAAGGAGTCGAAAGAAGCCTCAAAAGCCGCCCCCGATTCGATCCACCATCCCGAGCGGCCACGGATCGACATTCTCCAAGGGGCCGACCGCAAGCTCTACTATCGCACTTGGCATTCCCCGCAGTTCGACGCCGTCGCTCCCGTACCGCTGGGTGGGACCAAGATCACGGCCTTCGAAAAGTCTCCCTCGCCGGTAACCTTCGTCGTCGAACATTTCACGCCCCACGATCAGCCGGGGCTCAAGCTCCAGCCTGTTCCGTTCGCCGCCAAGCGATCCAACGAACTCAAACAGCGGCGGGTCCGCCTTCGTCTGACCGTCGACGGTAACCGGCAAGAATTCTGGTTGGCCGGACTGCCCAAAGATCCGTTCGGCCTGATCACCGACAACGATCAACAGCACGTGGTCAACGGCAAAGACCGTCAGGTAACCGTCACGTTGCCCTGGGACAAGATCGACCTCGGCTTCCAGATCTATCTCCACAAGTTTCAACGCAAGCTGGATCCCGGCAGCAGCCAAGCGTCGCACTATTCAAGCTTGGTGGAACTGCTCGACCGTGACGGCAACAAGGTCAACAAGACCTGTGGCGATACCGAGGACAAAGACAATCTGATCCGCATCACTCTCAACCAGCCGGTCAACTTTTCCGATCCCACCACCGGTCGCTCCTACCGGGTCTATCAGGAGGCCTTCCGAGGCCCCTGGAAACCGGGTGATCCCGAGTTTGATCAGCTCGTGGGTGGCAGCGGCACGCGCGAGGAACTGTTCCTGTCATGGTTGACGGTCAACTACGATCCCGGCCGTGGGCTGAAGTACGCTGGCAGTCTGATGATCGTTGCCGGCATTGCAATCATGTTTTACATGCGGGCCTATTTCTTTCGGCCTCGCATGTCCTTAGAACAAAAACCGCTGGCAGCCCCTCGGGAAACCAGCGACAAGCAGGGCCTCTCGTGAGAACCAACGTCGAAAAACCGATGCGATACACCATTTTCTTGCTGCTTTCTGTCCTAGCATGGCCCATGCCCTCGTCATCCTGGGCCGCAAGTACCGATGAGATGGATTGGAGCGTCTGGCAGCATATGCCGGTATTCTCTGGCGGTCGGATGATGCCCGTCAACACGTTCGCCCGGGCGGCGGTGGAGCGTATCACCAATCGGGCCAATCCGCGGTTGAGCCTCGATGGTACCGCGAATGGCAACGGCGACGAGCCGCCGGGCTTGGAAGAATCGCGCAGACTCTTTCCCGACGGCAAACCGCGACGGTTCACCTCGGCAGAGTTATTGTTTAGCTGGCTCGTCGAACCCCAGCGTTGGAAAAACGTTCCCTTTCTCATCGCCGAGCATGAGGTGCTACGAACAGAGGTCCTCGAGTTGCCGCTCCTCAGTTCCGAAGGAAAGCGTCTCAAGTACGTCTCCCCCTGGCAGTTGGAAAACTCTCGCAAGTTCCACATATACCTAGCGAGGCTTTCGGAGAAGCAGCAAGAGGCGGAAGCCCAAGGCCAAAAGCCTGTCTTATCGACGCTCGACAAAAAGGTTCGTGACTTGTATGAAGCCTATACCTTCTATCGCCGGCTGATCTTCGATCCGGCCTCGCCGGAAAGCATGCGCAACCGCTACGTCGCAAGGTTGTCGATGGTGCTCGACTTATGGCAGAGACTCGAGCCGGAATTGAAGCAGTCTGCGTCCTCCGAGGATAAGACAACACACAGTCTGGTGGACGATACGCGCAAGTCGCTGGAGAAACTGGTGACACAGAGCCAGAACCAGGAGGCATCGCTCCAGGAACTGGAAAAACTGGTGACGGAGATTCACCAGAATACCTTGCATCTCGCCGAAACCTTCGCCGCACAGAAGGACAAGATCTTCAAGACATCCACCGAGGAAATGCCAGCCGTCCAGCGTCAGATGCTTCGCACCAAGGCCCATGCGTTGGCCGTTGGCACGGCCGATTTGGCCCGCCAGGTCAACGAGACGCACTTGGCCTTGTACGACAATGACCACACCCTCCGGTTGGTTCCCTCCTTGGATCCCTTGGCGTTGGAGAAGAACCGCGACCCAAACGACGATGCCCAGCCCTGGCTCAGCCTACAAGCGCTTCTCCACGGCTCGGACGCCGTGCTGGCGGGCTACCCGAAGGAATCGGTTGCAAAAGTCCGTAAAACATTCGAGCAAGCGGCTGCCGTCTATCGCGATCGTGCCAATCCCCAGCGGGCGGAGCAGTTCGCTGCTGCCATGGACGGCTTTGCCTCGGCCGTGCGGGAGTTGGGGCAGCAGATCGAACCGTTGCGTAAGACACTTCCCATCCGACAAAAGGACGACGAGTTGCTTGCAGCCACCGCCTATCCCTCGCCCGATTTCACGCGAGCCGAGGTTCACTACTACCAGCTCGATCCGTTTTTCTTGTCCTGCGCGGTCGGCCTGGGGGCGATGGTCTGTTTCGCTTTGGCGTTTGGAGTGCTGCACAAGCCGATGTTCGTCCTAGGGCTGTTCGTGCTCCTGGCCGCACAGTTGTTGACGATTTACGGTCTGGGACTTCGGGTATACATCACCGGGTGGGCCCCGGTGACAAACATGTTCGAGACAGTGATCTTCGTGGCCCTCGTCGTCGGGCTGATGGGATTGTGGTTCACCGTGCTTCCGATGTTCTGGTCCGGGCTCAGCAGCGCGTGGCGCTTAACGGCAATTCCCTATACGCCGGAAGCCTCGCCACTCTCCGAGACGCAGCGTTCGCTCACGAACCCAACGGCTTGGACGGTGGCCAACTTGGCCCTGCTGGTCCCCCGGTCAGCCATCGCCTTGGCGATCTTCTGGCTTCTGGCCATGACGTCCTACGGCAGCGACGGCGGCTATACGATCGTGAGGCTTTTGCCGCGGGTGGACGTCGGCTCGTCGATGCCCACAGTCGGCAATGTGGTCGTCTGGCTGGTCGGCCTGTCAATGCTGGGGCTCGGCATATGGCTTCTGCCTCGGGCGATTCTCACTGGTCTGGCAAGTGTCATCACAATTCCCTACGCCTTGCTCCGCCAGGGTGTCGGCAAGCCATGGGAACAGGTTCTCGCCCGCAAACCGTTCGCGTTCGTCGCCGCCGGCGTGGCCTTCTTCGCCTCATTGGTGGCCTATTACGCGCCGGTGTTCGACAAGAACATTAACCCGCTGATGCCCGTACTGCGCGACAACTTCTGGCTCACCATGCACGTGTTGACGATTACGGCCAGCTACGGCGCCGGGGCCTTGGCTTGGGGGCTTGGCAATCTGGCGTTGGCCTACTACCTGTTTGGCCGTTACCGTAATCCCGCGGAAATCGACAACATCTTGCCCGAAGGGCCTCGGCCGACAACGCAATTCCTCGCTCGCCGTCCGCCGGAGGTCTGTGACATACTGGGCACGTTCAATTACAAGTCGATGCAGGTGGCCGTATTGCTTCTGGCCGCCGGCACGATCCTTGGCGGGCTTTGGGCCGACGTGTCTTGGGGCCGCTTCTGGGGCTGGGACGCCAAAGAAGTCTGGGCGCTCGTGTCCCTGTTAATCTACCTGGCCGTCCTGCACGGCCGCTATGCCGGAATGTTCGGCAACTTCGGTTTGGCCGTCGGTTCCGTGTTCGGCGCTACGGCGATTCTCATGGCTTGGTACGGCGTGAACTACGTCCTTGGCTCTGGTCTGCACTCCTACGGCGAAGGCGTAGGCGGCCTCGGTTGGGTGTTGGGAGTCCTCACCCTCAATTGGCTCGTCGTCGCCGCGGCCAGCGTACGCCACCATTTGGAGACTCACCTCCCCCTGCCGCCCGCACCGCCAGAGCCTCTGCCCGACAAGCCATAAAAACCGGCAAAAAGCCTAGCACCGGGCAAGCCCGGCTGCTACGCGGAGGACACTTGCCGGCGTCAATCGCTTTCATTGGGCTCTGGCCGTTTCCGCCACAGGAAGCGGAAGATACCGCAAGAGCCAGTCGGTCTCCTGGGTCACGATCGACTGTGTAGGGATTCCGGGCATCAGCGTCCGCACCAGCGTCACAACCGGTTGCGTCTGCCAGTCGGTCTGTCGCAGAAGCGGACCATACCGGTCGACGAGAATCACCCCCGAATCCGCCGCTTGGCACTGTCCTCGCAGCATTAGCCCGTGGGAATCCAACGTAAATCGGAAATTGATCTGTTCGTACGGCAAAAGGGGTTCCGCCCCGGGAATCTCCAGGCCACGAGCCAGCCCGAGTTGCTCCACAGCCGCCTCCAAGAGCGAACGGCTGACCTTGCCCTGTCCGCCGACCATCGCACCGGTGAGCCGCTCCAGCCGCCCTTGCCGGAACCGCCCTTCGTCCACAGCGACATCTACTGTGCCGAGGATCTTCTGCGGCAGCCGGCCGTCCAACAACCGTTCCAGGTCGACTTCGGAAAACCAGCCCTTGAGCCCGCCGTCCCAACCTTCAACTGTCTGGTTGGCCCAAAGGTCACCGAGAAACCGACTCTGCTCCAAAGGCCCAAACAACGGAAACACGGCCGCCAACAAAGAGCAGGGCAGGGGAGTCGAACCGGTCTGCAGAGCGAAGCCCGTCGTTGCGGGTTGGGTACGTCGATCACGCCCAATCCGAAGCTTCACCTGGTCGTCCTTCTGACTCCCTGCCAACCGGAAATGAACGTCCGCCAGCGTCCCTTCCACGCGAGCATCCAACGCCCCCTGCATGTCGCAGAGCTTCAACGGCGTCTCGCCCAAACGTAGCACAAGCTGTTCCGCCACCAGGCGCGCGTCAATTCCTGCGCGATCGGCCCGACAGGTGAGCACCTCGTGAACCAGACGCCAAACCTGAGAAAGTCCGTCGGCCTCCAGGTGCGGCTCCACCGCAGTAAGAACAAGACAGGGATGCCTTTGCCCCTGCTTGTCGGCCTCCGTGCGCCACTGCGCTTCTAGCCGCTGGCAGCGAAGAACCGTCTTCTCGGTCTCGGCGTCAGTCAAGGCGAGTCCCATGTAACGCACCACGCCAGGCCGCGGATACTCCACTCCTTCGAGCGAGACTCTCAATCCCAGCAGAGCGCTGAGTCGATCGGACTCCCAAGCCGTTTGACCCGGCAAATGCCAAGCGACACCACAGACCAACACCATCACCGTTGGCACCAGGCAAAGCACGACAAAAGCCAAAATGCCCAGTTGCCGCCGGGTCCTGTCATGCAGTTGGAACATCCGTGTCCGGTCTCCCACCGAAATCAGTTCAAATGGGATACGTTGTCAATCACGCAACGAAAACGCGGGACAAGCCCCGCCACTACGCGCCCACCCTCCACTACCGCCGCGCGGCCATCTCGTAGAAGAGCTTGAAGCGGGCCAGCATTTCTTCGAGACTATCGCCGCCAAACTTGTCGATCAGTGCCCGGGCAATCTCAAAGGCCACCACGTTCTCGATAATCACACTCGCCGCGGAAACCGCACAGACATCGCTTCGCTCGTAGGCGGCCTGTTCCGATTTCTTGGTCCGCAGGTTAACCGATTCCAACGGATGAGCCAGGGTGCTGATCGGCTTCATCGCCGCACGGACCACGATCGGCTGGGCATTGGTCATGCCGGCTTCCAGGCCACCGGCGTTGTTCGTCGGTCGGGTGAAGCCAAGTTGACGGCCGCTGGCTTGGGCCGGATCGTAGACGATCGGATCGTGAACCTCCGAACCACGCCGCCGGGCCGCCGCAAAGCCCAGCCCGATCTCCACCCCTTTGATCGCCTGGACCGCCATCACGGCCTGGGCAATCCGACCGTCAAGCTTCTCGTCCCACTGCGCATGCGTGCCCAGTCCAAAAGGCACATTCTCCACCCGAACCTCAATCACGCCGCCCAGGGTATCGCCTTCCTTCTGGCAACGATCGATCAGAACCGTAATCTCCTCGTCCTGCTCCGGATTGAGGGAATAGACCAGACTGGCCTCACGAGCCGCCCACTGTTCTTCGAGCGTCCCAGGGCGTGGCTCGATCTTGATCGGTCCCAATTCGACCACGTAACCGAATGTGGTAATCCCAAACCGCTGAAGCAATTGCTTGGCCAATGCGCCAGCCGCTACCCGGGCAGCCGTTTCCCGGGCACTTGCTCGTTCCAGAATTGCACGGATCGGAGCCATGTATTTGAGTGCCCCACTGAGGTCCCCGTGACCGGGTCGCGGCCGGTCCAGGTCCTCCATCCGCTCCATCTTGTAATCCTTGTTGACGACCCACAGAGTGATCGGGCTCCCCAAGGTGGTGTTATGCCAAACGCCGCTGAGGATCTCCACTTGATCCGTTTCGATCCGCTGTCGACCGCCGCGTCCATAGCCCCCCTGGCGACGTCGCAATTCCGCATCGATTAGTTCGGTTTGGATTTCCACCCCAGCAGGAAAACCATCCACCAGGGCCAGGAGCCCCTTGCCGTGCGATTCACCGGCGGTCCAGTAACGTAACATTTTTCCTGTTCTCACTTTATGGCAAGACTCATCCCTCAACGGGCCGCCAACCTGAGGCCCCCATTGTACTCTACCCGCTAGGGCGGGGATAGGGCGGTTTGCGCAAAGTGGGGAGCAGTTGCTTCCCCCGTCTCACTTATCCTCCTATGATTCCTCCGGAGGATGAGCCCATGAAGGTCTTGATTGTCTACTACAGCACCTATGGCAACGTCTACCAGATGGCCCAGCAGGTAGCCGAAGGGGTACTGGAAATCGAAGGAGCCGAGCCAGTGATTCGCACAGTTCCGGAACTGGTTCCCGCCTCGGTCATCGAGTCACGGCCCGATATGCAGGCGGGCCGCCAATTGCAGCAGGACGTTCCCCTGGTGACGCTCGACGACTTCCGCGAGGCAGGAGCCATCGCGTTCGGCACCCCCACGCGCTTCGGCAATATGGCTTCCCAATTGAAGAACCAGATTGACCAGCTCACCCCACTCTGGCTCGAGGGGGCACTCGAAGGAAAACCGGCTGGCGTGTTCCTCTCGACCAGTAGTCTGCACGGCGGTCAGGAGACCACAATCCTCACCCTGGCCGTTCCTCTGATTCACCTGGGGATGATCTTCGTTGGCGTTCCCTATTCAACTCAAGCCCTCTTCACCACCCAAGGCGGTGGCTCCCCCTATGGCCCCGGGCATGTCGCGGGTGGTGACAACCAGCGCCCGCTCGATCCCCAAGAGACCGCCATCTGTCGCGCCCTGGGACGCCGCCTGGCTGATATCGGGCTCAAGCTTCAGCGAACCTGAAGCCGCGACCGCCAGCCACGGCTTCAGGCCCTGTGCATTCCTCATTTCCACATAAACGTCTGGCCTGTCAGACGCTCGTAGGCCTCGATATACTTGGCCCGCGTCTTGGCCACCACGTCGTCGGGCAGGGCAGGGGGGGGACTATTCTTGTCCCAATGGCTCGCCGTCAGCCAATCCCGCACAAACTGCTTGTCAAACGATGGCTGGCTCCGTCCCGGGGCGTACTGATCAGCCGGCCAGAACCGCGAGCTGTCAGGCGTCATCACCTCGTCGATGAGGATCACCCGGTCGTTGACGACGCCCCACTCGAATTTCGTGTCGGCGATCAGGATTCCCCGGCTTTTGGCATACTCGGCACCGCGTTTGAAAATCTCCAGGCTGCGGCGGCGCAGCTCTTCGGCCATCTCCCGGCCAACGACATTGACCATCTCGTCAAAGGAGATGTTCTCGTCATGCCCCGTCTCGGCCTTGGTCGCCGGAGTAAAGATCGGCTCTTCAAGCTGCGAGCTATCCTGGAGCCCCGGCGGGAGTTGGATTCCACACACCGTACCACTGGCCTGGTATTCCTGCCAACCCGAACCCGTCAGATAGCCGCGGACCACGCATTCGATCGGCACGACCTTCGTCTTGCGCACCAGGCTCGACCGGCCGGCGAGCATTTCTCGATCCGTGCCCACGGGAAGGTCCATCGCGTCGACATCGGTCGTAATCAGGTGATGGTCTTCCCCGAGGCGTTCAAACCAGAAGGCGGCGATTTGGTTGAGCACCCGACCCTTATCGGGAATCCCGCTGGGAAGAACCCAGTCAAACGCGCTGATCCGATCCGTACTGACCAGCAACACCCGGTCGCCAAGGTCATATACGTCCCGCACTTTACCCCGGCGCACGGGAACTCCGGGCAAGTTGGTTTCCAGTACAACAGCCTGACTCATGCAATTCCATCCTCGTCTCTAACGTCGCAGGGATAACTGTCTGCCTGTGGCGAGAAATATACCAGCCGGCGGCCAGCTTGACCAGCGGGTGGGCAGCTTGAACATCCCGCACGGGTCAGCTAGACTCCCATAAGGAGAGTTGGATTTGGCTGGAGCATCTCGTCGGGGGGGGGATCCGGGGGGGCCCAAACATAGTGGCAACCTCCCGGCGATTAACCGCCCC
>CAZLDQ010000192.1:0-11028 GCA_964558295.1 uncultured Planctomycetaceae bacterium | reverse complement strand
CCAACCCCCAGCCCCCCGCCACTCGCCCCCCTGACACCGCTAATCCTCCTCATTGCCCTGGCCCTCGTGGGCCTGCTGATTGTCCCAGCCGTCGCCGCCGAGCCGTTCCCGCTCTTTAACGAGATCGCCTTGCCCGATGGCCAAACCATCGCCTTTACGCCTGGTCCCCAAGCCGGTCAAACCGCCCTGATCCTCCGCACCTCAGCCGGCCTGCAATTCTTCACCGTCGCGCCGATCGGAAGCCAGCCGATACCGCCGACCCCCGAACCATTGACCGGCTTGGCCAAATCCGTGCGGGATTGGGCCCTCGAAACCGTTCACGCCGAGGGCCGCGCCGCCGAGGCCAAACGCCTGGCCGCCGGGTACCGCCGTGTAGCCGACCAGGCCGAGGCCGGTCAATTTCCGACCCTGCTTGACGCTCAACGCGCCCAGCTCGCCGCCAACCGCGAGGCCCTCGGCATCCCGCCCGACGATCCCGCGGCCGGCACAAAGAACCGCTGGTATCCGTTCATCGTGAAGTTGGCCGAATACCTGCAAGGCCAAGCCATCACCGATCCCAAGGCCCTCGGGCCCATTTCCCAACAAATTGCCCTCGGACTGGAGAACGTACCTTGAACCTGGACATTCTCAACGAATTGGGAGGGTGGGAGTATCGCCCGGACGTGATCGATCGCGTGATGGCCGAATCGACCACGGCGGCCGATTCGATTTATGACGCCAACCCGCAACTCAAAGGGTTTGGGAAGGGGAAAGTAGTCCTCCTGCCTCAAGCCTTTAGCAAAATCCTGGGCAAACAGCCCACCTATCGCCCCCAGTGGATCGGCTCGTGCGTGGGCCGTACGGGCGGCATGGTGGGCGACGTGCAAAGCGCCCGCTTGGCCGCCGCGGGAAAGATCAAGTGGCCCGGCTATACGATCGCCGCTTCGGTGTATGGCCCGGCCCGGGTGGAGATCGGGAGTGGCAAACATGGGGCCAGGATTCGCGGAGACGGCGCCGTGGTAGCCTATGCCGTCGAATCGGCCACCAAGTTTGGCCTCCTGCAAGAAGGACGGTATGACGTGGGAGGACAGCTCTACGACCTTGTGGGAAAGCACGACGATGACGACCTCTGCAAATCCTGGGGGCGGGATGGAATGCCCGACGCCCTGGAGCCGATCGCCGCCCGCTTTTTCTTCCGCCAATATGCGCCGATCCGAACCTATGAGGAGATGCGCGACGCCTGCGCCGCCGGCTACTCAGGTTGGTTTGGAACCACCAAGGCCTTGTGGTCCCGTCTGCCGGCCACCCGGGACGCCAATGGGTTTCTCAAGATCCAGGGGCGCACCGCTCATTCCTGGTCGGTGTGTGGCACGATCGACGACGGCCGCATCGTTGGCTTGGTCGAGGATAACAACCAATGGGGGCCGGATTGGGTGACTGGCCCAGAAGGCCCGTATCCAATCGGCGCCGGCCGTTGCCTGGTCACCCCCGAAACCTTCGAGGCCCAAATCGCCGCCGGCGAATGCTACGCCGTGGCCGAGTATACGGGCTTTCCTATTCTGGAGGAAGAACTCACGTGGATTACGCTTTGATTCTCCTCGTCGGCCTGCTGGCCGGCTCCAACCCGTGGGACACGCTCGCCGGCCCTTGCACCTGGGATACCCTGGGACCAGCGGTTACCACGCCTGCGCCGGCCCAGCTTGCCCCATCGCCGGCCGTTGCCCCGCCCACGCCATGCACGGGCCCCAATTGCCCGACTTGTCCGACATGCCCGGCCAACCAGCCGGTCCATCGTCGCTGGAGGTGGGCCCAATGACCGACCGAAGCAAGCAAGCCGGCCTCTACATCCTGGAACGCTTTGGCCTACCAACCCTGCTTTTGATCGGGGTGGCCTGGTGGGTGCGGAACGACGTTTTGCAGCCGCTCACTCAGACCCACATCAAGTTTGTCAGTGGCACAGCGGAGGCCGTGGGCAAGATCACCGAGGCCGAACGCTCCCAAGCCGCGGCCCTCGAACAGATGAGCCGTATCATGGTCGACCAAGCCCGTTGTCTGGAGGACCTCCAACGTACTGCCCGCCGGCCCGCCGTCAGCACGCAAACCACCACGGCCATCGGCCACGACCCGGGAACGTAAGCCCATCATGCTTGAGGCCCTATTGCTGCTACTTGGCCTGTTCGGGGCCGTCGGCTTGCTCGGCGGCCTACTTCGCGCCTCTTGCGGTGCTAAACGCTGCCAACAGACGGTTCGCAACCACAGCCGATGGCACCACCGCAACGCCCGGAGATAATCCTTTGCACCCCCGCCACGGGTCCTTCCTGCCGTTTCCATTTATTGACTGCAGCCGGACCAGACGGCCGGTTTAGTTGAGTTTCTTTTTTCCGATTTTCGCCGCTTGTTGGTCTCGCAGCCTATGACCTTCGATCCTCTCGAAGCCCACCTTGTTGACGACGTCCTCGGCTTGGCCGGCTCGCTTGAGTCCGCTGAAATGCCAAGTCCGCGGGCCCTCCGGCGCCAAGCCCGCCGCCGTGTGGCTCGCGTTGGCCAACAGGAATCCCTCCGCGACATCATCACCGCCCCGCCGGCCCCGGGCGAGTCGATCCACGTCGCCAGTGGCAGCAAGTTTGATTTCTGGACCTGGTGCCCGGTGATGCTCGACTGGATCGGCCAGGCCGAGTGCCTCTATTGTTCCACCTGGACCCTCAGCCGGCCCAACGCCGTCGAAATGCTCGAGCTTTGGGACGCCGGCCGCTTCGCCACGGCCAACTTTCTCACCGGGACCTACTTCAAGCGACGGGAAACGGCCGTTTATACGTTGCTGCTTGAGGGGATTATCGCCAGGGGTGGCCGCTTCCGGGCTATCCAGAACCACGCCAAGGTATTGCTCCTCAACAACCCAGCCCGCGGCCAGTGGATCACCGTGGAAGGGTCGGCCAACCTCACGGCCAACCCGCGATGGGAGCAATACGTGATCACCAACGACCGCGACCTCTGGGACTTCCACCGCGGATGGATGGACGAAATGCTTTCCCGCTAACCCCAGGTCACCCCATGCCAAAGACCACCGACGACCCGGCCCGAGGCACCGGCCGAACTACCGGCCTCATGTTGCAAGCCATGGCCAACGCCATTCTCAATCCCGACCAGGACGTCGAATTCGTCGACCACGCCCCGGCGTCCGTCGAAAGCGCGAGACTCCTTGAGTGGTGTCTCAAGGACCATGCCCGAGCACTCGGCCTGACGCTCCGCGTCCGCCGCATCGGCCAACGCCTCTTTGTCCGTTCCCCCATGTCCGAGATCCTTGGCCGCCCGATCAAATGAGCCCGAAGAAGCAGAAAGCAGCTCCGCCGCCCGACCGCCACCTGGTCCTTTTGATCGGCCGCCCTGGATCCGGCAAGGCCGACTATTGTAAGACCCTTGACGGTTACCAGGTCATCCCGGCCCGCGAGGGCGCCAGCCTGGCCGCATCCAAAAGGGAGCTTGCCGCGGCCATCGCGGCCAATGTCCCGCGACTGGTCATCAACCGGACCAACGCCCGCCGCCGCGACCGGGCCGCCTTCCTCGAACCGGCTCGCGTCGCCGGCTACAAAACCACGATTGTCTGGCTCAATGTGCCGCGGGACACGTGCGAACGGGTGGCCGCCCGTCGATCCAACGGAGCCCTACCAACTGCGGCCATCGCCCGCGCTATGGCCGCCTTTGAAGAGTCCTTTGACTATCCGATGCCATCGGAAGCCGACGAGCGTTACATCGTCGGCCCAGACCCGCACGCCAAGCCTGGCCAGGCCGCCGCGACGCCTGACCCGGCCGCCGGCCCCGCGGCGACGATCGCCGACAAGGTCCTCCTATTGTTGGTCTCCGGCGCCGGCGAAGCGTCGATCGCCGAGGGCCTGGCCAAGCTCGGCGTGCCGGCCGAAGAACGGCCCGCCATCCTGGCCGAGGCCCGCCGCCGGATCACTCTGGCCGCCGACTATCACCGCGACCACGAACTCGGCCAGGCCATTGTCCGGCTCAATGACTGCTACCGCCGGAGCCTGGCCGTGCAGGACGCGAAAACGGCCCTGGCGAGCCAGAAGGAGTTGAACAAGCTGATGGACCTCTACGCGAAGTCCGACGCCCCGCCGCCGGTCGAAGGCGAGAGCCAGGCCGCGGCCGAGCTGGCCGCGATCGGCCACCACTTGATCCCCCTCGGCCTAGCCCCGGCCGACTCGCCGCTTGAGGAACACGCCCGGTTAGCCGCCCTTCGGATCCTGGCCAGTTAGACAACGTGAAACGTAAGACGGCCCGCGATGCCTACGAACGCACCAAGCAGCGAGCCACTCGCCGCAGCGCCGATATCAGCCGCAGCGCGCGGGACATTGGCCCCATTCCGCCGATCCGCGACCTGGAGCGACGCATGGAGGCCACCCGCGACTTTGCCTTCATGGCCCGGACCTACTTTCCCCTGACCTATTCGCTCCCCTTCAGCCCCGACCATTACGAAGCCGCCAACGACCTCGAATATGCCATTCGCTACGGAGGGCTCAAAGCCTTTGCCATGCCCCGCGGAACCGGAAAAACGGCCCTTTGTGAAACTGCCTGTATTCGCTCGATCCTCCTCGGCCTGCACCTTTACATTTTCCTGATCGCCAACGCCGAGCCGGCCGCGCTCAAACTCCTGCACAACATCAAGACGGAGCTTTTTACCAACGACCTGCTTCTTGAGGACTGGCCCGAAGTCTGCTACCCCATCCGGTGCCTTGAGAGACAGTCCCGCCGGGCCGTCGGCCAACTCTACCGCGGCAATCCGACCTATATCGAATGGTCCGCCGAATCGATCAGCCTGCCCATGATCCCCGGCAGCCTGGCCAGCGGCGCCACGATCCAAGTGGCAGGCCTCACCGGCAACATCCGCGGGGCCACCCGGACCCTACCCGACGGCCGCCGGATCCGCCCGTCGCTCGTGATCGCCGACGATCCGCAGACCGACCAATCGGCCCGCAGCCCGGCCCAATGTGCCCAACGCATGGCGATCCTTAAGGGGGCGGTCCTCGGTCTGGCCGGCCCTGGCAAGCGGCCTAGCGTCATCGTGCCATGTACGATCGTCGAAAAGGACGACATGGCCGACCAGCTTCTCGACCGCAAGCAAAACCCAGACTGGCAAGGCCGGATCACCAAACTGGTGTACGCGTGGCCGACCCATGAACGCTTGTGGGACGAATACGCGCGGATTCGCGCCGAAAGCCTGATGAACGGGGGCGACGGCAGCGACGCCACCGAGTTCTACCGCCAGCATCGCGCCGAGATGGACGCCGGGGCCCGCGTCGCCTGGGAATCCCGCTACGACCCGGCGAGCGAGCTCTCCGCCCTCCAACACGCCTACAACCTCCGCCTGCGCGACCCGGTCACCTTTGCCGCCGAGTACCAAAACGAGCCGGTTCCCAAGGCGAACACAACGCCCCAACTCACCGCCGACCAGGTCATCGCCAAGGCCACCAACCGTAAACGGGGCGAGATCCCCTCCGACGCGTCGCGTCTGACCGCCTACATCGACGTCCAAGGCCAGCTCCTCTACTACGCCGTGTCCGCCTGGGCCGACGACTTCGAAGGCTACGCGATCGACTACGGCACCTGGCCCGATCAGCACCGCCCCTATTTCACCTTGGCCGACGCCCGCCGGCCGATCGGATCCGTGGTCAAACGGGCCACGCTCGAAGGTCAGATTTACGCCGCCCTAGAGGCCCTGGTCGGCCGCCTGGCCACGACCGATTACCGCCGCGAAGACGGGGCCGTCCTGCGTCTGGAACGCCTCATGATCGACGCGAATTGGGGCGAAATGACTGACTTGGTTTACCGTTTCTGCCGGCACAGCACCCACGCCGGCCTGTTGCTTCCCAGTCACGGCCAAGGGATCCGCCCCTCGAAACGTCCGCACGCCTGGCGCCGCAAAGCCAAGGGCGACCGCGTGGGGATCGGCTGGAAAATCCCGGCCCTGGCCAAGGATGCCAAAGGCCGGCACATCCTCTGCGATACCAACTATTGGAAGACTTTTTTCGCCCGCCGCCTCGCCACACCGATGGGCGAGCGCGGCTGTTTCTCCCTGTTCGCCGGCGACCACCGCTGCCTGGCCGACCACTTCACCGCCGAAGATCGCTCCCATGTCATCGAGGACGGGATCGAGGGCGACGAATGGCACGCCAAGCCAGGCCGGGATAACCATTGGTGGGACTGTTTCGTTGGGTCCGCCATCGCCGCAAGCGAGCGCGGCGTGACCCTCGCCGAACTCAAAGCCCCGCCCAAACCCCAACGCCGCCGCCGCAAAGTCTCTTACCTTTCCTAAAGGAGCCTGCCATGTCCAGAAAAGGACCCCCCAACATCAACCGCCCCGCTGTTGTCCACGTCCCGCCCGCCTGCCCGGCCTGTTCCTCGACCGAATACGAGGTCCTGCGCATCGCCAACGACGCCGACATCAACGGCATACGCGACGGGCACGTCTATAACCACATTGTTTGGCGTCGCGTAAGGTGCAAGGCCTGTGGCCAGCATTACACCATCGTAACCTACGAATTTCGTCCCACGATCGAGCTCCAACACGACCAGGCCGAGGCCCTCGACGACGCCGAGCCGTTTGACGAACCCCACGAAGACGACGAGGCCCTCGCCGATGACAACGACGAAGCCGAGCCGACCGACACACCGGCCCGTCCGGCCCGTACCAAGAAACCCAAGGCCAAAAAGTAGCGGCCCCACCGCTACATTCGATGGCCGACCCTTGAGCCGCGCCGCGGCCAACCAGTAGACTCCCCTCGTTACACTAGCTCGGGCCGAGTGCCCGCAAACCTTTGGTGGAGGCCGTGCGGGGCCGCACACCCCGCACGGCTTTTTTGTTGGTGCCATGGGATTGCCTGAAGACATCGCCGAACTCGAAGCCATCCTGGCCGCCGGCGCGCGCACGGTCCAAACCGACGGGACTCGCGTCGAGTACGACCTTGCCGAGGTCCGCCGCCGCCTGGCCCAACTTCGCCGCCAGCAGGACCACCGCTGCCGGCCCCGGTCCTCTTCCATCGACCTGAGTGGATTCTGACCATGGCGGGAATTCTAGCCACCACCCGGCGACTCTTGAGCGGCCTGGCCCCAACCCGCTTTGGGTCGGACTACGACGCCACCGAGGACAAAAAACGCCGCCGCCCGCCCAAGGTCCAACTCCTGTCCGAGGACAAGCACCTCGACAGCACGGGCCGCAAAAAGCTGGTGGCCACGGCCCGCAACATCCACCGCAATTACGAAATTGCCGCCTGGATGATCCGGAAGCATTTGGACTATGTTTCCAGCTTCGAATTCCAGGCCAAGCAGAACGGCCAGGCGATCGACGACCAGCTCGAACGCTTGATGACCCGCTGGAGCAAGGCCGCCAACTTCGACGCCGCTGGCCGCCACTCCCGCCGCCGCTTTACCCGCCTAGCCGAGGCCCGCCGCACGATCGACGGTGACTTCTTTACCCTAAAGCTGGCCCGCGGCCAGGTCCAGGGCATCGAGGGCGACCGGGTTCGCACGCCGCTTATGGGCGTCGTCCCCGACCATGTCCGCCCCGAGGACCTGGTGCACGGCATCCAAGTCGACAAAGCCGGCCGGGCTGTGGCCTATGCCCTCCACAACCGAAACACCGTGGGCGACGGCTTCACCTTCGACCGGCTGCTCCCTGCCCGCCATGTTGTGCCGCTGGCCTACTACGACCGCCTCGACCAAGTCCGCGGCATTAGCCCCTTGGCCTCGGCCATCAACCGGATGCAGGACACCTATGAGGCCCTCGATTATGCCCTGATCAAGGCCAAGGTGACGCAGCTTTTCGCCCTGGCGATCTTCTCCGAGCGCGACGACACAGCCGGCGAAGTGGTTGCCAGCGACGGCAGCCAGGATGCCGACGGCGACGGCACGGCCGACGAAGGAACCGAACGCTATTCGGTCGACTTTGGTCGCGGCCCGATCAAGTTGGAGCTCGACCCGGGCGACGACGCCAAGTTCCTCGAATCGGCCCATCCCTCCACGCAGTTCAAGGATTATTCCGAGCTGTGCATCGCGGTTGCCCTGCGGTCGCTGGACATCCCCTATACGTTCTTCGACTGCACGAAAGCGAACTACTCGGCGACCCGCCAGGACCTCTTGCTCTACGACCAATCGGCCCGCGAGAAACGCGAGGACATCAAGGAATGGCTCGATGCCCTGACCGCCTGGCGGATCGGCCTGTGGGTCCTCGATGGCGACCTGGTCCTTCCGCCCGGCCTCACCGTGGCCGATTTGTCGTGGGAATGGATCCATAAGGGCATTCCCTGGATCGACCCCCTCAAGGAAGTGAAGGCCGACGGGGAAGCCGTTTCCAAAGGGTTTACCTCGACGGTCCGCGTCTGCAAGCAGCACGGCACCGACGCCTACGAGCTGGTGGACGAGGAGGCCGACTACCAGGCTTACCGCCGGAAGAAACTAGGCCCCGCGGTTTCACCGCCCGCCGGCACGCCAGCCGGCTCCATTCCAGGAGGAGAAAATGCCCAAACCACCCCGTGAGATCTTGCGACGCAAGCCCGACCGCTTCCGCGCGACGCCCTCCCGCGGCATCCAGGGCACCAACGCCATCGACCGCGAAGGCGGCGACTATAGCGCCGGCATCATCCGCGGCATGGCCATTGTCAGCCGCGGCGAGGCCCTCGGCCACGAGCATTGGATCGATGCGGAGTTTCTGCGGCAGACCGCCGCCGCGATCCAAGGCACGCCAAGCGGCATCAAATCGCGTTTCACCCACCCGGGACTCTCGGCCGATGGGATGGGGAAGTTTCTCGGCCGTGTGAAGGCCGGTCGCATCGACGGCGACGTGGTCCGCGGCGACCTCCACCTTGCCCAGGCCGCCCGCGAAACTCCCGATGGCGACTTGGCCGGCTACGTGCTTGGCCTGGCTGAAGAGGATCCCACCGCCTTCGGCACCTCGATTGTCTTTTTGCGAGACATCGAGGCCGAAGAGGCCTTCATGACCAAACACGGGGCCAAGCTCGTCGAAGTCAACGACGGTTGGGGCGTGCGCGAGGTCTGGGACCTGTCGGAATTCAAGAGCCCCGACCCGAAGAACACCCGCGGCCTGTGGCACGTTCGCCTCCACGAACTCCTGGCCGACGACGTGGTCGACGACCCCGCCGCCAACCCCAACGGCCTCTTTCACCGTGGCCAGGAGATGGCCGCCGAGGCCGACGCACTCTTGTCCTACAGTCTTGGCCTCTCCAAGCAGTCCCCCGCACTTGTCGCGCTGGACGTCGACCCCGACCGGGTTTCCCAGTTCGTCCACCGCTTCCTTGACCACCACGGCCTCCAGATCGTTCCGAAAGGAGAAGGCATGTCCCAGGACACCGCCACGCCCACCGACCCGACCGACGCCCCCGCCGACCTGAAGCCGGAAGAGAAGCCGGCCGACCAAACCCCGGCCACCCCGCCCGCCGAGGACCCGCCGGCCAACCCTGAGGCGACCGAGCAGTCCGCCGACCCACGGGCCGAGGTCCGCCGCTACATGAACGCCTTCGGGCCCCAGGGTGCCGACTGGTACGCCGATGGCTTGAGCTTCGAAGCCGCCAAGGACAAACACCTTGAGCAGCTCGCGGCCGAGAACGCCCAACTCCGGCAGCGTCTGGCCGCCGTCGATCGCGGCGAGCAGGAGCCCGCCCAGTTCCAAAACGGCGAGCCCGACAAGAAGGTCGCCGGCCGGAAGACGTTCGCCAACCTCGGCGACAACCTGGCCGCCCTGGCCGCCTACAACGCCGAACACCTGCCCGGGGCCAAGTAAGCCCGCGACCCAATCCACCGCACCACCCACGTTTTAGGAACCACCCACAGCATCAGGAGTGTTTTAGATGGGATTGCCTACTCTCCTCGACATCGTCCGCATGAACGGCAGCGACGCCGCGGCCGGCCTGGTTGACGAAGCCTCCAAGGCCGTGCCGGAGGTCCGCCTTGGGGCGGCCCGCACGATCAAGGGACTGAACTATCCGCAAAAGGTCCGCACCGGCGTGCCGACCGTCAACTTTCGCAATGTGAACGAAGGCACGGCCGTGGCCGGCAGCACGTGGGAGCAACGCCTCGTTGAGTGCTACTTGCTCAATCCGCAGTTCGAGGTCGACAAGGCGGCCGCCGACGCCTACGAGGACGGCGCCGCGGCCTACCTGGCCGAAGAGGCCCTGGGGATCACCGAGGGAAGTATGCAGGCTCTCGGCAAGGCTTTTTTCTACGGCCCCCACGCCACCTTCGGGAAAGCCAAGGGCTTCCCCGGCCTCCTGCAGTGCCACGACGACATCAACATGGTGGTCGACGCCGGAGGGACTACCGACAACGTCGCCACGAGCGTTTGGCTTGTCCGTTGGGGACCGCTTGACGTGCGTTGGGTCTTGGGCCAGGGAGGCCGCGCCGAGGTGACCGACCCGGTTGAGTGCCGCCTGACCGACGCCGCCGGCAACCCTTTCACGGGCTTGCGGCAAGAACTCTACATGCGCCCAGGCCTGCAAGTCGGTTCGATCTACTCCGTATGTCGAATCAAGAAGCTCACGACCGACAAGGGCCTCACTGACGCGTTGATCTACGACGCCCTCGCCAAATTCCCGTCCGGGAAGGGCCCGAACGCGATCTATATGTCGCGTCGCAGTCTGTACCAGCTCCGAAAGAGCCGGACGGCGACCAATTCCACCGGCACGCCGGCGCCGATCCCCACCGATGTCGAAGGGGCCCCCAATGGCGACGGCACCAGCGCCGAACGGATTCCAATTTTCGTCACCGACTCGATCGTCAACACCGAAACCCTGGCCCTCTGATCGGCCGCCCTCCACCAGCCCGAGCTAGCCACGCTTCCACCTGCCCTCTCACAAGCGAGATCACCACCATGGACCGAACCAGTTTCAATGTGCAGGATGCCAGCCTGATCAAAACGGCGGCCCTGCCCAACGGCACCGCGTCGACCGAGACCGACGGCTTTGACCTCGGCGCGCTAACAGCCCGTTGAAAAAGTCCGCTAAGCCGACCTTCCCAACGTGCGGGGCTGGCGCT